>JAYUQC010000001.1:0-6230 GCA_043759735.1 Rhodoferax sp.
CTCTATTTCATTCTGGCGACGGTCCTGGTCCTGGCGGCGGCTGCGTCGTTGCACGGAAGTCGGTTTCCGGCGTACGGCAGAGGTTTCGCCGTGCTGGTCTTGTTCTATGGATTGCTCGTCAAGCCATTGTTCGTCGCTTTGGCGCTGCCATCGGAAGAGTTCATCGCGGAGTTCATTCTGGCCCCCCTGTCTGTATCGGAGTACTGGACAGGGTCCGTGTTGCTGCTCGGGTGCTACCTGCTGTTCGTCGTCGCGATGATCTCAACGAGCCACATGCTGCGCCGTGTGCGCCGCGACCGGGCATCTAAGCGCGATATCCGGTTCGTGCTCGGTCGCAGTTGGGCATTGATGGCCATCGGCATGCTCGGGTTGGTCGCATTCTTTAGCCAGAACCTCGAGTTGCTATTCGGCGCCAGCAAAAACATCCTGGCGACTGACGATCTGGCCGACTACAGTGGCAGCGGCGGCCTTCGATTGCTCAGCAGCATCCTGTATTTCATTCCCTTCCTGATGTTCGTGAACATCGGGGCCGGATACAAGGTGGCCAGTAGCTCGCGGTTGATGTGGACCGCGGTAATTGCGTGGGTTGCCTTCGGCTTCTTCTCGGACCAGCGCGGCGCAATTCTTTTCTCGGTGTTTTCCTGGTTGATCGCCTATCGGATTTTCGTCGGCAAGATCGGGACGAGGCAACTGCTGGCCGCTTCCGGCATCGCGCTGGCCATGGTGTTCGTTCGAACCGTATTGCGGCTGACCAGCGACGACGCCGGCCTGCTCGCCACGGCCAACGAGATTGTCGGTAACTACATCGGCCGCAACCTGGTGGAGAACGCCAAGACACTGATCATCATGAAGTCGATCCCGGAGCAACTGGCCTACGGCTACGGCAGTTCCTACCTCGATTCGATTCTGATCTTGATCCCGCGCGCGCTGTTCGCTGCAAAGCAGACCGTCAACCTGGACACCATCATCGGCATGTCGGTTTTCGGGTGCGAGGCATTCGGTGCCTGTGGCGTGCCACCGGGACTGATCGCCGAGTCGTATCTGAACTTCGGAATCGTCGGGCTGCCGTTCATGATGCTGCTGTGCGGCTGGCTGACCGCGTGGCTGGACTGGAAGGCCGCTGGGGGCACTGTGTTGTTCAGGACTCTTTATGCCGCCAGCTTCGTCTACTTCGGCCTGTCGGTGCTTGGGAGCAGCGTTTCGAGTTTCACGACGCAGGCGGTCATGCACGTCCTCGTCCTGGTCGTCGCCTACTTCATGTTGCGCCGGATCAGACGAGCGCCGGCGCTCAGCGCCACCCCCGGCTTGGTCGCCATGCCCTGACGATGCCCATGCGTGTCATTTTCGATTCCCAAATTTTCTGTGCCCAGGAGTTCGGTGGCATCTCGCGCTACTTCGCCAGCGTGGCCGGAGAAATGCACGCGCGCAGCGACGTGCAGCCCTTGATTGTGGCGCCGCTACATATCAACGACTACGCGGCCAAGCTGCCCGATCGGCTGGTCTGGGGCCGCAAGATTGTTCGCCTGCCCGGAGCCAAGTCGTTGGCACGCGTGGTCAGCCTCCTGGGCTCAAGCGCCATTCAGCACCTGCGCCGTCCAGAGATCGTTCACTGGACGTACTACTACCCGACGCCAAGCCCCAGCCGGCGCTCGCGCAGTGTGCTGACGGTCTACGACATGATCCACGAGCGGCAACCCAGCGCCTTTGCCGCGAATGACCCGATCTCCCGTTGGAAGCGCGCTGCCGTTGCCAAGGCCGATCACATCATTTGTATCTCGCACCACACTCGAAAGGATCTGCTGGACATCCTGCAGGTGCCCGAACACAAGGTGTCCGTGACTCACCTTGGCTACGACGCCCTGACGCCTCTGTTGACGAATGAGTCGGCAACGCAGTTTCGATTGCGCACGCTGGGCGTCGACAAACCCTATTTGCTGTATGTCGGAAGCCGCAGTGGCTACAAGAACTTCGACGGCCTGCTTCAGGCCTATGCGTCGTCGATCTGGCTGCAAGACAACTTTCATCTGTTGTGCTTCGGCGGGGGAGGGTTCACCGAAGCCGAACATGCGCTGATCGCGCGCGCGCGACTGGACAGACAGGTGCTGCAAGTCGGCGGACCGGACACCGTTTTGGCGAGTTGTTACCGGCATGCGGCGCTGCTCGTTTATCCGTCACGCTACGAGGGTTTCGGGATTCCACCCTTGGAAGCGATGTCGATGGACTGCCCCGTCGCCTGCAGCAACACCAGTTCGCTTCCCGAAGTCGTCGGCGATGCTGCCGCCTGCTTTGACCCGGCGGACCCGGACCATATCCGCGCGGCGCTGGAAGGCGCACTCGATACGCCGACTGCGCGCGGGTCACTCGTCGCGCGCGGCCGAGTTCGCATCAGCCAGTTTTCCTGGACCCGCTGCGCGCAAGAGACCATCAAGATCTACCAGGAGATTTCAGATTCATGAGAGCGCTAATTTGCGGCGTCGGTGGGCAGGACGGTTCCTACCTGGCGCGCCTGCTGCTCGCCAAGGGCTACGACGTGTGGGGCACGTCGCGCGATGCGCAGATGGCCAGTTTTTCGAATCTGGAGCATCTGGGCGTTCGACAGTCCATCACGCTGAGGTCGATGGCGCCCAAGGACTTTCGCAGTGTCGTTAAGGTGCTTTACGACTGCGAGCCCGACGAGGTGTACTTCCTGTCCAGCCAAAGCTCCGTCGGGCTGTCGTTCGAGCAGCCGGCGGAGACTCTGGAAAGCATCTGCATCGGCACATTGAACGTGATGGAAGGGATACGCATGCTGCGTAAATCGGCTCGGCTGTACCACGCTGGTTCGAGCGAATGCTTCGGCAGCGTCGCACAAGCGGCGGCCGACGAAAGCACGCCGTTCGCACCTCGCAGCCCCTATGCGGTGGCCAAGTCATCGGCCCACTGGCTGGTTCGGAACTACCGCGAGGCCTATGGCCTGTTTGCCTGTAGCGGGATCCTCTTCAATCATGAGTCACCACTGCGACCGGCCCGCTTTGTCACCCGCAAAATCGTCGCCGCCGCGAGCCGCATTGCCCGGGGCTCCAACGAACGCCTCGTGCTCGGACGCCTGGACATCGTTCGAGATTGGGGTTGGGCGCCTGAATACGTCGAAGCCATGTGGCTGATGCTGCAAAGCCCGACCCCACGCGACTTCGTTATCGCCACAGGTGAGGCCCACTCGCTGGAGGCATTCGTAGCGGCCGCATTCGTGGCTGCTGACCTCGACTGGAAAGACCATGTCGACTCCGACCGCGAGCTATTTCGTCCGACGGATCTTGCCTGGAGCCAGGGCAATCCCGAACTCGCCGCGCGCGAACTCGGGTGGAGGGCGAGGCGCCACATGCAAGACGTCGTTCAGGCCATGATGGCTTCCGAGATGGGAGTCAGCCCAGCATGACAGCCCTCAAAGTCTCGGTCATCACCGTCGCATACAACAGCGCAGGCACGATCTGCGACACCTTGCGCTCGGTGGCGGCGCAGACCCACCCGAGCGTTGAGCACCTACTCGTCGATGGTGCGTCGAGCGATGCCACGATGAGGGTCGTCGCCATGCATGGATCGCACCTCGTAAGGGTGGTGTCGGAACCCGACCGCGGGATCTACGACGCGATGAACAAAGGGATCCGCCTGGCGACGGGCGACGTCGTCGGCTTCATCAACTCCGATGATTTCTATCCGGCGCCCGATGTGATCGCCAGGGTGGCGGCGGCGTTATCTGCCGACCCGAAACTCGAAGCGGTCTATGGCGACCTGTGCTATGTGAGGCAGGACCAGCCCTCGCAGATCGTGCGCTACTGGCGATCCTCGTCGTTCGTACCGGGGCTGTTCGCGCGCGGGTGGTGTCCGCCGCATCCGACCTTGTTCGTGCGCCGCGAGGTGTTCGAACGCTTCGGGACCTTCGACCTGAACTACCGGATCGCCGCCGACATGGAACTGATGGCACGTCTCATCGAGGTGCACCGGATCCAGGTCCGCTATATCCCGCAGGTGCTCGTGCATATGCGCATGGGCGGTACGACCAATCGGAGCCTGGGCAACATCCTGCAGCAAAACCGCGAGATCTGGCGCGCGCTCAAGGCGCACCGGCTCAATCCCTCGCTGCCGTCGTTCATCCGCGGTAAGCTGGTTTCGCGTGGGCGGCAATTTCTCGTGCGCCCGGCGGAATGACGATGGCCACCGTGCTCGTCACGGGGGCGAGCGGTTTCGTCGGGCGTGCCGTCGTCGGCAGGCTGCTGCGCGACAGCTTCGGGGTGCGAGCGGCGGTGCGCACACACCCGGAGGCGGTACCTGCCGGTGCCCATGCCTTCGGTGGGCTGGAACTCGGCGGCGGCCCGGGATGGTCGGCTGCGCTGGATAGCGTCGATGCGGTCATTCACTGTGCTGCACGCGTGCACGTCATCCGCGATGCCGCTACGCACGCGCTGACGGAGTTCCGGCGCGTCAACGTCGAAGGCACTCTGGCGCTGGCGTCGCAGGCCGCCGTGGCGGGCGTCAAGCGCTTCGTATTCGTCAGTTCGATCGGAGTCAACGGTGCCGAGACGTTTGCCCGCGCCTTCCAGGCCGACGACGTGCCGGCGCCGCATTCGCCGTATGCACAGTCAAAATTCGAGGCAGAGCGGGCCTTGCGCGAGTTGGCCGATCGCACCGGCCTCGAACTGGTCGTCGTGCGCCCGCCCCTGGTATACGGGCCCGACGCGCCCGGCAATTTCGGCATCTTGATGCGCGCCCTGCACCGCGGTGTGCCGCTGCCCTTTGCCTGCGTGCGCAACGCGCGCAGCCTGGTCGCACTCGACAACCTTGCGGACCTGTTGCTGCGCAGTGTTTCGCATCCCGCTGCGGCGGGCCAGACCTTTCTCGTCAGTGATGGCGAGGATGTGTCCACGCCGATGCTGCTGCGGCGCGCGGCAACTGCCCTGGGTAGCCGTGCGCGCCTGCTGCCGGTGCCCGTGGCGTTGCTGCGGGGTTCGGCCCGGCTGCTTGGCCAGGCGACGGCAATGCAAAGCCTGTGCGCGTCGTTGCAGGTCAACATCGAACCGACGCGCGCGCGACTCGGCTGGGCGCCCCTGTTCACGTTGGATCAGGCGCTCGCCGATGCTGCCCGGTGGTACCTGGATAGCCGACGCTGAGCGCGCAGAAGACGCTTTGCCACGGCAGAATCACGCCTTCGGATGACCCCTGTCTTCTTCACTGCGCTCGTTCTGCTTGGCGCCGCCGCGACCTGGGCGCTGACCTCGGCGGTGCGGGGCTATGCCTTGCGCTCCAATCTGTTGGACCACCCCAACGAGCGCAGTTCGCACAGCGTGCCGACGCCGCGGGGCGGCGGTGTCGCGATCGTCGCTTCGTTTCTGCTCCTGACGCTTGCCCTCGGCGTAGCCGGAAGGATTGGCGCACTGCTTTGCATTGCCATCCTCGGCGGCGGTGCCATCGTGGCAACGCTGGGCGTTATCGACGACCGCTGGCAGGTACCGGCGCGCTGGCGCTTTCTCGGTCACTCTGCGGCAGCGGCCTGGGTGCTGGGGTGGATGGGTGCGCTCCCGCCCGTTCCTGCCCTCGGCTTCGTCGTCGACTTGGGGCTGGCGGCGGTTTTGCTATCGGCCCTGTTCCTGGTCTGGTCCATCAATCTCTTCAACTTCATGGACGGCATCGACGGCATCGCGAGCATCGAGGCGATCACCGTCTCGCTCGCGGGCGCCCTGGTGTGGTGGCTGGTGCGCCCGGGCGGCGATTGGCCGGTGGCGGTGCTTCTGGCGGCGTCGGTCACCGGCTTCCTGATCTGGAACTTCCCGCCGGCGCGCATCTTCATGGGTGACGCGGGCAGCGGCTTCCTCGGTCTGATGGTGGCGACGCTGGCGCTGTGGAGCGGCCGGACCGACGCTCACCTTTTCTGGTCCTGGTTCATCCTGCTCGGCGTCTTCATGGTCGACGCCACCACCACCCTCGTCCGTCGCGTCCGCCGGGGCGACAAATTCAACCAAGCTCACCGCAGCCACGCTTACCAGTACGCGGCCCGCAAACACGGCTCGCACAAGAAGGTCTCGCTCGCCTGCGGCTTCATCAATATCGTGTGGTTGCTGCCGATCGCAGTCCTCGTCGCAATGCGAAAATTGGACGGGGCCGTGGGCGTCATCGTCGCCTACACGCCGCTGGTCTGGCTGGCGTTCCACTACAAGGCGGGCGCGCGGGCCGATCAAGGGGCACTCGGCTGATCGAGC
>JAYUQC010000002.1:0-6223 GCA_043759735.1 Rhodoferax sp.
GCCGGACCCGGATGGATCGACAGCGGCACATCCAGACGCACCGCTTCAGCGTACAGGGTGTCCATGGCCTGGTCGTCCAGGGACAGCGGGGCATCGGTGCCAAAACCGGCGCCGATCAGGCCAAGTTCGGTGACAGCACGGCGCAGCTCTTGCGCCGCCGCCTTCGGGTCCTGTAATGGCAACGCGGCCAGGCCTGCCAGCTTGGTCGGGTGCGCCGCGACGATGCCAGCCAACGCGTCGTTGTGTACGCGGCAAAAGCGCAGCGCTTCGTCGGCCGGAATGAAGTGCAGGTAGGTCAGCGGATTGGGCGACACGACCTGGAAGTCGATGCCGTGCTCGGCCATGCGCCGCACACGAATGTCTGCGTCCATGAAGGGGGTGCCAGCGTATTTGACGCCGTTGAGCCGGTAGGTCTTGCCAATCTGAAAGTACGGCGAGCCGTCCGGGTGCTGGCCCAGGATGGGCCCGTAGTCGCCAGCCGCGCCGATGGTCGCGGCCAGCACGATATGGGCATGCAGGTCCACCACCTTGGCGGCTGCAAGCGCTGGGTTTTTCATGTCGGGATTGCCCTTGTTGGTAGTTGATCGGCGCAAATTGCACCGAAATCGACAGATGCGATTTCGTTTAATATACTGGCGCAAGGCGGGGCCGTCAACACTCGGCGCCGCAGAAGGCCACAAGTGCCAAGGCAAAGGAGCATGTTTCCATGGGAAAGACAGCCATCGCAGTTGCCGCGCAAGGTCGAGTGACGACGCGACGCCCGATGGGACTGGCGATTGTCCTCACAGGCGGTGTTGGCCATGGGTTCGGGCAGGCCGCGCCGGTTCTGTCGGACCTGCTGGCGGCGGCTGGGTTTGCGCCACGGTGCAGCGAAAATCTGGCCGAAGTGGTGGCGTGGTTGCGCCAGGATGCGCGCGCCCTGCTGGTGGTCTATGCGCTGCGCTGGAGCATGACGCAGCATGAAAAATATGCCTCGGAGCGTGAACGCTGGGCGCTGGACCTGTCGGCTGCCGAGCGTGATGCGATTGCCGGGCATGTGCGCGCGGGCGGCGGTTTGCTCGGCGTGCACACCGCCAGCCTCTGTTTCGACACCTGGAGGCAGTGGCGTGATGTCCTGGGCGGCGCCTGGGTCTGGGGCCAGTCCAGTCACCCGCCGTGGGGGCCAGTGCAGACCCGCCTGGATCCGCAGCATCTGCTGACGCGCGGCCTGGCGCCGTGGAGCGCGCCGGACGAGGTCTATTCGCAGCTCGACCTGGCGCCCGGCATCGAGGTGGCGATGTGGGCACGGGCCCTGCCTTCCGATGCCTTTGATGCTGCCCCTCTGCCGGAGCAACCGTCACTTTGGACACACCGCTACGGGCGTGGCCGGGTGGTCTATAGCGGACTGGGCCATGACCGCCAGTCCCTGCAACACCCGACGCACGGCCGCCTGCTGCGTCGCGCTGCGGTGTGGGCCGCTGGCGGCACCGATCAACTCCTGGAGACCATGTGATGCGTGAAATCAAAGGCATGTCGGTGTTGGTGACCGGGGGCGGTTCGGGCATTGGCGAAGGCGTTGCGCGCTTGTTTGCGGCGCGCGGCGCAAAAGTCACGATCACCGGTCGGCGCAAGGACAAGGTGGACGCGGTGGCCGCCTCCATCGGAGACACATGCCGCGCCGTCGCGGGCGATGTCACGCTGCAGAAGGACCGTCAGGCCATGCTCGATGCAGCGCTGGCCCACGGCGGCAAGCTCGACGTACTGGTCAACAACGCGGCCAACATGTACCGCCAGGCGGTTGATGCCTACACCGAGGAGTTCCTCAAGGAAGCCTTCAACACCAACGTCGTCTCCGGCATGATGCTCTCCAGCATGGCGGTGCCCATGTTGGAGGCGACGCAGGGTGCGATCATCTTCCTGGGCTCCATCCACAACCGCCGCGCCTACCCTGGCGCGTCGCCCTATGCGACCAGCAAGGCTGCGGTGGAGGGACTGGCACGCGTCATGGCGGCGGAACTTGGGCGCAGGCAGATTCGTGTCTCCTGTGTGTTGCCGGGCGCAGTGAACACCGAGATCAACCTGCGCGCCGGGCTGTTCACGCCCGAGCAGGCGGCTGAGCGCTACGCGGCCATCGCCCACGACCATGCCTTGGGGCGCATCGGAACCGTCAACGATATCGCCGAGGCGATCGAGTACCTGGTGCGCGCCGACTGGGTCACTGGCGTGGCGCTGGAAGTCGATGGCGGCCTGGGTCTGGGCGTCTCGAAATTCTGAGCGGCTGGGGCGCACCGTGACCGACCTGCAAACCGAGCTCGAGCAGTCCGCGCGCGGCAGCATCATGGCGCTGGACAGCGCCGCCGACATCCTGCCGCGCAACCGTGGCCGCGATGTGCTGGTCACCGCCTCCTACATCGGCGTGTTGCCGGCGCGCCTGGTGCACGAACAACTGCCGCGCGCGGTGATCGGTTTCGATGGCGGCGTCGGTCCGCAGGGCGCCAACATCGCCGGCCTGTGGTACTTCGAGGCGCTCAACATCCCGGCGGCAGCGGTGGACGTGACGACCGTGATCCTGGGTGACGGCGTGGATGTCTATCGCAACGGCATCATCAGCTTTGTGAACCGTCCGGCGGCGGACTGCGGCGTTCGAGTCGGCATGCCCGCGCACTCGGCAGCGCGGTTGATGCTCGATCACGATCCGGGTACGCCTGGCGCCTACCAGGTCACGAATCGGCGTGTCATGCACCAAGCTGCCAACGGCCGGCAGATCGTTGTCACCGATTCGATCATGTTCGGAACCGAGGCCGACCGGCGCAATGTGCTGGTCACTGCCGGGCACACCGGGCGCAGTGGAGCGCGCCACATCATCAAGGTGATGCCGTTTGGCTTCATTTGCTCGGATGGCGGGCGCGGGCGCAACGACTCGGGCATGGCCGGGCTGGAGATCACCGCAGCCGAGGGCCTTGCCGGCGCCACTGTCGATGCGCGGCTGGCGCGCATGGGCGACGGCATGAGCACCTACGAGGATGGCGTGATCAGCGCCGCCAATACGCTGGCGCTGGAGTGCGGTGTGCGCGTCGGGATGACCGCGCGGGAGGCGGCGCTGTTGCTCGTCGAGCGAGAAGCGCTGCCGCAGCTTCAGAGGCGATAAACGCGTTGCGCCGTGGCGCTGAGAAACGCCGCGCGCTCATCGTCCGACAAGGGCGCCGCCAAGCGCTTGAATGCATTCCACAAAATGGTGTAACTGCAGCCACTGCGGTCCACCGGAAAATTGCTCTCGAACATGCAGCGGCGTGGGCCGAACAGCTCCAGGCAGACATCGAAATACGGCTGCCAGGCCTGGGCGAGTTCGCTGGAGGAGGGCGGGGTCGCCGCGCGGTGCCACGCGAATCCGGCCAGCGGCATCGCCAAGCCGCCGAATTTGACGACGATGTTGTCGAACCCGCACAGGCCGCGCAGCGATTCGCGCCATTGTTCAAACACCGCTTCACGCTGCTGCGCATACGGCCCCAGGCCAATCGGTCCGCCGCAATGGTCCAGCACGATCACCAGGTCCGCACATTTGCGTGCCAGCGCGGCCACATCGTCGAGCTGATGGAAATACAGCCAGGCATCGAGCGACAGCTTTCGCCGGGCCAGGCATCGCGCCCCGGCCAGCACCTGCGCCTCGCGCAGCATGCCGGGGCGCGTCGGGTAGGCGGAATGGATGGCCGGGGAGGCGTCCCAGGCGCTTGCATAACGGATGCCGCGAAGCCGCCCCTGCGCCGCCAGCTCATGGGCGTCCAAGACTTCCTCCACCGCCGCTCCCAGTGCCAGGTCGGCGCGCGCGACGATGCCGGCGCAGAGGCGGATACTGCTCTGGTGGCCGTTGCCGGTGACACTGCCCTTTGTGTTGCCCTGTGTGATACCCGCGACGAATTCTGTTTCGCCGACGCAGCGCAGCGGCTTGGGTCCGTCTTCGCGGTACTTGGACAGGCACTCGACATACACCGTGGCCGCCACCTTGTGGCCGCCAGCGGCATCGGCTAGGTAATCGTCACCCAGGTAGTGATGTCCGCCACGGTCCCACAGGTGGTGGTGCGGGTCGATGATCTCGGCGCTTGGCTCCAGCGCAGGCTCACTCATAACATCCGGCCACCGTCCACCGCGATGGTTTGCCCATGGATATACGAGGCCAGTGGCGAGGCCAGAAACAGGCAGGCGCCGGCCATGTCTTCTGCCGTGCCCAGGCGTCCGGCCGGAATGCCCTCCAGGCGCTCCTGGAGACGCTCCGGGTTGTCGATCGTGATGCGGGTCAGCTTGGTGGCCACCAGGCCCGGCGCCACGCCGTTGACGCGTATGTGCTTGTGCGCCCAGGCCTGCGCCAGCGTGGCGGTGAGGTGGATCGCGCCCGCCTTGGACGCGGCATAAGCCGGGTTGCCGCGGGTGGCCCGCATGCCGCCGACCGAAGAAATTGTGATCAGCGAGCCCTGGCGCGCGGCCAGCGCGCCCTGAAATTTTTGCGCGCAGGCCATCAGGCTATTGAGGTTGACGTCGATGATGCGCCGGAAGGTGTCGATCTGAAACTCCTTGCGGTTGTAGGCGACGGTGCCCTGGCACAACACCAGCACGTCCAGTGGGTCCGGCGCCGAAGCGGCCGTCACGGCGGCGAAGTCGCCCACATCGACCTGGGCATAGTTCAGGCCATCGAGGTCCGAGCCCTCTTCGTTGCGGTAGTCGGCGGCCGTCGCGCGAGTACCCCAGACAAACACCTGCGCGCCGTGGCTGCGAAATGCCTGCGCGATGCCGTTGCCGATGCCGCTGGAGCCACCCACCACCAGCACGGCTTTGCCGCTGAAGTCCAGCGGATTCGGAATAGAAGCAGCGACCATATCAAACCGGCGAAATGGGGTTGAAGTTGGGCTGGCGCTTTTCCTCGTAGGCCTTCAGGCCCTCGACCACGTCGGGGCCCGAGAAGCCCAGAATCTCAAGCGAGAGCGAGTTCTCGAAGATCGGCCAGGCCATGGTGAGCCAGTTGTTCATCGACAGTTTGGTCCAGCGAATCGCCGACGGCGAGGCTTTGGTCAAGTTGACGGCCACCTGCAAGGCGGTCTCTTGCAGCTTGTCGTCATCGACCACCTTGGAGATCAGGCCGATGCGCTCGGCCTCCTCGGCAAACAGATGCTCGCCCGACATCAGGTAGTACTTGGCCTTGGCCATGCCACACAGCAGCGGCCAGATGATCGCGGCATGGTCGCCGGCGGCCACGCCCAGGCGCACATGGCCGTCAACGATCTTGGCCGAACGTCCGGCGATGCTGATGTCGGACATCATGGCGACGGCCAGGCCACCACCGGCCGCCGCGCCATTGATGGCCGACACCAGGGGTTTGGAGAAATGGATCAGGTTCTTCACCAGGTTGCGCCCGTCCTTCCACATGCGCACGCGCCAGTCGAACTCGTTGACGAGTTTTTGCTCCAGCGCGAAATCGCCACCGGCAGAAAACGCCCGGCCTTCGCCGGTGACGATCACGGCGCTGACCGACGCGTCGTCCTCGATGAGCTGCCAGATGGTTGTCATCGCATGGTGGAAGTCGAAGTCCATCGCGTTCATCTTGCCGCGCGACATCGTGATGCGCAGCACCTGCTCGGCCGGGCGGTCGAGCTTGAGCGACTCGTATTCGGGATAGATGGTGTCCATGAGGTGATCTTTCGCAGGTGGGAGAGAGAGAACGGCTTTGCCGGCCTCGTGCAACGTCGGCCGCGTGGAGCAGGCGCCAAGGTGCAAAAAATTCTATGCGCAATCAACCTGAATAAAGGGCGCCATCGGCAACGATTTTCGTATCATCCATTGCAGCGTCCGCTGACGCGCGCAGCCTTGCCCTCCCGCCTGAACTTCCCTTCTGGACCCATGCCATGAA
The DNA here is from genome assembly GCA_043759735.1 of Rhodoferax sp. Lineage (GTDB taxonomy): Bacteria > Pseudomonadota > Gammaproteobacteria > Burkholderiales > Burkholderiaceae_C > CAISIP01. Next base: position 5,876 of record JAYUQC010000002.1, read on the forward strand.
CGTCGGACTTGCCGTCACCCGTATCACCCAGCGCGCACCCGAAAGCCTGGCGCTTTTCGACGGCGAACGCAGCATGAATTACGCGACGCTGGACGCCAGGAGCAACCGACTAGCCCACCTGCTGCGCGGCGACTTGCACTTGGGCAAGGGCGAGCGCGTGGCCCTGCTTGTGCACAACCGCATGGAGGTGGTCGAGGTCCTGGTCGGCGTGGCCAAGGCGGCGATGGTGTATGTCGGACTGAACTTTCGCATGACCGAGGCCGAGTTGGCGGCCGTGCTCGACAACGCCGAGCCACGCGTGCTGATCACCGAGCCGGAGTTTGAGGACATGGGCCAGCGGCTTGCCGA
>JAYUQC010000003.1:0-18003 GCA_043759735.1 Rhodoferax sp.
CTGTTGACCTCCTTGAGCTAAACGAGCATTCCCCGGCGCAGGTCCAAACCTTTCACTCATCAACGATCGAGTCATCACACGGTGACATCTACAACTTCAGTTCAAAAAATGGGCGGCCAAGCGGTGTTGATTACGCAGGCATCTTGAACGCCTCCCCACGCTGCAACATGGCCCAGCACATGCGAGCGTTCTTGGCCGCAATGGCGACCACCGCCTTCCAGTAACCCCGGCGTTCCTGCACGCTGATCGCCCAGCGACTTACGGGGTCGGTCTTGTTTTTCGCCGCTGACAACACGGCCTTGGCACCCATGATCAGCAGGGTGCGCAGGTACGGGTCTCCCGCCTTGGTAATGCGCCCCAGCCGCTGTTTGCCGCCCGAGCTGTATTGACCTGGCACCAACCCAAGCCAGGCGCAGAACTGGCGACCACAGGTGAAATCGTGGCCTTTGCCAACGGTGGCCACAATAGCGCTGGCTGTTGTGGGGCCGATGCCACCGAGCTGCATGAGTTGGCGGGACTGTTCGTCCTCTTTGGCGATATGGGCAATGTGTTTGTCGTATTCGTGGATACGTGCGTCCAGGTGGGTAAGTTCGCTCAGTGCGTCACCGATGACGGTATTGCACCAGCCTGGTAGATCTTCCAGGTGCTTGTGTGCTTCGCCACGAATTACCGCCGCCTTGAGCGGCAGCACGATACCCAGCTCGGACAACAGGCCACGGATGCGGTTAATCAGCGCGGTGCGGTGCTCCACATAGCCCTGTCGGGCACGGTGCACGAACAGGCGCGATTGCTGTTCGATAGTCTTGATGGGCACAAAGCGCATATTGGGGCGGGTGACTGCCTCACAGATGGCGGCTGCATCGGCCGCGTCGTTTTTGCCACGCTTGCCGCTCATGCGATAAGGTGCGACGAACTTCGGTGCCATCAGGCGCACCGTGTGGCCGAACTTGGCAAACTCTCTGGCCCAGTGATGGGCGCCGCTGCAGGCTTCCATGCCGATCAGGCAGGGTGGCAAGTGGGCAACCAGTTCAAGCAGTTTGGCGCGTGGCACATCGGAGCGCGCCAGCTCAGCTTTGCCAGCCTCATTGACGCCGTGCACAGCGAAAACGTTCTTTGCCAGATCGATGCCAACGGTTACGATAGTCATGATTTCCCCTCTCGCGTGAGTTGATGATGAAAAGTTCGACCTCTCCATCGTGGCACGCTGTTGCCGTAAACCGCAAGTCGCAAAATGCGCGGCTCGCCTGGGACGGGGAAGTCCCTTTCATTCGTTGAGGCTGTAAAAATACCTGTGGCGACCGGCTTATTTGGTCGACGCCTTGCATGCCAGAAACGTTGCATCGGGATCGCAACGAATCTGCAATTTCCATGGCCCGCTACAAACCCCAGGAACGCCACAGCCTGCTGCTTCCGGTGGTGTTGTCGGAACAGATTGTGCCGGGCAGCTTCGCATTCGCTCTGGACTATCTGGTCGATCACGAACTGGACCTCTCGGGCATGGATGCGAAGTTCAAGAACGACGATGTGGGCGCCAGTGCCTATGACCCGCGCGTCATGCTCAAGGTGGTGTTGCTGGCCTACAACTTGAACGGCTCGGTTTTCAGAAGGTTCGACAAAGCGGCAGCCATGTCGTACTGAAACGCGAATCCAAGGGTTGCGTCGTACCAATGCACGGCGAAGTCAAGGTCGGCACCCTCGCTGGTCTCCTACGTCAAGCCGAGGTCTGGGCAGAAGAGTTCATGGTGGCACTGCGAAACTGACGCCCAACATTGCGGGCTGGCGCAGACCCATCCGGGTAAGATAGCCTGACTTTACGGATTGGGGCTTGCACCAGTGAGTGGCAGTGATCTTCGGCAACGGCTGGCAGCAATCCTGGCCGCAGATGCGGTGGGTTACTCGCGCCTGATGTCGCTAGACGAGCGGGCCACGGTGCATGCCCTCGACGCAGCTCGCACAATCTTCCGCGTCCACATTGAATCCCAGCGGGGCCGCGTCATCGACATGGCGGGGGACTCGGTGCTTGCAGTGTTTGACACCGCGACCGGCGCGGTCAGCGCGGCGCTGGCCGCGCAGGCGCGGATCGCCGAGCGCTCGGCGCACGAGCCCGAGGAGCGGCGCATGCGTTTTCGCATTGGCATCCATCTGGGCGATGTGATGGAGAAGGACGACGGCTCGGTGTACGGGGACGGCGTCAACATCGCCGCCCGCCTGCAAACGCTGGCTGAGCCGGGTGGCGTCACGGTGTCCGAGTCGATCCGAACCGCGGTCACGGGCAAGGTTGCCGCCGCGTTTGAAGATCAGGGACTGCAGCAGGTCAAGAACATTGCCGAGCCGATCCATGCCTACCGCATCAGCGAGGCTGGCGCGACAAGGCGGTCTGCCGAGAAGGCGGGCCTTGAGGCCGTGCACGACAAGCCATCGGTGGCGGTGCTGCCCTTCACCAACATGGGCGGCGACCCGGAGCAGGAATACTTCAGCGATGGGTTGACCGAGGACATCATCACCGCGCTGGCCGCCTGGCGCAGCTTTCCGGTCATCTCGCGCAACTCGACCTTCGCCTACAAGGGCCAGTCGCCCGACGTGCGGATGGTCGCGCGTGAGCTGGGCGCGCGCTATGTGCTGGAGGGCAGCGTGCGCCGGGCCGGCAAGCGGCTGCGCATCACCGGGCAGCTGATCGACGGGCTGAGCGGCAACCACCTGTGGGCCGAGAAGTTTGACCGCGACGCCGACGACCTGTTCGCGGTGCAAGACGAGATCACCACGCGCATCGTGTCGGCCATCGAGCCGGAGATGAGCAGCGCCGAGATCCGCCAGATCGCCAGACGTCCCGCGGAGAGCCTGAGCGCCTGGGAGCTGTACATGCATGGCAAGGCCAGCATGCCCAGCTACGGCAAACAGCGCGAGGCCACCAAGCGGCTGTTCGAGCAAGCCGTGCGCGAGGACCCGAACTTCGTCGATGCCATCATGGGCCTGGCCCTGTGCCACAGCGCCGACGTCTACGCGTCGCGTTCGCGCGATGTGGAATCTTCCATCGCCGCGATGTTCGAGCTGGCGCAGCGCGCCATGCGGATCGACCCGCGGCATTTCAGCATCCACCAGGTGCTCTGCGCGGCGTACTTCTGGCAGGGTGACCTCGCCAAGGCGGTGGCCGCTGGGCAACAGGCGGTGGCGCTCAATCCCAGCGCCGCCGAGGCCTACGAGGCTCTGTCTGCCGCGCAATGCCATCTGGGGCTGGCGAAAGATGCCGAGGCCAGCGCGCGCATCTACATGCAGCTTACGCCGGTGGGGCCAAGGGCGTACTTTCCACACTTCTCGCTGATGCAGGCGCTGCTGGGGCAGCGGCACTTTGCCGAATCGTTCGATCAACTTCTGCAGGCCATGAACGCCAAGCCGCATGACGTCGTGATGCTGGGGCACAAGGTGGTGCTGTTGGGCCACCTGGGGCGCATCGACGAGGCGGGCGCGGCGCTCGCCGACTACCTGGCCAAGCGCGGCATCAAGACAGCGGACGAGTACCGCCGGCTGTACGTGCGCAACTCCGCGCTGACCGAACTCAACCTGGAAGGCCTGCGCAAGGCCGGCTGGGCCGTCTGAACCTCTGGAGCGCGTGATGCAGCCCACACTCGAATTCATCTTCGACTTTGTCAGCGTTCCAAGCTTTCTGGCATGGAAGGCACTGCCGCCCTTGCTGGAAGAGAGTGGCGCACGCCTGGTCTGCACGCCGGTCGTCGTGACCGGCATCTTCAAGGCTTCGGGCAATCCCAGTCCAATGGAGAACCCAGCCAAAAGAGAATGGGTTTTCGACGATATGACTCGCTGGGCGCGCAAGCGTGGCGTCGCGCTGCAGCCAAATTCGCGTTTTCCGTTTCGCAGCCTGCCCTTGCTGCGCGGCAGCCTGATCGCCGCCGAGCGTGACCAGACCACCCGCTACATGACGGCCATTTACGACGCGGCGTTCCTGCATGACCGCGACATGAGCGATGCGGAGGTGATCGACCAGGTTCTGAACAGCGCGGGCCTCGACGCCGCGATGTACAGGGTTGGCATCGAACGCCAGGACATCAAAGACAAGCTGCGCCGCAATACCGACGACGCGGTGGCGCGTCTGGTGTTTGGCGTGCCCACGTTCTTCGTCAACGGCGAACTGTTCTTCGGCCAGGACCGGCTGGACTTCGTCATGGATGCGTTGTTGGGGCGCTAAGCGCGGTAACTCGACCGAAGACCGTCCGGCGATAAGGCCCAGCCTGGAACCCACTGCTGCTTGCCAGGGCGACCGGTGTGAGCCAAAACTTGGCAAGCATTCGATCACGCTGAACATGTATATGCTGTGGCTCACCGTTCTCATTGGCGAAGAAGAAAAAACGGTAAGCGCCTATTCGAACAATTGTCGGCACAACGCAAAGTATCGCCAAAGATCGTGTTTCCGCAACTGCTTTTGCATTGTGCTTTTGCATTGTGGGGGCAACACCCGGCGCTACACTTGTCCATCATGGAACCGGAGCCAACCATGTCCACCTCACTGGAGCAGCTTACAAGCCAGGCTATCGCGCTCTCGCCTGAGGATCGGGCTCGCCTTGCCGACCTACTCCTCGTCTCCCTACCCGACGAAGCAGACGAAGCCCTCGATGCCGCCTGGGATCAAGAGATTCATCGTCGTGTTGGCGCAGTCGAGTCAGGTAGCGCCCGACTGTTATCCGCTTCAGATGTGCACGCTGAAGCACGCAAGATCTATCAACGGTGAAGGCGGTTCGTTACCTGCAAGAGGCTCGCAAAGAGTTCCTCCACGAGGTTGAATACTTCACAACAGTGAGTCCCCGCCTCGGAAGGTGATTCGACGAAGCGGTTCAGAAAGCCGAGGCTCTCGCGACTGAATTCCCAGAAATGGGTATGTCGTACAAATTCGGTACTCGTCGCGTATTTCCGGGCAAGTTCAAGTTCTCGATCGTCTACCTGGCACGCAAAGATGAGGTGGTGGTTTTAGCCGTTGCGCCGTTCAGGCGCAAGCCCGACTATGACTTTCCGTCTGCCATCACCCGGCGCGATGTCGGGCTTGCGTTGGTCATGATGGCATGCCATGCGGCATTCGCCGCGCCCAGCTTTTACGGCCACTGGATGCTCGCATCGAGACCCGCAAGGGAGACACCCTTTGGATTTTTGTTGCGACGGCTCTCTGATCGCGCGGAAGTTGCACATATGCAGAGCCAGGGAAATATGTCGTTGAATGAAAACCTCGATAGCGGCACGCAGCAATTCGCATTCGGCGTCAAGCCGGGCTCGGCGAGCACGTCAAGATGGTGGGCACCCACGCGATGGCATATTATTAGTTTAGACTAATAAACGCGTAATATATAGTATCTCTAATAAAATTACAGTATTAGTCATAAAAGATAAGATGCACAAATGGACTATCCTGTTTACCTCGCTGACCAACTGCCTCAACACCTTCGCTCTTTGCGCAAGGCAAGGGGACTGACCCAGGCACGTCTGGCCGCATTGCTGGGCGTGACCCAATCGAGAGTCGCCCAGATAGAGGGTAACCCGGGCACCGTCAGCGTCGACCAACTCTTCAAGACATTGTCCGCACTGCAGGTACAGCTTGTGTTGCGCGACAAAGACTCAAGGCCAGCTGAAACCACGAACTCGACTTCGCCCCAGGCAATGCTGCCATTGACTGACGTCAAGCCCCACGCTGCGAGAGGGGCTTGGTGATGGCTGAACTCTGGGCTTGGATGAACGGTGAGCTCGTGGGCATTTGGTCCCAAGGCCGTACCGGTCACCATCGGTTCCGATACGACCCGACTTGGCTCGAGTCCACGCGCGTACGCCCGCTGTCGCTTTCGATGCCCATCACGTCGGATAGAACGGTAGAAGGTGACGCCGTAGGCGCCTATTTTGACAACCTGTTGCCAGACAACGAACTCATCCGCAAGCGCTTGAGCACCCGCTTCAAGACCAAGACAACGCAGGCATTCGAACTTCTGCAGGCCATCGGACGTGATTGCGTGGGAGCCGTGCAGTTGATGCCCCCGGACACGGCGCCTGTCGGGTTCGACAAGCTCGCCTACGCGGAGTTGGCTGAACTCGACGTCGAGCGCATCTTGCAGGGTGTCGTGGCAACACCAGGAACTGGCGCTGCTGATGCGCACGCCGACGAAGCGTTTCGTATCTCGATTGCCGGCGCGCAAGAGAAGACCGCGTTATTGCGAATCGGTTCAAAATGGTGTCGGCCTACTGGGGCAACGCCCACGACTCATATCCTGAAACTGCCACTGGGAGTAGTGGGAGGGCGCCAACTTGACTTGGTCCACTCAATTGAGAATGAGTGGCTCTGCGCCCAAATTCTGGCCGAGTTGCAGCTCCCGGTAGCCGTGTCCGAGATCGCCGTATTCGGCGGCCAGAAAGCTTTGGTCGTTGAGCGCTTTGACCGGGGATGGGTGGACGGTGGCGCCTGGATTGCACGACTACCCCAAGAGGATCTCTGCCAGGCCCTGGGCCAGCCATCCCGCCTGAAGTACGAGGCAGACGGGGGCCCTGGTGTCGATGAATATCTGAAGGTCCTTGCCGGCGGCGAGGATTTTCACCGCGATGGTCGAAGCTTTCTTTGCACCCAACTCGCCTTCTGGCTATTGGCAGCAACCGATGGCCACGCCAAGAACTTCTCGATATTCCTGCTCGAAGGCGGCAGGTACCGGGCCACTCCGCTATACGACGTGTTATCGGCATGGCCGGTGATTGGTCCGGGCCTGAACAAGCTCCCCCTGCAGAAGGCCAGACTTGCCATGGCGGTTCGCTCCAGGAACAAGCACTACAAAATCGACGACATTCAAACCCGTCACTGGCAATTAGCCGCCCACAAGAGTGGCGTCGACGGAGCATGGCCTGCAATGACCATGCTGGTTGCAAGGATCGATGGCGCGTTAACGGCTATTGCGGCAAGGTTGCCAAACGAATTTCCCGCCCAGACCGCGGACGCCATATTTGCGGGAGTTCGCGCACAGGCCGAATTGTTCGCCCGAGGAAATCCATAAAGCGCCGTCACCCGGCAGGGCAGCTGGCTGACTGACTGATGAGTAACAGCGCATGAGCTATTGAGATATGGCCGTATAAAATAAAATATTCAAAAATATACGGCCGGGAACCCGGTCGCCGGAGAACGAACAAGTCTATGCAGATTTTGCCGTCCGCAAGCGCGAGCTCGAGGCACGATTGAAGTCGCTGCGTATGGCGCTTACCGACGCCGAAGGCGCTGGCAGCGCCGCTGGCCAAATCTGATTATGGCCAGTATCTGTTGCGACTGCTCGCGGATAAGACCGGCGCATGAAGGTCACACGATGTTCCATTCCCGATAATTCGCTGCTAAAGCCCCGGGTTTTTGGCGACGCGCACAGCTTCTTCATGGCGGGTTTCAACCGGCGCAGCTTCGATGCGGCACAGCAGATCTTGGCCGCATCACTATTTTTGGAGAGTGGATCGTGAAAATTACGGTTATCGGCACTGGATATGTGGGGCTTGTCTCGGGCGCCTGCCTGGCTGAAGTCGGCAACGACGTGTTGTGCCTGGACGTCGACCCGGCCAAGATCAAGACCTTGCAAGACGGCGGCATTCCGATTTATGAACCGGGTCTGCAAGAGATGGTCCGGCGCAATGTGGCCGCTGGCCGCCTGCACTTCACGACCGACATTGAACGTGCTGCGCATTTCGGCAACATCCAGTTCATTGCCGTGGGCACGCCACCCGATGAGGACGGCTCGGCCGACATGCAATATGTCACGGCCGCAGCGCGCAACATCGGCCGGTACATGACCGACTACAAGGTAGTCGTGGACAAAAGCACCGTGCCGGTGGGCACGGCCGACGCCGTGCGGGTGGCCATTGCCGCGGAACTGGCCCGGCGGGAGGTGAACACGCCTTTCAGCGTTGTTTCCAACCCGGAGTTCCTGAAGGAAGGCGCGGCTGTGGAAGACTTCATGCGGCCCGACCGCATCGTGGTGGGCTGCGACGACGAACAGGCCGCGCATTACATGCGGGCGCTCTATGCGCCGTTTCAGCGCAACCACGAACGCTTGATCATCATGGACGTTCGAAGCGCCGAGCTGACCAAATATGCCGCCAACGCGATGCTGGCCACGCGCATCAGCTTCATGAACGAGTTGGCCAATCTGGCCGAGAAGCTCGGGGCAGACATTGAGAGCGTGCGCAGGGGTATTGGCAGCGATCCGCGCATCGGCTATGACTTTCTGTATGCCGGCGCAGGTTATGGTGGCTCTTGCTTTCCGAAAGACGTCAAGGCCCTGATCAAGACGGCAGCGCACGATGCGGGTATCGAACTGAAGGTGCTCACCGCGGTGGAGCTGGCAAACGACGCGCAAAAACATGTTCTGGGCAACAAGGTCAAGACTCGTTTCGGCAACGACCTGACGGGCCGGCATTTTGGAATATGGGGTCTGGCGTTCAAGGCCAATACCGATGACCTGCGCGAAGCGACCAGCCGCGAAGTAATCAAGGACCTGCTGGCCGCCGGCGCCACGGTCACCGCGTACGACCCGGTTGCGATGCATGAGGCCAGGCGCTGCTTCCCCGACGAGTCCCGCCTTGCCTATGCGGACAACCAGACTGGGGCTCTGGCAAACGCGGATGCGCTGATCATCGTGACCGAGTGGAAGGAATTTCGCAGTCCGGATTTCGCCATGATGAAAGCCACACTCAAGGAACCGGTGATTTTCGACGGTCGCAACATGTATGACCCGGCGATGGTCAGGGGCCTCGGATTCGAGTACCTGGCTATCGGACGTTGAGCGCAGCCCCATCGCCGGGCTGGGGCGTCCAAGCGCTCATCGTCAACGAATTGCGGCGGCTGCACGAGGGCGTGCTGGCTCGGTACCGCCTTCGGCCATCCAAGTTTGCACGCTGGAAGCCCGGGCGCGGGCGGGCTTGATCAGGCCACACGGTTCAAACACTGATCACCGGCAACCTGGCGTCGGGCGAGTGGTCCACGTCCACTATCCCGGCGCACCCAAGGCAATTGTCGCCAACCAGGCGAGATCATTTCGTGAACAGCCGCACCACGGTGCGTGCGGCGAAACGATTTGACAACACCAAGCCAGAGCGCCGTCAGCCAGAGCGCCGTCCATTTGATGCTTCAGAATAGAGATGCGCATAATATGCGCATTCGTACGTACGGAACCTCTAGTCATGGAAACCACACTCGCGTCGGCACGTAAGCGGCCCGTCAACCTGACCCTGAGCGAGACGCTGGTGGCACAGGCCAGGGCCTACACGAACAACCTGTCAGCCACCATGGAGTCATTGCTGGCCGAGTTCGTGCTCACCCAGCAGAACGCGCAACGCGACCGCCAGCGGGCAGCCGACACCTGTGCCGTCGATTGGAATGCAGTGCATACGTCGATCGGATCATTTGCCGACGAGCACAGCACGTTGTGATGGCACAGTTCGATGTCCACCGCAACCAGGGCACGTTGCACGCTGCGATTCCATTTGTCGTCGTGGTCCAGTCCGCGCAATTCGACCGCTACCGCAGGCGCGTAGTGGTTCCGCTGGTGCGGCAGTCGGTCCTGCCACCCGACACGCCGATCGTAGGCGCCAGGATGAACCCGGCCTTTGTCGTCGATGGGGTTCGTGTTGTGCTGCATCCGCTGGATATGGTTTCCGTGGCTCTCGATCAGTTGGGCGATCGCATCGGTTCGCTAGAGCAGGAGGGACCGGCGATTGCCGATGCGCTGGACGAATTGCTGACGCGTTCATGGGGTTGATGGAACGCAAGTCCTGGCTCTGGACACGCGCATGCACCGACAAATGTCATGCCACGGCCACCGCCCGACATGCGCCCGTAGCGCAGCACGCACGGCACCACGTTGACGAGCCAACGGCGCGGATCATTTCGTGAACAGCCGCGTTGCCGAAGCATTGGCCGATTCCGTCCCGTAGCCCAGCCGCCTCGTCACCACCGGCCGGCACTCTCGCGCCAGCACCTGCAACTCCTCGAAATACCGTCCAAACCCCGGCTCCTGCAACTCCTCGCGCTGATGCATCACCAGCGGCTGGCACGCCAGCCAACACCGCACGATCGTGCTGTGCCAGCTACGCAGAAACAGGTTTGGGTCGAACAGCCGGCCTTCGACCAACAGTCCCACCAGCTCGAACTGCCGCATCACGGTCTGCGCGGCGGCCCGATCGGCTTCTGACCAATGGTCGAACGGCGGTTGGGTGAGCCCGCTGCGCGTCATGGCCAGCAGCCGCTCGCGGGCGGCGAGACCATCGGCCGCATGCAGCGTGTCGTTCACCCGCACGAACGCCTCCAGGTCGATGGCGCGGGTGGATTGCTCCAGTTGCCGGGTTCCCTCGTCCAACTGGCGGCGCTGCAGCACCACAGTGACCAGCAGCACCAGGAAGCCGCAAAAGCTCAGGATGGGGTTGAGCGTGCCGCCGAAATAGTCGCCCAGCTGGCCGAGCGCCGCAGCGCGGGATTGCACGTCGACGCCCTGCAGCCATTCGCTGTTCATGGCCCAGCGGCCACCCAGCACCATATTGTGGTAGGTCAGGCTGACGAGTGCGATCGAGCCGACGATCACCAGCAGGATGACGGCCGCGATGACCAGCGCCAGGCTGGTCCAGCGTCGGGTGCGCTGGTGGGGGGTCATGGGCTCAGGCGCTCACGGGACGCGCGCCTTGGGGCACGCCCAGGCGCTCGCGGCGAATCAGATATTGGCCCATATCCAGCGCAGCCTCGCATGCCCGCTGGATATTGAGAACGGCAGCGTCCTGGCGGGTGAAATCGGTCGCAAAACTTGCCGGGTCTCGCTGGTACTCTTCGCGTGCGCGGCCCACGCACCGTTCGATGGTTGCGGATTTGTTGACCAGCACATCATCGGGCATGGATTCTCCCGGTGGCCTCGATGTCGGCCATCAATGGCGCACGCGCCGTGTCCAATGCCGTTTTTTCACTTAATACAAAGCACTCGAACAATCCGGCGTCCAGGCCGGTCGACCACAACATTTTTCCATTGGTGATGACCTGGTATTGCATGACGGTCGACGCTGCTCGCAGGTCCAGCAGATCGACAGGGCGGTGGCACATATCAGCCAACGCGGCGGATATATCCCATAACGCCAGTGGATCCGCATAACCCCCGACCAGAATTGCGAGATCCAGGTCGCTCTGTGGGCCGGCTGTGCCGTCGATCTGGCTTCCAAACGCATAAATGGCAATGGCCGAATCCAGCCTGGCACGCAGCGTCGTCACGATCGGCCCGCCGGGTGCCAATAGGTCGCGCAGGTCTGGACTCATGCACGCAATTATCACCGCAGGCCGTTGACGCAAGCCATGCCACTACGCCATTGGCTGCAGCGCCTGCGGCAGCAACCACTCCCGCCGCGCGTTGTTGTGGCCGATCACTTCAAGATTTCGTATGACGCCATCTTGCAACAATTCATCAGACCGAAAATCGATCTCCGATCTGCCGGCCGTATATCGCAAAATTTTCGTGATCGCCTGTTGAATATGTTCCAAGTAGTCCAGATCGCGCAGCGTCTCGCTCATATTGGACGCGCCTCCGCGAGCACCTTGGATCGGAACTTGGGCGGCAGGTCCTCCTCGGTCAATAGGTCCACCGACACGCCGAGTTGCTTTTCAATTGCGATCTGGAGTCGTGCCATGTCGAGCAAGGTTGTACCAACCGGCACGTCAACCAAAAGGTCGATATCGCTCGCCTCGGTGTCACGCCCATGCAACACGGATCCAAATACCCGAACGTTTTTTGCGCTATTGCCAAGTGCAATAGCCAATACCGCGTCACGATTGCGCCAAAGGGTTTCAGAGACACTCAAATGCATTGCTTGTGCGAGTCGGTGGCCTATGCTAGCCGAACTGGCGGATCGGGTCCAGACCCGCGAGGTGCCAATGCGGCTTGAACAACGGCGTCAATCCACCGGCTGCGGTAGTTGCAAAAATCACCCTGGCCATGTCTTGTCGTTTTAAGTAGCGTAGTACTCCTGGCCCGTCAAGCCGACGCGCTAGCCGAGACGACTGGCGGCACATCGGCTCCGGCGAAAGGCACAATCAAGCCTTCCCTACCATCTACCACCTGGCACCAGCCCCGGCTCGCGCGGGCCATCGACCCGTTTTCACCATGACCATTCTCGTTACCGGCGGCGCCGGATTCATTGGCAGCAACTTCGTGCTGGACTGGCTGGCCCGGTCCGACGAAACCATCGTCAATTTCGACAAACTCACCTACGCCGGCAATCTGCAGAACCTGGCAATGCTGGACGCCGACCCGCGCCATGTGTTCGTACAGGGCGACATCGCCGATGGACCGATGGTCGACTCCCTGCTGGCGCTGCACAAACCGCGCGCCATCATCAATTTCGCCGCCGAATCGCATGTGGACCGGTCGATTCACGGGCCGGAAGATTTCATTCAAACCAATATCGTCGGTACTTTCCATCTGCTGGAGTCAGTGCGCGCTTACTGGGGAGTGCTTGACGCGCCAGGGAAGCAGGCTTTTCGGGTGCTGCATGTGTCAACCGACGAGGTATACGGTTCGCTTGCGCCCGGTGCAGCGGCGTTCACCGAGTCGCACCGCATCGAACCCAACAGCCCGTATTCGGCGACCAAGGCCGCCAGCGACCATTTGTTGCGCGCCTACCACCACACCTACGGTTTGCCGGTGCTCACCACCAACTGCTCCAACAACTACGGGCCCTACCAGTTTCCCGAAAAGCTGATCCCGCTGATCATCGTCAAGGCGCTGGCCGGCCAGGCGCTGCCGATCTACGGCGACGGTCAGCAGGTGCGCGACTGGTTGTATGTGATGGACCATTGCAGCGCGATCCGCCGGGTGCTGGAGGCCGGTCGGCTGGGCGAGACCTACAACGTGGGCGGCTGGAACGAAATGCCGAACCTGCAGATCGTGCACACGGTGTGCAGCTTGCTGGATGATCTGCGGCCGCGCGCCGACGGAAAGGATTACCAGGAACAGATCCGTTTCGTGGCCGACCGCCCCGGGCATGACCGTCGCTACGCCATCGACGCGCGCAAGATCGAGAGCGAGCTGGGCTGGAAGCCGGCAGAGACGTTTCCCACCGGCATCCGCAAGACGGTGCAGTGGTACCTGGAGCACCAGGACTGGGTGAGCAATGTGCAAAGCGGCGGCTACCGCCAGTGGCTCGACAAACACTACGGTACCCAGATCTCGGCATGAAGATCCTGCTGTTTGGGCGCAACGGCCAGGTCGGCTGGGAGTTGCAGCGCAGCCTGGCGGTGCTGGGCGAGGTGGTGGCGCTGGGCACCGACGCCGCCGCCAATGCGGGCAGCCTGTGCGGCGACTTCCTCGATCTGCCCGGCATCGCCGACACCACGCGGCGGGTCGCTCCGCAGGTGATCGTGAACGCCGCCGCCTATACCGCCGTTGACAAGGCGCAGTCCGAACCCGAACAGGCACGTACCATCAATGCGCTGGCGCCCGGGGTGCTGGCCGCCGAAGCCGACCGGCTGGGCGCATGGCTGGTGCACTATTCCACCGACCATGTGTTTGACGGCAGCGGCAACATGCCTTGGCGTGAATCCGACGCCACCGCGCCGCTGAATGTCTACGGCCAGACCAAGTTGCAGGGCGAGCGGCAAGTGGCAATCTGGCCGCGGCATCTGACGCTGCGCACCAGCTGGGTTTTTTCGGCGCGCGGTGGCAATTTCGCCAAAACGATGCTGCGCCTGGCGACGCTGCGCGAGTCCTTCACCGTGGTCGACGATCAGATCGGTGCGCCGACATCGGCCGAAACGCTGGCCGATGTCACCGCCCACATGCTGCGCTCGGCCATGGCACAGCCGGCACTGGCCGGCACCTACCACTGCGCGGCCGGCGGCGAGACCAGTTGGCATGCCTATGCCCGCTTCGTCGTCGCGCGGGCGCATGCCATGGTCTGGCCGCTGCAGGCACAGCCGGACAATGTCCTGCCGATCCCGACCAGCCAATACCCCACGCCAGCGCACAGGCCCCTGAATTCGCGCCTGAACTGCGACCGGTTGCAAGCTGCATTCGGATTGCGGCTGCCGCAGTGGCAGGAGCCCTTGCTGCGCATGCTGGGCACCCTGCAACGGCCGACGGCGCCATGAAGATCAGCGCCAGCACCATACCCGAGGTGTTGCTGATCGAGCCGCAGGTTCATGGTGACGCACGGGGATACCTGTTCGAGAGCTTCAGCCAGCGCGATTTCGAACGGCTCACCGGCCTGAGACCCGCCTTCGTGCAGGACAACCAGTCCGGCTCGGCACGCCAGGTGCTGCGCGGCCTGCATTACCAGGTGCGCCAGCCACAGGGCAAACTGGTGCGGGTGGTCGCAGGCGCGGTATTCGACGTGGCGGTCGACCTGCGACGTGGCGCCCCGACATTCGGCCAATGGTGTGGCCATGTGTTGTCGCAGGACAACCGGCACCAGCTCTGGTTACCGCCCGGCTTTGCGCATGGATTCCTGGTGCTGTCGGAGCAGGCCGAGGTGTTGTACCGGAGCACCGACTATTACGCGCCGCAGCATGAACGCTGCATCGCCTGGGACGATCCGACGCTGGCCATTGCCTGGCCGCTGGAAGACGCAGCACCCGTCGTGTCGGCCCGCGACGCGGCAGGAATTGCGTTCGCACAGGCAGAATTGCCGGTCTGACCCCGTTCGACAGGCACGCAATGCCCGAACCTTGTAACAGGCGCGGGTAATATCGGGGCCATGAAAACTCTGTACCTGGTTGCCGGCGCACGTCCCAACTTCATGAAGATCGCGCCGATCGTGCGCGCGATCAAGGCCCACGGCGGACTGGCGTTCAAGATCATCCACACCGGACAGCATTACGACCGCGACATGAACGACGTTTTCTTCGAGGAACTGGGCATTCCGCAACCCGATGTGTTCATGGCCGCGGGCGGCGGCAGCCACGCCCAGCAGACCGGCAAGATCATGGCCGCGTTCGAGGAGTTGTGCCAGCAGGAGCGGCCTGACGCAGTACTGGTGGTGGGTGATGTCAACTCGACGCTGGCCTGCTCCATCGTGGCCAAGAAGCTGAATATTCCGGTGGCCCATGTGGAAGCGGGGTTGCGCAGCGGCGACATGTCGATGCCCGAGGAGATCAACCGGCTCGTCACCGACAGCATCTCGGATTGGTTCTTTGTCACCGAGCCCAGCGCTGTGGCCCACCTGCAGCGCGAGGGCAAGCCCGACCATGCGATCCATTACGTCGGCCATGTGATGGTAGACAACGTGCTCTATCAGGCCGACAAGCTGACCCGCACCGACACGGCCGGGTTCGAGACCAGCGCTTTCAAGGCACGGCACAGCGCCAATGGCGGCAGGTACGGCGTGATCACGCTGCACCGCCCCAGCAACGTGGACAACGCCGAGATGATGGGGCGCATTGCCGGGGCCCTGAGGGAGATTGCGCAGGATATTGCGCTGATTTTTCCGGTACACCCGCGCACCAGGGCCAACCTGGCCAGGTTCGGCATCGATCTGGGACCGGACATCACGCTGGTGGGGCCACAGGCCTACATGGCGTTCCTGAACCTGTGGAAACACGCCGCCCTAGTGCTGACCGATAGCGGCGGCATGCAGGAGGAAACCACTGCGCTGGGCGTGCCATGCATCACCATTCGAGAGAATACCGAGCGCCCGGTTACCGTGGACGAAGGCTCCAATGTACTGGCCGGAACCGACCCCGCCGTGATCGTCGCCGAGGCGCGCAAGGTGTTGCGCGGTGAGGGCAAGGCCGGCCGACGGCCGCACCTGTGGGACGGCCAGGCCGCGACCCGCATCGTGGACATATTGGCGACCTACCTGAACAAGCCGTGAGAAATGGCGCCGACATGATCCTGGTCACCGGCGGCGCCGGCTACATCGGCAGCCATACCTGCGTGGAGCTGCTGGCGGCGGGTTACGCCGTCACGGTGGTCGACAACATGTGCAACAGCCAGGCCGAATCGCTACAGCGGGTCGAGCGCATCAGTGGCAAGAAGCTGGCGCTCGTCCGCGCCGACATCCGGGATCGCGCCGCACTGGAGCTGGCCATCCGCACCAGCGGGGCCCAGGCGGTGATCCACTTTGCAGGCCTCAAGGCGGTGGGTGAATCGGTCGAGAAGCCGCTGGCGTATTACGACAACAACGTCAACGGCACCCTGTGCCTGCTGCAGGCCATGCAGGCCTGCGGACTCAAGACGCTGGTGTTCAGTTCGTCGGCCACCGTGTATGGCGAACCGAAGCGCTTGCCGCTGCAGGAAGACCATCCGCTGTCGGCGACCAACCCCTATGGCATGACCAAGCTGGTGATCGAAAACATGCTGCGCGACCTGCACCGCAGTGACCCGAGCTGGCGCATCGCGATCCTGCGCTATTTCAACCCGGTGGGCGCGCATGCCAGCGGGCTGATCGGCGAAGACCCGCAGGGCACGCCGAACAACCTGCTGCCATTTGTCGCACAGGTCGCCATTGGCCTGCGGCCCCATGTCAGCGTATGGGGCAACGACTACCCGACACCGGATGGCACCGGGGTGCGCGACTACATCCATGTGGTGGACCTGGCGCTGGGCCATTTGAAGGCGCTCGAGCGCCTGCAGCAGCATGCCGAGTGCCGGGCCATCAATCTGGGAACCGGCGTCGGTTACAGCGTGCTCGACATGGTACGGGCGTTCGAACGCGCCAGTAACCGTCCGGTGCCCTACCAGGTGGCGGCCCGACGCGCGGGTGACATAGCCGCGTGCTACGCTGACCCGGCGCAGGCGGCCCGATTGCTGGGCTGGCGCGCCGAGCGTGACCTGCAGGCCATGTGCCTGGATGCCTGGCGCTGGCAAAGCGCCAACCCGCAAGGCTTCAAAACCACCAACACCGAATGAGACCAACCATGCAAATGACACAAACCGGAGAACAGCGACATGGCTAAAGGCATGATCCTGGCAGCCGGCCAGGGCACCCGGGTTCGCCCCCTCACCAACGACCTGCCCAAGGCGATGGTGCCGATCCTGGGCAAGCCGGTCATGGAATACCTGATCGAGCACCTGGCCAAGTACGGCGTGACCGAGATCATGGTCAACGTGGCGTTTTACAACGACAAGATCGAGCAGTATTTTGGCGACGGCCACCGCTGGGGTGTGCAGATCGGCTATTCCTACGAAGGCGTGCGGGCGCATGGCGACATCGTTCCCCGGCCGTTGGGCTCGGCCGGTGGCATGCGCAGGATCCAGGACTTCAGCGGTTTTTTCGACGAAACCACCTTGGTGCTGTGCGGTGACGCGCTGATCGACCTGGACATCGGCGCGGCCCTGTACGAACACAAGCGCAAAGGCGCCATCGCCAGCGTCGTGACGCTCAACGTGCCCCTGGAGGAGGTCAGGAATTACGGTATCGTCGTCGCCGGCAAGGATGGCAAGGTCGAGTCATTCCAGGAAAAGCCGAAGCCCTCCGAGGCCCGCTCGACGCTCGCCAGTACCGGCATCTACATATTCGAGCCTGCGGCCCTGGAGCGCATTCCGCCAGACCAGGTGTATGACATCGGCTCCCAGCTCTTTCCAAGCCTGGTCGCCGAGGGCCTGCCGTTTTACGCACAGAGCCGGTTTTTCAACTGGATCGACATCGGCAGGGTCAGCGACTACTGGTCGGTTCTGCAGCGGGTGTTGCGCGGCGACGTGGCGCAGATGACCATGCCCGGGCGAGAGGTCCGGCCCGGCGTGTGGGTGGGCATCAACACCCGCATTCCCTGGGACAGCGTGAACATCCAGGGCCCGGTGTATATCGGCTCGGGCGTGTGTATCGAGCCCGGCGCGACTATCGTCGGGCCGGCCTGGATCGGGCATGGCTCCACCTTGCGTGCCAATGCCATCGTGCGGCGCAGCATCCTGTTCGAGTACACCCGCATTGGCGCCGGCATGTGCTTCGAGGACATGATCGTGTCACCCGAGTATTGCGTGAACCGGTTCGGCAAGACGCTGTACCAGGGCGATGAAACCGCTG
>JAYUQC010000004.1:0-49745 GCA_043759735.1 Rhodoferax sp.
CCAGCGTCGATGTCGAGTCTCAGAGGAGGCGGACCCCAGAAAACCTCGCCGAATCAAGGACTCGGTACCGTAAGCGAACAGTATTGGGTCAGGTCTTGCAATGCAACACCAACACTTAGGGCGCGGTATCAGGCCTTGCGTCGAGCCTGAGCCTTTTTGTTGTTGACTTCTGGCGGAACATGAAGTCCGGCGGAAAACGGCCCGCGTTGCGTTTGACGGCTTGATTTGAAACCTTGGTCGGCACGCCGTAAAGCGCGGCCAGATCGGCATCGATCATCACCCGGAGGCCTTGCATCACCTGGATGCGCCCCTCGATAAGCGCAAGCAGCGCGCCGGCCGTGCCCTCGGCGGGTGCCGCCGTCAATCCCATGCGTTTGCCCGTATCCAGACTTCCCGTGTGATCGGGCAAGTCTGGCAAGGCTGCGGGCTCATGCTGCGGGCAGGGAAGTGCCGTTCAGGATGGATAGTCGCGCTCGAGCTTGGCGAGCAGCCGACGTGCGACCCGAAAGCTCTCCTTGAGCATCTGCCGGTCGATGTGGTTGAGCGACTCCAGTTCGACCTGGTTGGCCCGTTCCAGCGGCGTGTCGCCCATTTGCACCTGCAAGCGCAGCATCTGCAGGAATTCAAATGCGGCGGTCCAGGCCTCGCTGTCGGCAGCCGAGGTGTGCAGCAGCGGTCCGATCGCTTCGAACCGCTCACGGGTGCCAATCGCCGGAACGCCCAGTGTCAGCGCGTACAGGCGCGCCACGTCCACGAACACCGAGGTGCCGTGGTGTTTGAGGTCAATCATCTCGCGCCCGCCCACCGACGTCGTGTCGATTGCGCCGCGCCAGTTCAGTGGCACCCGGTGGCGCTGCGCGTTGTCGGCCATCTGCTTGGCGAAGCGAGGCAGGTTGGCCGATAGTCGTGTGATGGTGCCGCGCAAGGCTTGCGCCAGGTCGGCGCGGCCTACCAGCGGGCGCAGGTCGAAATAGATATTCGCCTTGAGCAGGTCTTCCGGCGAGCCGTGTTCGAGCCAATTGCCAAAGCGCCGGCTCCACTCGCGCGGCGTCAGGCAACACTGCGGATTGCTGGCCATGATGTTGCCCTTGCACAGCGGGTAGTCGCAGCGGTCCAGCGCCTCGTTGACGCTGCGCGCAAATGCCAGCCAGCGCGGCCGATCCTGCTCGGGCTGATCGCTGAGAAACACCAGCCCGTTGTCCTGGTCGGTTGAAATGGTCTGCTCCGAGCGGCCCTCCGACCCGAAGGCCAGCCAGCAGGCCTGCTGCATGTCGACACCATGGATCCGCGCCTGCATCGCCACCAACTGTTCGGTCAACAGGTCATTGAGGTGGCTGATCAGTTGCGTCATCTGGCGGGCGGCCACGCCTTGCCCGATCAGATGCCGTGTGAACGCGCGGATCTGCTGCGCCGAGCGCACCAGCGCCGCCTCGTCCTGTGCGGCGCGGATGTCCGAGCTGACATGGCGGATCGAGAGCCGCTGCATCGTGAACAGGTCGCGCTCCGATACCATGCCCACCACCTTGCCGTCCTGTGTCACCGGCACATGGCGAATCGTGTGGCGCGACATCAACATGGCGGCGTCCTGCGCGGTGTGCTGTGTGGAGAGGGTGAGGATGGGCGTTGTCATCACCTGCCCGATCGGTGTCTCCAGCGCCAGGCGCGCCAGCACGACCCGGTCCAGGATGTCGTGCCGGGTCAGGATGCCCAGCGCGGCGCCCGCGGCGTCAACCACGAGCATCGAGCCGATCTTGTTGGTGTGCATCGTCTCCAGCGCCTGCGCCAGCGGCGTTTCGGGCAGGACGCTGATAGGCGCCATGAAATCCAGCCTGCCCAGCGCCGTTTCCAGTGACTGCTCGGCCAGCGCCTGCGCGGCGTAATTGGCCTGCATGGCCTGGCGCGACAATTCCAGCTGCTTGCGCTTGCGGCCGTGCATGAATTCGGCCAGCGGCGTGCTGACGGCGATCTGCGCATGCACGTCGGGCACCGGCAATTGCAGGCAGGTCACATCGTCATGGGCGCTGTAGGTGGCATTGACCGCCCGCGAGGCCATCACGGCGCCGATGGGAAACATGTCGCCGGCTTCGAATTCAAAAAGTGTTTCGCCCCCGTCGTCGCTCCCGTGGCCGGTGACATGACCGCCCAAAACCACCAGCAGATGCTGGACCACGCCATGCGCCGGCGCCACCAAGGTGGCACCGGCCGGGTAATGGATCGGCAGGGCGTTGGCGAGCAGGCTGTCCAAATGCTCAGTTCGCATTTGCAGAAATGGCGCGAACTGGAGCAGCCGGGCGCGAATGTCAGCCAGCGGGCCGACGGCGGGCGAGGTGGTGGCTGACGGGTCAGCAGTAGCCATGCGTTGAATTCCTGCACTCCATTGAATCGTACTGGCGCACGCCCTGGCGCCGCCCCATTCTGGCAGACGCGCCGCTTCGGCCGTTTGACGCCGGTCAGCCCTGTATCGACGCCGCCAGCGGCGACAACTCCACCATCAGCGCGCCGGTGTGTACCTGCGCACCCTGTTCGAACCAGACCTTGGCAACTACCGCGTCCATCGGCGCCAGCGATGGATGCTCCATCTTCATCGCCTCGAGCACCAACAAGGCAGCACCCTTGCGCACGGTGTCGCCAGCGGCCACATGCAACGCGACGATGCGCCCGGCCATGGGGGCACGGATGGCGCCTCCATGGGTCGCGTCGGCCTTGACGGCAGCACTCAGGCTGTGGTCCAGCAACCGGCTCTGCCGGCCATGCTGGCTCACTACCAGCGCCGCTTCGTCCCAGGCCCAGGCCATGCGTTCGAATCCCTGGTCCGATGCGATGGTGAGGCCGCGGGCGTCGCAAACCAGCACCGCCAACGCTGCGCGAATGTTGTCCGTGTCGACTCGGTAGCGGTTGCCGCCCAGGGCCTGCACGCTCGCCTGGCAAGCGCTGTCGTCAACGGCCAGTCGCAGCGGCACCGGCCAGGCCAATGGCAGCGCCACTCGGGTCGGATCGTGACCATCGCGCAGCGCACGCGCTGCATACAGCGCCAGCGCCGCATAGCCGGTGCACAGCGGGGGTATGGCGTCCTGCAGTTCCTTGCCGTGCGCCGGAATGAAGCCGGTGCTGGCCTGGCCGTCACGCAATACCGGATGGCGCAGGCACGCGGCCAGATAGGCCTGGTTGGTCTGCACGCCCAGCACCACCGCGTTGGCCAGCGCGCTCTGCAGCGCCTGGAGTGCGCCATCGCGGTCGGCCGCATGCGCGATGAATTTAGCCACCATCGAGTCGTAATGCGGTGCGATGTCGCAGCCCGATTCCAGCGCGTGTTCTACCCGCAGTTCGGTGCCGGGTTGCCAGACCAGCAGGCGCCCGCTTTGCGGCAGGAAATCAAGCGTGGGGTCTTCGGCGCACAGGCGCGCCTCGATGGCATGGCCGCCGGACTCAAAGCGTTGCAGGATCGCTTCCTGGTCGGTCTGCGGCAAGGGCTCCTGGCGTGCCACGCGCAGCTGCCATTCGACCAGGTCGTAGCCCGTCAATGCCTCGGTTACCGGGTGTTCCACCTGCAGCCGGGTATTCATCTCCATGAAAAAGAACTGTCCTCGCGCGTCGAGCAGACACTCGATCGTGCCGGCACCGCGATAGTCGATGGCGCGTGTCGCAGCGACTGCCATCGCACCCATCTGGCGGCGCAGCTGGGCGCCACTGGCACCGTGCAGCGCCGGCGATGGCGCCTCCTCGATCAGCTTCTGGTGCCGCCGCTGCACCGAGCAATCGCGCTCGCCCATGTGCACCACATGACCGTGGTCGTCGGCAAACACCTGGATCTCCACATGGCGCGGCCGGGTGATCGCGCGTTCAAGCAAGACGGTGTCCGAGCCGAAAGCCGACAGGGCTTCGGAGCGGGCGCTGGCCAGCGCCATGTCGAACGCATCGCCGGTGGCCACCAGCCGCATGCCCCGTCCCCCGCCGCCCGCAGTGGCCTTGATCATCAGCGGATAACCAATGTGACCGGCCTGCTCGCGCAGCGTGGCGTCGTCTTGCTCCGGCCCGTCATAACCGGGTACGCAGGGCACGCCGGCGGCCTGCATCAGGCGCTTGGCGCGGGCCTTGTCACCCATCGTACGGATCGCGGCAGCCGGCGGCCCGACCCAGACCAGACCGGCGTCGACCACCACCTGCGCAAAGTCGGCGTTCTCGGCCAGAAAGCCGTAGCCGGGATGCACCGCGTCGGCGCCGCTGGCGCGCGCCGCTTCAATGATGGCCATGATGTTGAGGTAGGACTCGCGCGGCGGCGCGGCACCGATCCGCATCGCCCGATCGGCCATGCGCACATGCAGCGCATCGGCATCGGCGTCGGAATAGACCGCGATCACCCGCAGTCCCATGCGTCTGGCGGTGCGCAGGATACGCAGCGCGATCTCGCCGCGGTTGGCGATCAGCAGCGACGAAAAATGCGCCGCAGCAGCACCGTCGCGCTGGGTGCCACGCAATGTGCCCGTGGGGCGGAGTGGCAGGTTCATGGCCGGGCCACCCCGAACTGCATGGTCCGCACTGTGCGCTGCGATGCTTGCGTGCACAGGTCCAGGCACAGGCCCAGCACAGCGCGGGTGTCGCGTGGATCGATGATGCCGTCGTCCAGCATCAGGCTCGACGTGGCGATGGCACTTTGCTGGCGCTCGAAGGTATCGATGATGATTTTCTCCTGCGCCTCCAGTGCGGCGCTGTCGATCGGCACACCTTTGCGCCGGGCCCCCGCCTCGGCCACGATGCGCATCGTCGTGGCGGCCTGCTCGCCGCCCATGACGGCAGTACGGGCGTTGGGCCATGAGAACAGGAAACGCGGATCGTAGCCGCGCCCGCACATGCCGTAATTGCCGGCACCGAACGAGGCGCCGCACATGATCGTGAACTGCGCCACCGTGGCGTTGGCGACGGCCTGGATCATCTTGGAGCCGTGCTTGATCATGCCGCCGCGCTCATAGTCCTTGCCCACCATGTAGCCGGTGGTGTTCTGCAGGTACACCAGCGCGGTGCCGCTCTGGCAACAGGCCTGGATGAAATGCGTCGCCTTGTTGGCTCCGTCCGGGTCCAGCGGCCCGTTGTTGCTGATGATGCCCACCGGGTGACCGCAGATGCTGGCGTGCCCGGTCACGGTGGCCGCTCCGTACAGGGCCTTGAACTCCAGGAAGTCGGAGTCGTCGATGATGCGCGCGATCACCTCGCGCATGTCGCTTTGCTTGCGGCCATCGGCCGACAGAATACCCAGCAATTCCTGCGGGTCGAGCCGGGGTGGCAAAGCCTGCATGTCGTTTGCCGCAACGGCGGCACCAGGCTGCCGGTTCCAATGCAGACGCTGCACCACCGCGCGCGCCAGCCGCACACCGTCGGCATCGTCCTCGGCCATGTATTCGCCCAGACCCGAGACGCTGGTGTGCATCTCGGCGCCGCCAAGCTCCTCTTCGGTGGCGATTTCGCCGGTGGCAGCCTTGAGCAATGGCGGGCCGGCCAGGAAAGCGCGGGCGCGGCCCCGTACCATGATCACGTAATCCGACAGACCCGGCATATAGGCGCCGCCGGCGGTCGACGAACCGTGCACGACGGTGACCACCGGTAGCCCCGCTGCCGACAGGCGCGCCAGGTTGCGAAAGATGGCGCCGCCGTGGACGAAGCCCTGCACCTTGTAGCGCAGCAGGTTGGCGCCGGCGCTCTCGACCAGATGCACGAAGGGCAACTTGTTGTCCAGCGCGATCTGCTGGGCGCGCAGCATCTTTTCCAGGCCCATGGCGCGGATCGAGCCGGCCTCGATGCCGGAGTCCGAGGCCACCACCATGCAGCGGGTCCCGGCCACGCTGCCGATACCGGTGATGACGCCCGCGCCCGGGATGCATGTGGCCAGGTCCGGATGGTCCAGGCCATAGCCGGCCAGCGCGGACAGTTCCAGATAGGCGCTGCCGGGGTCGAGCAGCAATGCGATGCGTTCGCGCGGCAACAACTGGCCGCGCTTGTCGAACAGGGGCTTGGATCCGGCCGACCGGTCGCGGCTGCGCTGAGCCAGCGCATGGGCCTCGGCCAGTCGCTGCTCCATGTGCGCCCGATTGCGGGCGAAATCATCCGACTGCGGCCGGATGCGGGTTTCAAGAACAGGCATGGAGCGGGCTCGGTTGTTGCGGGTCGGTAGATCGGGTGATGATGGCCGCGCCGGTGCACGGACAAGGCCGGCCGTGTCCGGACCAGTGTCGCATGGACATCGCGCAGACCGACACCGGATTTGTCACCCATGGGACGGGGCCGTCGTCCATCGCCGCGCTTTGGCGCAGGCTCTGTGGCTGCGGGTTTGTCAGCCCGAGCTGTCAACGCCTGGCGTGGGAATCAGTGCGCCAGTTGTGCCCGTGCCCGGTGCAGCCGCACGAACAGGTTATCCGGGCTGATGGACAGCCGCTGGCACACGGTTGCGGTCGATTCTTCCTGCAATACCCTCAGCTGCATCGCGTCGCGCAACGCGGCGGGAAGGCCTTCGATGCGCTCGAGCGCGCGCGCCAGCAGCTGACGCTGCTCGGCCACCTCATGCGGGCCGGGTTGTGGGCTTGCGATGGTCAATGCACCGTCCGTGTCGTTCTGCTCCTCCAGGCTATCGGTCCCAGCGCGCTGGCGCACCAGGTCGACGATCTTGTTTTTCAGGATGGCGGTCAGCCAGGAGCGCAGCGCAGAGCGGCCGGCGAATGCCGCCTTGCCCGACAGAACCGCCTCGAATACATCGTGCACCACGTCTTCGGCCAGCATCGGGTCTTGCAGCCGGCGTTGTGCGAATCGCACCAGATCCTTGCGATGCGAGACCATCTCGGCCCAGCACACGGCCTGGTGGACCGGTGTTGCAAAGGGGGAATTCAGACTGGGCGCTGCTTGCATGGTGCTCTCCTGGTGTTGTGTGTGGCGATGGCTTGACTGTGCCCAGCCCACATCGCAGCCGTATCGCGCAACATCACAGAGCGATAACATTTGCGTAAGAACCAGCGCCAAAAGACGACACTTCAGGCATGGCCCCCACAATTCTTGTTGCCGAAGACCAGGCGGATATCCGCGATCTGCTGGTGATGAACCTGCGCAACGCCAGTTACGAGGTGCTGGCGGTGGGCGATGGCGTGGCTGCGCTGGAAAGCCAGAACGAACAGGCCAGTGACCTGCTGATCCTGGATCTGATGATGCCGGGCATGGATGGGCTGGAGGTCTGCAAGGCGCTGCGGGCGCGCGGTCGCAGCACCCCGATCCTGATGCTCACCGCCAAGTCGACCGAACTCGATCGGGTGCTGGGGCTTGAACTGGGCGCCGACGACTACCTGACCAAGCCGTTCTCGCTGGCCGAGTTGCTGGCCCGGGTCAAGGCGCTGCTGCGCCGGGCCGATCTGCAGCGCGCCGCGCAGCTCAACGCGCTGGCCCAGCCGACGCTGATCCGCAATGGTGACCTCGAGATCGCGCCGGCCAAGCGCAATGTGCGCTACCGCGGCGCGGCGCTGGACTGCACCGCGCTGGAGTTCGACCTGCTGCTGCATTTCGCGCTGCATCCGGGCCTGGTGTTTTCGCGTGGGCAACTGCTCGGCGCCGTCTGGGGCTATACCCATGATGGGTACGAACACACGGTGACCACCCATATCAACCGGCTGCGCGCCAAGCTCGAGGCCGACCCGATGCGACCCGAATTGATCCTGACCGTGCGCGGCGCCGGCTACAAGATGCGCGAGGCACCCGGGTGAAACTTCCGGCAGGTCGGCCGGCTCTGCGTCCCGACGGGTTGGCTCCACCATGAGCGTGCGATTCCGCATTGCGCTGACGATCTTCATCACGGGCGCGCTGACCGCGATCGGCGTGATTGCGACGGTGCTGTTCGCATTCCAGCGATTCGAGCACGAGACGACGTTCCAGCGTGCCGATGCCTTCCTGGGACGCGTGGTGGGCATGTACGACAACATCTTCGAGATGCACCAGCGCCAGCCGCAGGAGTTCAACCAGTTCCTGCGCAATCTGGTGCTGTTCGAGCCTGACACCCAGCTCTACCTGCTGGATGCGGACGGCACCGTGTTGTCGTCGACCGGCAACACCGTCCTGCCACCGGGCTTCAAGGTACGCCTGGGGCCGGTCAAGGAGGCAGCCGGCGATCCGGACATGCCCTATGTGATGGGCGATGACCCGGAGCGCATGGATGCCGGAGCCATCGTCGCCGCGCGGGCAGTGAGCCGCGCGCTGATCCGCAACGACGAACCGGTGGCCGGCTATCTGTACCTGGTGTGCCACAAGCCGGTGTTGCCCGCCGGACGGTTGCAGGTATTGGGTAGCAGCATTGCGAAGCCGGCACTGATCGCCATCATCGGCGTCGTGGGACTGGCGACGTTGC
Source organism: Rhodoferax sp. (assembly GCA_043759735.1). GTDB lineage: Bacteria > Pseudomonadota > Gammaproteobacteria > Burkholderiales > Burkholderiaceae_C > CAISIP01. The sequence goes on from JAYUQC010000004.1 coordinate 8,372, forward strand.
TCGCCGCATGGATCATTGCCACGGTGACGCGGCCGCTGCGCCAGTTGACCCAGGCCGTGGCGTCGATTTCGCAGGTTGGCCTGGACGAGGGTGCGCCGGGCGCGCCGGAGCGCCGACTCCCGCCGCGCTCGCGCGACGAGTTCGGCAAGCTGACTGCCGCGTTCGAGATGATGCTCGATACCGTGCGGCGCCAGTGGGTCACGTTGCGCAGACTCGATCATTTCCGCCGCGAAGGTGTCAGTAACCTGTCACACGACCTGCGATCGCCGTTGACGGCCACCGCCGCCTGCCTCGAGACGCTGGAAGGGCGCTGGCAGGGTGATCCGTCGCGTTCGGCCGACCGCGAGCTGGTTGTGATGGCCTTGCGCAATACCCACAATGCCGCGCGCCTGGTGCAGTCGCTGGGCGACCTGGCGCAACTCGATGAACCCGAATTCCGGCTGCGCTGCGAGGTGCTCGATGCGGGCGAGTTGCTGGACGATATCGCAGTGCGCTTTGGTCAGCGCGCCCAGAGCCAGGGCGTGACGCTCAGTGCAGTTCATGGTGCAGATGCATCGGCCAGGCCGCCAGTGGCCGCGCTGGATATCGAACTTTTCGAGCGCGCCATTGCCAATCTGGTCGACAACGCATTGACGTTCTGCCGCAGCGGCGACCGGGTTGATCTGTCGGCGCAGACCCGCGGTGACAAGGTCGAGGTCGTGGTCAGCGACACAGGACCGGGCATTTCCGCGTCCGACATACCACACCTGTTCGACCGTTTCTACCAGGCGCGCCAGTCGGTTGCGCCCAGTACGGGCGCTGGCGGAAAGGGCCTGGGGCTGGCAATTGTCAAGCGGATAGCCGAACTGCATGGTGGCGACGTCCGGATCGACAGTGTGGCGGGACGCGGAACCCGGGTCACGCTGCAATTGCCCATCGCCGCCTGAGCGGCCGCGCCGACCAGCGTTGTTGCCGGCTGCGCCTGTCCATGCGCTGGACGATGGGCTTGCAGGATGTGACGATTCCCATCGACCGCGGTGGACCGTCGCAACGAAGGCAGGGCAAGCTTGCCCGATAATTGCGTCCGTCCGGGCACAAGCTCCGGCCCACCGTGCCTATGCCCATGCCCATGCCCATGTCCGATACCTCCGATGAAGCCAACCGCGTCGCGCGCCTGCGCGAACTGATGGTGCTTGACAGCGCGCCCGAGCCGGTGTTCGACAGTATCGTGACGCTGGCATCCGAGGTCTGTGGCGTGCCGATTGCGCTGGTCAGTCTGGTTGATTCCGAGCGACAGTGGTTCAAGGCCAATGTCGGTCTGCGCGGTGTCAACGAAAATCCTCGGGAAATCGCGTTCTGTGCCCATGCGATTGCGGACGATGCGGTGTTCGAGGTGCCGGACGCCATGCAGGATGCGCGTTTTGCAAACAATCCCCTGGTCACGGGCAAGCCCCATATCCGGTTCTATGCCGGCGCGCCATTGATCCTGCCCGGTGGTGAACGCGTCGGTACCCTGTGCGTGATCGATCGCCAGGCGCGCCGGCTCGATGCGTCGCAGATGTCGATCCTGCGGTCGCTGGCGAAGATCGCCACCGAGGCGCTGCTGGCGCGGCGCGAGCTGATCGAACGCGCAGCGTCTGTGCGTCACAGCTATGAACAGGCACTGGCCGACAGCGAATCGCGTTATCGCGCCATTGTGGAGGAACAGGCTGAACTGGTCTCGCTGGCCCAGGCAGATGGCACGCTGGTGTTCGTGAATGCCGCCTATGCCAGCCACTTTGGCCAGTTGCCGGAGCAGATGCACGGCAGGAACCTGTTCGAGTTCATCGATGTGCAGGATCGCAGCTTGGTGCGCAAACAGATCGACCATGTCCTGTGCAACGGCCAGAGCCAATCGAATGAGAACCGCATGGTCGCCGCCAATGGCAGCATACGCTGGGTGGCCTGGACGAATGGCGTGCAGCGCGGCGGGCAGGGTCGCGCGCTGCTGCACTCGGTCGGGCGCGATATCACCGATCGCCGGCTCGCGGAGCAGGCACTGCGCGCGAGCCAGGCCGCGTTGGTCCGCACCGGCCGCATAGCAGGTGTCGGTGGCTGGCAGCTCGAGCTGGCGACCGATGCCCTGGTCTGGTCCGACGAGACACGCCGCATCCACGACGTCGGGCCGGACTTCAAGCCAACGCTGGCCACTGCAGTGGCCTTTTACGCGCCCGAAGTGCGCGCAACGATCGAAAACGCAGTGCGGCGCGCAATGCTGGATGGCACACCCTGGGACCTTGAATTGCCTCTGGTGACGGCCAGCGGCCGACAGATCTGGGTGCGGGCCCAGGGCGAGGTCGAGTTTGACGATGGCGCCCCGGTGCGACTGGCCGGCGCATTCCAGGATATCAGCGAACGCAGGCACATGCAGCAGCGGATGGCCGACAACGAGCGGTTCGTTCGCCAGGTAACCGATGCCTTGCCGCTGCGCGTCGCATACCTGGACAAGCAACTGCGCTATCAGTTCGTCAACCGGGCTGATTGCGAGCGCTTCGGTCGGCCGCGGGAAGATATCCTGGGGCGCACCCAGGTGGAGTTGACCGGGCGCGGCAATGACGCGTTGGTGTTGGCCAGGTTGCAGGTCGCGTTAGGCGGCGAGGCGCAACATTTCGAAATGGTGGAAGGCACGGGCGAAGCTGCGCGCAGCTTCGCGAGTCAGCTGATACCGGACGTCGCCGATGACGCAAGTGTGCGCGGCCTTTATTCCATCGGTATCGACATCACGCAGCGCAGTGCGTCAGAGCGCGCCTTGCGTGAGCGCACCGCGACCTTGCGCTCGGTCACCGAGGCCATACCGGCCAGTGTCGCCGTCGTTGGGCGTGACCAGTGTTACCGCTTCGTCAACACGGCCTTCGAACGCTGGGCAGGCGCGCGGCGTGACCAGATCATCGGTCGCAATTTGTCGCAGGTGATGTCAGCGACCGACTTCGAGCGCAGCCTGCCGTGGATTGAACGTGCGCTGGCGGGCGAGTCGGTCCAGTTCGAGCGCGGTTACCAAAGGCTTGGTAGCGCCAGTCATATCGCGGTGAGTTATATCCCGCTGTGGAAGGACGACGGCACGGTAGATGGCTTTGTCGGTGTTTTGCAGGACATCTCGCAGCACAAGCGCGAAGAAGTACGCCTGTTGCAATTGGCGCAGCGTGACGCGCTGACCGGTCTGCTCAACCGGGCCGGCTTCGAGCAACAGATGGCCTACGCCGTGAAGTCGGGCGAGGGTAATGCAATGGCGTTGCTGTATATCGACCTCGACCACTTCAAGCCAGTCAACGACCAGTTCGGGCACCCGGCGGGTGATCAGGTGTTGCAGCAGTTTGCGCAGCGCGTCACCACGCTGGTGCGGCCATCGGACGCCGTGGCGCGGCTGGGCGGTGACGAATTTGCGATCCTGCTGATCGGCATGCGCGATGACGCCAAGGCGCATGCGGTGGCGCAAAAGGTCATCGGAGCGGCAACAGAGCCTTTCGAGGTCGACGGCAAGCTGTTGTGCATTGGCGCCAGCGTTGGCGTGGCGATGGGCTTGGATGCCAGCGCCGGATGGCCCGATCTGGTGGCGCGGGCCGATGCCCGGTTGTACGAGGCCAAGAATGCCGGCCGGGGTCGCATTGCCGGAGTTTCAGCCTGATGGTTGCCGCGGTTGGCTGACTCCCGTTGCAGCCGGTCTCAGGCGGTGACCAGTCGCAAGTGCGTGATCTCCGATGCCACGCCGAATCGTTTGGGCAGACCCGCCCGGTTGTGATGGTGTGGCTCAGGCGCGCCAGGATGCGATGATCTGGTTCAGGCCCGCGCGGTAGTCGGGCACGGCCGGCGTCCAGCCCGGAACCTGCGGTGTTGGCGTCTCTTCGGGCATGGCCAACGCCACTTGTTGCACATGTTCCTTGCGCACGATCAGTTGCATCAGCGGCGCCACGATCAGCGGCACGTGCAACGGGCAACGCGTACCCACGCCGCGCGCGAAATGATCCATGAAGCGCATGAACGGGACTGCCGGACCACTGGTGGCATACAGGATCTTGCCGGCATTTTTCACCTTGCCGGCGGCGAGCAGGGCTGTCACCGCATCGTCATGGTGCAAATGGAATTGGCCTGCCTTGCGCGGTCCCGCCCAGTACGGGCGCCCCAGGCGAAATGCGGTGCGGTAGGCACGCAGGTCCCGGCTGTCGGGTCCGTACAGGTAGCCCAGACGAACCACCACGGCCGGTATCGGTCCCGACAGCACCAGTTGTTCGCATTCCAGGATGGTCTGGGCCAACGAGCGCAAGGGGTCCTTTTGCGGATCAGCCGTCACGAATGCGCAACTGGCATGGACCAGGAGACGCGCCTGCGAGCGCATCGCGCTGCGCGCGCCGGCGAGCGCCGAACGCGCGAATTCCTTCCACGCGTGGCCATCGTGCAGCAGTGTGTTGGCCTGCTGCCCGGCGACATTGATGTGCACATGGGCCCGGCTTGTTCGCTGCGCGAGCAGCCGCCCGAGTTCGGTTTTGTCACCGGTGATCGATATCGCCATTGGCTGACCACTTTCTGAATGACGGTGGCCCGGCGTGTGCCGGGCCATGCTCTGATGCGTCCAGTTTCAATCAGCCGCGAAGCAGTAGAACAGTCCGGCACCACCGGTACGCGTCAGAGCCTGCTGGCTGCAGCCGATTGAATTGTGCGAGGAGTTCCAGGACGTGGCCCAGGCGTCGGCGGCCAGACCGGCACGGTCATGGTGGCCGGCCATCGCCGAACCATCGCCGCTCTTGGTCCATTCGCCGCAGGTCATTTCGGGTTGTCCTGGTGCCGACGAGAAAGCGGTGCCGACGCTGCGCGATCCGGTCAGGATGTCGTGCTTGTTCGGCGTGTCGACGCGGCCGTTGACCAGCAAACCCTTTTCGTCGAGCGCGGTCGCCTTGGTCAGGTTGTTGGCGCCGTGCAACTGGGCCACATCGCTTGCAATCAAGGCGCCTTTGGCATTGAACCAGGGTCCCTTGCCGATGCGGTCGCGCGCATTGACCACCGGTGTCGTGCTGGTCCACCCGGTGCTCAGGTAGGCGCGCCAGGTGCGCGCGCCACCACCGCCCGACGCGGCCAGCTTCTGACAATGGGCGTCTGCGCCCGCAAGTCCACCCAGGTTAGCGCCGTTGCCGGGTCCGGCGCTGGTGACGAAGAATCCCATGGGACCGCTGGACGGTGTGGTGGCACATGAGGTCAGCAAGGCGACGGCGGCGGTTGCCGAGAGAGAAAGCGCGAGCAGGCGGGCGGATCGTTTCATCAAGGTCTCCGAATGGATGGCGGACCGGGGATCGGGCCGCCTGCGTTTGAGTATCGCACCGGGTGCAAAGGTTCCGCATCCAGATGACCGTGATCGCTTGCTCCGGGCGCGACAATCAGGCCATCGACGTAAAGGGGCCTGCCGATGATGGGCATCCTGGGTGCAAAATGGACGATGGCCAGGCCGATGTATGTCGAGTAGAAAGGATTAGCAACATGGATGATTTCAACGCCTACGTGATATCACGCACCGATGGCCGCGTCAGCGCGGCGTTCACGCGCATGGATGTCTCGGCGCTTGACGCTGGCGAGGTGCTGGTGCGCGTGGCCTACGCCAGCATCAACTTCAAGGACGCGCTGGCGGCGACCGGCAAGGCGCCGATCATCCGCCGGTATCCCTGCGTTGGCGGAATCGACGCGAGCGGCATCGTCGAGCGTTCGGATTCACCGCGCTTCCAACCGGGCGACAAGGTCATCGTGCACAGCCATGGTTTCGGCGTCTCGCACCACGGCGGTTATGCCGGCATGGCCCGCGTGCCGGCCGATTGGGTCAACCGGATCCCCGACGGACTGGACCTGCGCGACGCGATCACGATCGGCGTAGCTGGCTATACCGCGGCGCTGGCGGTGGAGTTGATGGAGCACAACGGGTTGGCGCCCTCGCGCGGCAAGGTGCTGGTCAACGGGGCCTCGGGCGGCGTGGCCAGCATCGCGATCGACATGTTGTCGCGGCGCGGCTTTCATGTCGTCGCCGCCACGCGCAAGATGCAGGAGCAGGAATACCTGATGGGCCTGGGCGCCGCCGAGGTCATCGACGCCAATACGCTGCTGGTGGGCAATAGACCGCTGGAGTCTGCGCTGTGGCAAGGCGCCGTCGATTCACTCGGTGGCGACGCATTGGCCGGGCTCACCCGCAGCATGCAGCGCGATGGCGTCATCGCCAGCCTGGGTAACGCGATGGACATCCACTTCTCCACTACCGTGATGCCTTTCATCCTGCGCGGCGTGCGCCTGATCGGTGTGAACTCGGACAACGAACCGCCGCTGCGCGAGCACCTGTGGAAACGCCTGGGCAGCGATCTGCGCCCGCGTCACCTCGCGCGCATCGCGCAGGTGAATGCCTTCGACAGTCTGCCGGCGCTGATGCAGGAGGTGGCGGCCGGGCGGATCAAGGGCCGGACGGTGATTGCGGTGGGGCCGGAGATGGGGGGTCGGGAGAAGGCATGATCGGGCGCGTTTGGATAAGTCGTTTGTGTCGGATGCGGCGCCATCCGACGACGCGCTGCTGTCCGACAGGAGGTCGGCGTCGCGCCGCATGGTCGGCGTGCCCTTTGATCCGCAGAATCGGGCTGTTTGTACAACCCAATGGGCCCAATGGGGCCTTGACCCGGAGATCCACCATGGCTGACACCAAAACCCGTACCTTCACCATCGCTGCCATTGCGGCCGCGCTGCTCACGCTCAGCGCCTGCGGTACCCAGCCCAACCAGCCCACGTACCGGGGTGGCGCAGTGCAAGGTAACTATCCGACCAATACCGGCAACAGCGGTGCCACCGCCCAGTACGGTGTGGTCCAGTCGATCGACATGGTGCAGCAGGAGAGCAGGAGTGGCATCGGTGCCGGCGCCATCGTCGGAGCTGTTGTCGGTGGTGTGTTGGGCAACCAGGTCGGCAAGGGCGACGGCAAGACCGCCGCGACGGTGCTCGGCGCCGCTGGCGGTGCCTATGCCGGCAACGAAGTCCAGAAGCGCAACCAGCAGTCACAACAATCGGACGCCGTTCGCCTCAATGTGCGACTCAATGGCGGCGCCTATGTGTCGGTGACCCAGGACACGGCGGGCGACATTCGCGTCGGTGACCGCGTCGCGGTGCAGGACGGAATCGCTTGGCGCTACTGATTCTGGCTGCGCCCGCAAGCCGGTAGGCATTGGCGTACGCAACGTCCACCTCCCCATCCTGGCGCGCGCCGGCTGGAAATCGTCGCTCAGCCGTGTTGCTGGCAGTACTGGTGGTACAACTCGCCGGCCCGCGCCGTTGCGGCCCCCGGCTTGCCGTCGCCGATAAGGCGCCCGTCGATCTTCGTCACCGGCGTCACCCCGCCCAGTGTGCCGGTGACGAACGCCTCCCTGGCCGAAACCACCTGTGCCAGCGTGAAGTCGCATTCGCGCACCACACCGCCTGCCGCCCGCCAGGCGCGGATGACGTTGGCCTGGGTGATGCCCTTGAAGCTGTACAGGCCGGTCGAGGTCCACAACTCGTCGTGGTTGTCGCCGCGCACGATGAAGAAATTGGTGCTGTTGCAACTGGCGACGAATCCGCGCGGGTCGAGCATCAGGGCTTCGTCGGCGCCCAGATTGATGGCCTGGATCAGTGCCTGGATCAGGTTCAGCCGGCTGTGAGAATTCAGCCGCAAGTCGAACACGTCGGGGCCGCTGGTGCGGTAGGTCGATGTCATCAGCGACAGGCCACGGGCGCGGGTCTCGGGCTTGGGCGTCTTGTACTCGGCGACGATAACGATGGTCGCCTTGCCGATGACGAAGCGCGGGTCCTGGTTCGGTGTTCTCTTCGTGCCGCGGGTGACCATCAGCCGCATGTGCGCGCCGTCCGTCATGCCGTTGCGCTCCAGCGTCTGCCACAGCGCTTGTTCCATCGCCTTGCGGTCCATACCGATGTCCAGTGCGATGGAACAGGCGCCTTCATACAGGCGGTCCAGGTGGGCCTGCAGGCTGATGATCCTGCCCCTGACCAGGCGCATGCCTTCCCAGATGCCGTCGCCGAGCGCGAAGCCGCTGTCGAAGACCGAGACCATGGCTTCATTGCGGGGAAAAAATGCGCCGTTCACGTATACCAGCACTGAATCGTTGCGGGGGTCTTCTGCGTAGCCTTGGGCGCTTTCGGAGGAGGATGTGGTGGTGGTGGTGGGGGTCATGATGGATGGGGTCCGGTTGCGATGGGCGACGGTTGTGGTGACAGGGCTTCGAGAAGCTCGGCCCGAGCGGATCGATCCGTGGTGCAGGGCCGCCCTGACTAAAAATGGAATTCGTTGTGCCGCGCCAGGAACGCCTGCGTGCGCGCCTGTTGCGGCCTTTTCAGCACCTCGTCGGGGGTCCCCTGTTCATGGATCACGCCGTCGGCGATGAACAGGATGCGGTTTGCGAAATGGTAGGCAAAGCCGAGCTCATGGGTCACCAACAGCATGGTGCGGCCTTCCTCGGCCAGCGCGCGAATGGTGCGCAGCACCTCGCCGACCAGTTCCGGGTCCAGGGCCGAAGTCGGTTCGTCAAACAGCAGCAATTCTGGCTCCATCGCCAGTGCGCGGGCGATGGCCACGCGCTGTTTCTGTCCGCCGGACAGGCGCGCCGGGTAGGTGTCGGCCTTCTCGATCAGGCCAACGCGTGCCAGTTGTTCACGCGCCTTGGCATCGGCTGCGTCACGTGCCATGCCCTTGACGGTGCGCAGCGCCTCCATCACATTGCCAAGGGCTGTCATGTGCGGGAACAGGTTGAACTGCTGGAACACCATGCCTACGCGCTGGCGCACCCGGGTCAGTTCGCGCTCGGTGTAGAGCGTATGCATGCCGCCACCCTGGCGCGGGCTTTCGGTGCCGACCAGGGCGCCGCCGAGTTCGACCCGTCCGGCGGTGGGTTTTTCCATGAAGTTCAGGCAGCGCAGCAGCGTGCTCTTGCCCGAACCCGACTGGCCGAGGATCGCGATCCGGTCGCCCGGCGCCACGTCCAGGTCGATGCCCTTGATGACTTCGTCCTTGCCGAAATGCTTGCGCAGTCCGGTGACGCGCAACAGGGGGGTGGCAGTGTCCTTCGTCATGTGGTGTTGGTCATCCGCATCAGTCGCCCTGGCGCAGCCGGCGTTCCAGCATGTAGGTTGCCTGCACCAGCGGGAACAGGAAGGCGAAAAACAACAAGGCGATCACGGTGTAGGCCTCGATCGGGTTGTAGTTCAGCGACGCGATCAGCTTGCCCTGCTGCAGCAGTTCAACGTAGGCAACCACCGAGGCGAGGGTGGACATCTTGAAGATTTCGATGGCCCGGTTGGTCAGCGCCGGCAACATGCGCTTGATGGCCTGCGGCAGGATGATGCGCCGCATTGCCTGCGCATGGGTCATGCCCAGCGCCTGCGCGCCCTCCCACTGGCCGCTGTCCAGTGACTGGATGCCGGCGCGGAAGATTTCACCGGAGAAGGCGGCCGAGTTGAGCGAAATGCCCAGCGCAGCCGCCGTCAGGGGGCTGATCTCGAATGGCACCAGCATGGGCAGCGCAAAATAGAACCACAGGATCTGCACCAGCACCGGCGTGTTGCGAAAAAATTCGACGAAAGCACTGGTCGGCAGGTAGATCCAGCGGCGCGAGGAATAGCGCCCCAGACCAACCAGCAGGCCGAGCGAGAGGCCCATTACCAGGCAGATCGCAAAGATGCGCAGCGTGCCGGCGGCGCCGGCCAATAGCGCCTCGGGGTTGGCCCAGACCGCGTCGAAGTTCCATGCATGGTTCATCGCGCGGCCACCTCAATGCACGGTCGTCTCGCCGCTGACGGCCAGCCGCCGTTCGATCCGATGCACGACCAGGCTGGCAGCATAGATGACGGTGAAATAGATCAACGCGGTGACGGTGAACACCTCCAGCGGGCGGAATGTTTTTTGCGCCAGTTCATTGGCCTGGAACAGCAGGTCGGCGTAGGACACGGTGGCCACCAGGGTGGTGGTCTTCATGAGTTCGATCGAGCGCTCCATGAAGGCCGGAATCATGCGCTTGACGGCCTGCGGCAGGATCACCCGGCGCATCGCCTGCGCGCCGGTCATGCCCAGCGCGCGTGCCGCTTCACTCTGGCCGCGCTCGATCGATACGATGCCGGCGCGAAACACTTCGGCGAAAAACGCCGCCGACTGGATCGAGAAGGTCAGCGCCGCCGCGACGAACGGCGTCATCTCGACCTGGATCAGGATCGGCAGCGCGAAGAAAAACCAGAACAGTTGTACTAGCGGCGGTGTGGTGCGAAAGAACTCGACGATAAAGCCGGCGGGCCATGCCACCGCGCGCCACCGGGACAGGCGCAGCAGCGCCAATCCCAGGCCCAGCGGGACACCAAAGGCCAGCGCCGTACCGGTGAGCTTGAGCGTATTGAGCAGGCCGGCGGCCAGAATCCCGGAGTTGGCCAGGACCGGGCTGAAATCCCACTGGTACATGCGCTGCGGGCCCTCTCAGTACCGACCTTCGCCGTACCGAATCAGAGCATCTCTTTCATCACCGCCGGCGACGCTTTCGGATCCAGGCCGAAGCCGACCAGGAATTCCTCGTACCACTTCTGCGTCTGGCCGCTCTTGTAGTGGGTGGCAAAGGTGTTGTCGACGAAGTCGCGAAACGGCTTGTCGTCCTTGCGCAATGCGGCGCTGGAGGCCTGGAACTTGGCAGGTTTTGGCACCACGATCTTGCCGCTGCCCAGGGTCTTGCGCGCCACCAGCAACGGCGGGTGGAACAGGCACACGGCATCGGCCCGGCCGGCCTGGAATGCGGCGATGGCCTCGGCATTGCCGGGGAATCGCTGGATCGTCGCCTTGGGCGTGGTTTCACTGACGAACTTGTCCATGCTGCTGGCCTGCGGAACGGCGATACGCACGGTGGGTTTGTCCAGGTCGCTCCACTGTGTCGCCGGCAGGTCATCGCGTGCCAGCACGGCCAGCGAGTAGTACAGCAGCGGTGCCTGCGGAAAATCGACCGCCTGCGCGCGCTCCGGCGTGGCATCGAGCATGTACATGATGTCGATCTTGTTGGCCTGTAGCGCGGCGATGGCGGTGCCCCAGGTCACCTCGACCGCATCGAGCTTCACGCCGAGCGCCGCGGCCATGGCCTTGCCCATCGAGACGCCGAAGCCGGACGACCATTCACCGGTCTTGGGGTCCTTGGAGAACCACGGCGGCGCCTGGGTTACGCCGATGCGCAGGCTGCCGCGCTGCTTGATCTGGTCCAGGGTGCCACCCGACTGGGCGCGCGCGGTGGCGGGGATTACCAGTGCCAAGGTACTGGCGGCAATGCCGGTGAGGGCGGTGCGTCGTTTGAAGGTCATGTTTTTGCTCCTGTCGTGGGTGGGTGGTCGAATGGGTTGGCGAATCGCATGAATGACTCGGTGCGCTCGGCACCGCGTCCCATGTGGTTGGTGATCTCGTCGAGCATCACGGCGAGGTCGTCGCCGAGTGCGGCCTGTACATAGCTGTCGTGGCTGTCGCGTTTCGGGCCGCGGCTGGCGTGTGCGCGGTGGTGTGCCGCCCAGTACAGCTGCAGCCGGCCGCGCAAGCTGTGCCAGGTGCGTTGCAGCAGCTTGTGGCCGCTGGCCTCGTAAACCAGGCCGTGCAGGTCGAGTTCGGCCAGGATGCTGGCGGCGTCGTCGCCGGCGTCGATGGCCTGCATCAGCAAGGCGATGCGGCGCTGCAGCTCGCGTGCGAAACCCGCATCACGCCGCGGCCACGCCTGCTCGAAAGCGAATCGTTCGAGCGTGATGCGCATCGAGTAGATCTCGTGGATGTCTTCGGGCGTGAGTGCGATCACATGGGTGCCGGTGTAGGGCACCGTGATCAGCAGGCCTTCCTCGATCAACTCGCGCAGCGCTTCGCGCAAGGGGCCACGGCTGACGTTGAACTGCGCTGCCAGCGTGGTCTCGACCAGCTGCGCACCCGGGGCGATCTCACCGCCGAGGATGGCCGCGCGCAGGCGTTCGGCGATGTGCTGGCGAAAGGTGCTTTTGCGCAGGCGGTCGACACGAAAAGCTGCTTCGGCAACTGTCGAGGTGGGCGAAGTGGAAGCTGTGGCGTTCATGTTGGTCGATGATCGATTGTCAACAATATAGAAGAACAATGGGTCTGTCGATGCAGGGTTTACCCTTTGAAAGTGAGTCAATCGTGCCTCTACAAATGCGGGTCTATTCAACCAAGAGAATTGATGCGGCGTCTTGACTTTGATGCCATTCACATCAGTAGGATTCGTGCATGAATAGATTGTGCCGTTCGTTGTTGCTGACGCTGACGCTCACAGCGGCCGCGTGGGTGCCTGCGCTAGCGCAGACGTTTGGACACTCGTTGGAGGCATACAAAAGTGGGGATTTCGCCACTGCATTTGCAGGGTTCAATAAGCTGGCCGACAAGGGGCATGCCGACTCTCAATACAACCTTGGCTTGATGTATCGACGTGGCCACGGCGTCCTCCAAGACAACCAGCAGGCCGTTGACTGGTATCGAAAGGCGGCTAAACAAGGTGATGCCAGTGCTCAGTCCAACCTTGGCCTGATGTATTCCAATGGAACAAGTGTCACGCAGGATTTCTGGACGGCTGTCGACTGGTATCGCCTGGAACTCCACAGATATGTGGATGACTCGGCACGGTCCGCGCGCGCGATATTTGTCAACAGAGGAAGTGGGCAAGGCTAGAAGTGGTTGGACAAATCTGAACAGCGGGATAAGTGGGAACTCGGCCAATTTTGAATTGCTGGGCGTGAGCCCGGCACAAAGGAGTTTTCACCATGAAGTTGAAGAAGAAAGCCAATGTGGCAAGGCGGGTGCGGCGCACGCTCAGCGCCGAGTTCAAGGCCCGCGTGCGGCGCTTGCCGCCTTGCGCGAGGACAGGACCATGGCCGAACTGTGCCAGGAGTTTGACCTGCACGTCAACCAGATCGCCGACTGAAAGCGCCAGCTCATCGAACGCGCCGCCGACGCGTTTGACGGCGCTGGCGCGAGCCCTGCGGTGGACCTGGTGCCGCTACAGGCCAAGATCGGGCAGCTCACGCTGGAGAATGATTTTTTAGAACGTGCGCTCACCAAAGCGGGATTGCTGAGCGCAAGGCGATGATTGACCGGAACGGCAAACTCTCGATCAGCGCACAGGCCAAACTGCTGGGCATCAGCCGGGGCAGCGTGTGCTACCCTCTGTCACTGGCCGTGACCTCATTGACCATTGCTACGGTCGCCGCCGATCAGGAACATTAAGGAGGCGCGCCTGTGAAAAAGACTGAGGTAGTCCTCAATGAGGACGGCTCCAAAGCATATGCAGCGTCCCAGGTTGGCGATGCCTGCGCCAAGCTTTGGAGCCAAGTTGCTGCGCAGAGCAGAAAGTCGGTGATCGTCTACGTGCACGGGCGAGCAGCAGGCTTTGGAGGTGACCGCGAGCCGAAAGAGTCCTTTGTCAAGGACAAAGTAATCGCGGAGTTTGAGACGAATCACAACGCTGCGGTCGTCATGTTGCACTGGCCACACTCCGCATTCCTGCTTGGTTTCCCGGAAGATGATGCAAGGGCAGCTGGGCCTTTGCTTGTCAAGCTACTGCGAACCATCGAAGACACGCGACTCGCGACAATGGTGGGCATGCCGGTAGTGGTCGTGACGCACAGCATGGGTGGAATTGTTCTTGAGGAGGCGGTGCAAGGAGACTTCGCCGCATTCGATGCAGTCAAGAACGTCGTGACTTCCGCGTCGGCGGCGAAGCTGAAAAACTCGCACAAGTGGCTGGGAAGAATCAAACCAAAAGTCTACGTCACGCGGAACGAGCACGACGGTACGCTGAACTCGGTGAAATCCCACGGTCCGTTCATCGGGTTGGGAAAGGCACAGACGTTGGTATCTAGCGGGTTGGCGGACGGAGTTTTCTATCTGGATGTCACCAATCAAGAGGTCTCGCACCCGTACTTCTACGCCAGGCAGTCGGTGGATGACGGGAGGGCACATCTGAGGGACAAGTTCTTCGGCCCCCTGTACGCCGGTAACGCGCCGACGATGGCGAACTTCGATTTGGCTGTGCCCGGATCGACCGTGTACATGATGAAGTAGCGACGGTAGGCCTCCACTCGGATTCGTTCCACCGCCATCGCAATCATCCCCCAACAAGACGATGCCAGGGCACAGGCCGACCAAGACACTCTGAATCGCATCACGGCGATATGAACGCTCGACCGAGGAGAAATGTCAATCTTACGAAGGCGGGGCAAAGCCAACCTGCTCGGCGCGAAGGCGCTTCTGCGCATTGCCGCGCCCGCGAGAGCTGGACGCAGCGCGGAAACTCAAAGGCCGGGCCGGCTGGAACGCTTGGGCACCTGGGCGGAGCGTACTCGCAAGCTTCTTGGGAACGTCGCCGCGGCGCTGGCTGTCCTTCTGTTCATCTATTTAGGATGGCAACAAATTCGAAGCGCGATTGGTGCTGACCTGGTCGAAATCCTGCCCTTCGAGATCGGGGAAAACTTGGGCAAGCGAGGCACCACTGGTGCTGCATTGGCGGCCGAAGTCGCGACCAATCTGCGCATGATGTCCCGTCCGGTATCAGGAGGGCGCGGGGCCGCGAAGTCGAAAATGCAGGCGGGCGCGTATGCGCTGGTCAATGGAGGCAACAGCATCGACATCCAGATTCCGAGTGCCGGCTTTAGGTTCAAGGATTTGATCCGGGCCGTGCAGGCCGGATTTGCGCAGCGTCGCTTCGAAGTGTCCGGCAACGTGGTTGAGACCCTCGAGGGGCTGCGGGTCAAGATCCAGGTGAACCAGGTCGATAGCAGTTCCGAAGGCCGGATCAACGTGGAGACGGGCATGTCTGCCGACGGCCTCGCCGCTGGCATTGCCCGGTTCGTTGCCTACGAGGTCAACCCCCAGTCCCTGATCCGGCACGAGTTAACGGCAGAGAGATATCGCTGCGCCGACAAGTCGCCGTGCGACTTTTCGGCCGGTATCGGCTTGGTCCAACGACTCGCCCGCGAGGGCGACACGCGTGCGGTCGCCTTTGCCTATCTCGCCTGGTGCTATGCACTCGGCTACGACGGGAAGGTGGAGGAGGCCGTGGACAAGTGCCGGTTCGCAGCCCAGCTCAACCCCAAGGATGACATCGCGTACAGGAACTGGGGTATCGCTTTGAACCATGCCGGAAAGTTTACCGAGGCGGAACAAAAGTTTCGAACGTCGTTGCGATTGCAGCCCAAGAATTCGGAAGCGCTTTTCGGGCTCGGCGATGCCCTGTGGATGCTCAAGCGGCCGGAAGAATCGCTGAAATCATTTGATGAAGGTGCTCGCTTAGCGCCGACCACGGATTGGCCTTTCGTGAGTTGGGGCAGCAGGCTGCTGGATCGAAAGCAACTGCAAGAGGGACGGGAAAAACTGCAAATGGCGGTGGAACAGAATCCGCTAAACGTCGAGGCTTGGCAGTTGCTTGCCGTCGCGCATTCTCAAGGCGAAGACTCGGCCTCCGAGCTTGCCGCTTGGCGGGCAGTGATAGAACTGTCTCCCAAGGCCGCTCTGGGTTATATGCACTCGGGATTGGCGTTGAATGAACTGAAGCGATATGCAGAGGCCGTCCCGATGCTCGAGCACGCAGAGCAGTTCGCGAAGGTCCCCGACGACCGCCTACTTAGCAGGCTTGGCCTGGGCTATGCGTATCTTGAGTCTAAGCAATATGAGAAGGCCATCGCAGCGTACCGGAAGAGCAGGGAAATTCGGCCCGTGGCGGACGCCTATGAGTATGTCGGAAAGGCGTTGTCCTATCTCGGTCGTGACGCGGAAGCCCTTGCCGAATATCAGCAGGCCCTCTATCTCGAACCGGATCGGGACGGGGCGCTCGCTGACTGGGCCGACGTCTTGCTCAAGCTCCACCGCTATTCGGAGGCACTGGAGAAAAGCAGCCAAGCCATCGAGGTGGCCAAGAAGAAGGGGGAAAAACAAAAAATCGGCTACATCAACCGGGCGCACGCCGAATTGGCGCTGGACCAGTTAGATGCCGCCAGCGCGGACTATCGGACGGCAGCCGAGATCGACCCGAACTTCGCAGACGCGTTTCGAGGATGGGCTGATGTTCTCGACAAGCAGGGCCGGGCCAGCGAGGCGGCCGAGGTTCGCCAGCGCGGGCGCATCGAAAAGGCAGCCAAGAAGTAGCGGGCGATTCCGTCAGCCGAAAAATCAGCACTAGCCTCGCCAAAATGGTTTCTGATAGCGGAACTGCTGCAATCTATTTGTCGCAATTTGGGCCAGACTTTCTGGCAGATATTTTGCGTCCTCGCACCCTACACGAGGGTTGGGAAACGCGGATGGGTCGTAAGCAATGGGATGAACGCCCCCACCCGTAACGGCATCGACGTGCCAAAGTGGAGAGGTTTATCAACCACTTGAACCGAGAAGGGGCGTCCATCATGAAGCTTACAACTGTTGGCATCGACTTGGCGAAGAACGTGTTCCAGGTCCACGGAATCGACGAGCATGGCAAGGTACTTTTGAAGAAGCAACTTCGCAGGGACCAAGTTGCGACGTTCTTCGTGAACCTGCCACCGTGCCTGATTGGGATGGAGGCCTGCGGCGGTGCGCACCACTGGGCGCGCAAGCTCCAGGCGATGGGCCATACCGTCCGCTTGATGGCACCGCAGTTCGTCAAGCCGTATGTCAAGACCAACAAGAACGATGCCGCTGACGCCGAAGCGATCTGCGAAGCTGTCGCCCGGCCGAACATGCGCTTCGTCCCGATCAAGAACATGGAGCAGCAGTCGGTGCTGGCGTTGCACCGGGTTCGCCAGGGCTTTGTGAAGGCACGCACGGCGCAGGCCAATCAGATTCGTGGCCTTCTTGGTGAGTTTGGTCTTATCGTTCCACAGGGCATCGGTTACATCGCCTCGCGTGTCCCTGAGTTGATCGAAGACGCCGACAACGAGTTGCCTGGCTCCTTCCGCGTGCTCATTCAACGACTGCTGGACCACCTCAAGGAACTTGGGCGTCAGGTCGAAGAACTCGAGGTCCAAATCCAGGCGTGGCATCGGAGCAGCGATCTCAGCACCAGGCTCGCGCAGGTGCCGGGTAGCCGTGGCATCTTGAGCTGACCGCGCCCTGGCGCGACCATCGGCCCCATGGTGAACACGGTGTTGGCGGTTTGGTCGAAGGCTGTGGCTGCCCGAAACGGGCCGCGCAATAGAACTCTTGCGTTTTCTTGTGCGCAGGCTTGTTGTGGAACTCTCTTGGGCTGACAGCGTCGTGAACTTTTCTGAACTTTGCGTCAAGTTCGTCAGGTGAGTAGCGCATGGTTTTCGTGAGCTTTGCCGCCGCCAATGTATGGAGTCTAACTTCACCCCTCACTCGGGAAAGGACCGCGCAACAGGAGTCAATCTTGACAAGTGCCCCTGTCTGCGTGGTGGGCGGCCGCCGATGTCTGCTGGTGGTCGAAAGCGCTGGTCTGAACAGTGCTCAAAGCCGTCGTAGGAGAATTCGTGAGTCGAGTCGCGGCTTGACTTAAGCCAAGTTGCCTCCACAAGAGCCAAGGCGGTTCAGTGCAAAAACAAGACCTGCATGGAAAACACCCCTCTAGCCGGCCAGCAACCTCGCATCGGCACAGTCGAAATGTCACTGGATGCGGCCGTCAAATGTCAGTAGACCGTGCAGCCGCCGTTGGACCAGGTGAAGTGAATGTCTCCGTCCTTGCGCGTTGTCAGCACGCTGCGCGAAACACCCGGCGCCCGGAAGTTGGTGATTCCAGTGGTCTTGCTGGCGTAGTAATTGGTCGTTTCCTGGGTGCTGTATTGCTTGTAGTCGTCGGAGATGACAACCAACTGCGGGCGGCACCCGTGGTAATCAAACATCTTGGCGCAGACCCCATTGGCTCTTCCGTGGTGTGACGCCATCAGCACGTTAATAGTCGGAACAACTTGGCGGAAGCGGGCATCGGTAGCCAGCAGGTGCTCGAAACCTCCGCACTCCATGTCCCCCGGGAACAGGAATGAGGTGCCGCAGACCGTCAGGTAGAGCACCAGGCTAAGGTTGTTCTCGTCTTCGAACACCGGGTAGCTGTTAAAAAAGTACTCCATCGACACACCCGGGAATGTCGGGGCGGGTTTCCCGTTGGCACCTACCGGGCCGAACTTACCCAGGCTCTCCACCAGCATGTCGATGCCTTTGCCCATGCCGTCCTCGCTCTTGAGCATGCGGATGGTCTCGGGCGTCACGGAGGTGTTCCGGAAAAGCCAGTCGACGTAGACGCCCTGCGCTAGCAAGTCCGGGTAGCCCGAGACGTGGTCTTCGTCGTAGTTGGTCACGACGAGTTGCTCCAGAAACGTCACGCCCATACTGCGAAGGTGCCGCCCGGGGTACCAGCCTGTTGATGTGTTGTGACCGCAGTCGATGAGCACCCGCCGCCAGCCGCCAGGCCCAGCGGGAGTAGTCAAGAGCGCGCAGCCGCCGTGCTCGACGTTGAAGACCTGCAGGAGTGCATCGTTTACGGGAATAGCCGCCATCACTCGTCCTTGCCGTGCGCGTACGACGTGAAAACTTCCACGGCGTAGTGCCGTAAGAACTTGAGGTAGCGGAAGGTCATGCCGACGCCGACCGCCAGTGCCGCCCAGGTCCATTGCAGGTGGGTCTCCGGCCCACCATTCCAGCGATAGGACCAGTAGAGCAATGCCGCGTTCATGAAGGCGACCAGTGCCGTGTTGCGGCAGAAGCCATAGAGGTTCAGGAAGTTGTCGAGCCGGCTCATGACCGCCGCGTCGGAGCGGGCCCGGCCATAGGCGGCCCAAAACATCGCCTCGCCAGGACCCGTCACCCCATCCGCAGTAGCCTTTTCAAGTGCTCGCCTCTTCGTCTCGTCAGGCAGCGCCTTGAAGTAGCCGGGCATGCAGGCTCGCAGCCAACCTGGCGCGTTAGAGCGTCCGAAGACGACGTTGCGAGGGAAGCCCAGCACCTTCCCGACGAGTAGACGCTCGAAAACGAAGGACGAAATGCTGGCAACCAGCTGGCCAACAGCATAGGCGCTCGCGACTGCAACAACGCCCTGCACGATGGTCCATGAGGTTCTAGCCAACAGCCCCGAGCCTGCAACCTGGTCGGCAACAAACAGCAATAGGAAACCCGCGGACAGATAAGCCCAAAAGTCGTAGGAAGTGAACGGGATTTTTTCCACAGGTTGCTCTTGACCCCGAATTTTACCGAGCAGTGGTGTGAACGGCCCCGGGAATCGTGGAGTCCAGATAGTTGGAGTTCACCCGGTTATGGATTGAATGTCCGGTTTCGGGCTGAAAGACAAACGTCCGCAGTTGGTCGTCAAGAGCCAATCGCGGACACAAATCCTGTCACGGGTGACGCTGCGAAGCAGCCCGCCAACCAGCGCCGTACGAACCAGACCCGAAGCAAAAACCAGCAGGTGCACGAGGGCAACCCCTGTGAGCTGCAATATTTTGCCGAACGGCGCAGCCGCAGGCCTCACTCAGTCCGCCTGGAACCCCGAGTTCTTGATCGGGGGGGCACCCACGCGGCCCTTGTCGCCGGCCAGCCGCGCGCTCATCTCGTCGGCGCTGCCAGGTGCTGCCGTCAGACCAAGGCCGGCCAGGCGCTCGACCAGGTCGGGTGCCTTGAGGGCAGCCTGCAGCGACACGTTGAGCTTGTCGACCGTGGCCTTGGGCATGCCGGGTGGGCCGAACACGCCGAACCAGGCCAGCGCGTCGATGTCGATGCCCTGTTCCTTGAACGTGGGCACACCCGGGATGATGCATGCCCAACTCTGTCAAGCGCCGAAAACGCGCAGAAGCTCAACACAAGGAGGACGTCAGTCGGCAGGCCGCAGCCAACCGTTGGTCAGGGATGCGGCCGGCAAATCCCGAACGTCGCTTGCCGCCCTGACCAGGATCCGCTTTTCGCCTTGATTCAAGGTATGCAGGTCCCCGTCGCCGAAAAAGGAAAGCGCGCGCAAGGCCTCGCTGGACTGGAACGTCGGCCGGAACATTGCGCGCGCACTCGCCAGACCGCGCACCAGCCTCACAGTCCAATCGCGGTTCCGTCGTACAACACCAACCCCAAGGATCCAGCAGCGCGCAACTGCGGCCACAAACGATGCTGGGCCGGCGGAAGAATTTCCATCCGGGGCGAGAAGCGACCCGTCACTGGTAGGTCCTGTGCGGCAGAGGTGGCACCTTGTCCAGTTCAGCCATCCCCAAACGATAGTGCCAATAGGTCCATGATCGCTCGTCAAATTGGCCGGATTCGGCATGACTGAGCACATCGCGCAGCGCATCGTCACCAACTTGCGCGGCGAGCGCTTGGATGTCATCCAAATCACCGATGTTCATGACTTGGGCAATTAGGCGCTCGGGCATCGCGATCGCTTCGTCAGGCGTCTTCCACCAGATGTATTTGGTCGCAAACGGCTTCAATGCGTCACGATCAGGCTGGCCCATGGCTTATTGCCCCTCAACTGCCCGGACTGTTCCGATGATCCTCAATCGGCCTGGAATCCGGAATTCTTGATCGGCGGCCCCCAGGCCAGCTTGTCTGCGGCCAGCCGCGCGGTCATCTCGTCGGCACTGCCGGGCGCTGCGCTGAGACCCAGGCTGGCCAGCCGCTCGACCAGGTCGGGTGCCTTGAGGGCAGCCTGCAGCGAAGCGTTGAGCTTGTCGACCGTGGCTTTGGGCATACCGGGCGGGCCGAACACGCCGAACCAGGCCAGCGCGTCGATGTTGATGCCTTGCTCCTTGAAGGTTGGCACATCCGGGAATCGCGCATTGCGCTGAGCGCCGCTAAGCGCCAGGATGCGCAGCTTGCCGGCCTTGTGGTATTCGGCGAACTCGGCCGGTGTGTCGAACCCGATCGGCACTTGTCCACCCAGCAGGTTGGTGACCAGGGGCGCACCGCCCTGAAACGCGACATGGGTCAGCTTCATCTTGGCGGCGTCGGCCAGCATCTCGCCCATGAAGTGGGGCATCGATCCCGCTGCGGGAGAGCCGAAGTTGGCCTTGCCGGGATTGGCCTGGAACCAGGCGATCAACTCCTTCATGTCCTTGGCGGGCGTGCCCGGGCCAGCGGCCAGCGCCAGCGGGAATGTGACGGCGTTGCCGACCGGCGTGAAATCCTTGGTGGTGTCGTACTTGATGCTCTTGAACACCATCGGCTGCACCACCATCACCGCAAACGGCACCACCATCACGGTGTTGCCATCGGGCGCGGCTTCCTTGACCAACTGGGCCGCAATGCGACCACCCGCGCCAGCCTTGTTTTCGACCAGCACCGGCACGCCCAGCGTGTCCTTCATCTTGTCGGCCAGCAGACGGGCGGTGGTGTCGGCGGAGCCGCCGGGCGGGAAACCGACGATCAGTTTGACCGGACCGGTTTGCGCCGACACGGTCTGGACAAAGGCCATCGCCACGGCCAGCAGGCCTGGTTTGAGATTCATGGGTTGTCTCCGTTGGGTTTACAGATGAGCGCCAGTGTACTGCCCGCTATGCCCAATACCCAGCCCAATACCCTGCGCCAGTCGGGTATGGAGGCCTGGCCACTATCGAGGAGTGTGACGCGTCAGCGCGCGGTGTCGTTCAGCGACCAGTCGTAGTCCAGGTAGCGCACCCGCACCGGGCCCGCGCGCAGCGCTGCGCGGTCGGCTGGCACGCTGCTCAGCTGCTCGGCATACCGTGCCAGCAACTTGTCGATACTGCCAACGCCCAGGTGACCCTTTTCGAAGTCCTCCTGGAACCACTTGAAGATCTCGCTGATTTCGGCACGGCCGTTCTCGAAGCGGTTGCGCGTGCGATCGCCCATGAAGCGGTTCATGCCGTCATCGAGCTGCGCGCCCAGTTGGCCTGCGGTGAAGGCCTCCGGACGCAAGGCCGGGCAGCCGATGGAGGCGCAGTTCACGGAGCCATGCACCCGCCAATCCATGTAGTTCGGGCGCAGCTGTTCGTGTTCGATCCAGTCCAGGTGGCGCTCCTCGCCCAGCAGCCGGAAGAACTTCTTCTTCCAGGGGCTCTGCAACAGGCTGCCCAGCTCCTTGATGGACTTGAGGTTGGGGTATCGGGTCAGGATCAACTCGACGGTGAAACCGTTGTAGGCGTTGATCAGGAAGGCCATCTTCTGCTCGCGCGAGAAGTTGCCGAACTGCGCTGGCGTCAGCGCCGACCATTGCGACAACACCGTTTGCAGCGCTGCCCGATCGGCCGCGAACCCCTTGTAGTCGGCTTGGCTTTGCTTGCCGTCGGGCAACCAGCGCACATGCTTTTTCAGCAGCGCATCCCAGGCGGCATAGGCATGGTCGAACGCGATGCCCGTGCTCTGTGCGCGCGCCGGCAGAACATGGCAGGCCAGCGCAGCGGTGCCGGCCAGGATCCAGACGCGTCGTTTGACCATGGCTCAGCCCCGCTTCCAGTCGTGGTACTTGCGCACCCATTCCAGCAGGCGCCTGGGCTGGTGCGCCCGCTTCCATACGCCGGCGGCATTCTTGTTGGCCTCGGACCATGTCGGGTAAGTGTGGATGGTGCCCAGGATCTTGTTCATGCCCAGGCCATGCTTCATGGCCAGCACATACTCGGCCAGCAGGTCGCCCGCATGCGAGCCGACAATGGTGACGCCCAGGATGGTGTCCTTGCCCGGCACCGTCAGCACCTTGACGAAGCCATGGGCCTCACTGTCGGCAATGGCCCGGTCGAGGTCGTCGATGCCGTATCTGACAACTTCGTAGGCGATACCCTGTTCGCGGGCCTCTTGCTCGTTCAGCCCGACGCGCGCCACTTCCGGGTCGATGAAGGTGGCCCATGGAATGACCGTGTAGTCGGCCTTGAATTTCTTGAAGTCGCCAAACAGTGCGTTCACGGCTGCATACCAGGCCTGATGCGACGCCGTGTGGGTGAACTGGTAAGGGCCCGCCACGTCGCCGGCGGCATAGATGTTGGGGTACAGGGTCTGCAGGTATTCGTTGGTTTGCACCGTCTTGTCGGTGGGAATGCCCAGTTCTTCCAGGCCATAGCCGGTGAGTCGCGCAGCACGGCCGACCGCCACGATCAATGCATCGAACTCCAGGCGGATTTCCTGCCTGTCGTGTTCGACGATGATGGTCTTGGCGTCGCCGTGCTTTTCGCAGCGCAGCGCCTTGTGCGAGACCAGCACCGTGACGCCGTCGGCCTGCAGCGCCTTGCGTGCCAATTCCGACACCTCCTCGTCCTCGCGCAGCATGATGCGCGGCGCCATCTCCACCTGCGTGACCTCGGCGCCCAGCCGTGCAAAGGCCTGTGACAGCTCGCAGCCGATCGGTCCGCCGCCGAGCACGACGATGCGCCGGGGCATTTCGTCCATGTCCGCGAAGACGTCCCACATCGTGTCGCTGGTCACGTAACCGACCGCCTCCAGGCCGGGTAGTGGCGGCACGAAGGGGCGGGCGCCTGTGGCAATCACGATGTTGCGCGTGGTGAGCCGGCTGGCGCTGCCGTCGTTGCCCTTGATCTCGACTGTCCATGGGTTGACGATGGTGGCGTATCCCAGCCGCACATCCACGCCCATCGCGGTAAAACGCTCGACACTGTCGTGTGGCGCGATGTCGGCAATGACCCGGTGGATGCGCGCCATCACCTGCCTGAAGCTCAATGTGGCCGTGGCACTGGCCAGCCCGTAGTTGTCGGCATGCCGGATCTGGTGTTGCAGCTTTGCGGTGCGAATCAGCGCCTTGCTCGGCACGCAACCAAAGTTGAGGCAATCGCCGCCCATCTTGTGCGATTCGACCAGCGTGACCCTGGATTTGACCGCTGCGCCGATCAATGCCGCGATCAGCCCGCCGGCGCCTGCGCCGATGACCACCATGTTGCGGTCGAATGTGGCGGGGCGCACCGCGTTCCAGCGCGCGAACACCTTGCGTTGCTGCACGATGTCGATGACCTTGCGCGCGATCAACGGAAAAATGCCCAGCAGCACGAACGCGCCGATCAGCCCCGGTGACAGGATCGAGCCGAGCGAATCGATCTTGGCAATTTCGGTGCCTGCATACACATAGGCCACCGTGCCGGCGAACATGCCAACCTGGCTGACCCAGAAGAACGTCCAGGTCTTCATCCGGGTCAGGCCCATCAGCAGGTTGAGCGCGAAAAACGGAATGGCCGGAATCAGCCGCAGCGTGAACAGGTAGAACCCGCCTTCACGCTCGATGCCCTTGTTGACCTCGCCCAGGCGGCGACCGAATCGCGCCTCGATCGGCCCACGCAAAAGATAGCGTGCCACCAGCATGGCCAACGTGGCACCCAGTGTCGACGCGAACGACACCACGATCGTGCCCAGCACAAGCCCGAATCCGGCGCCTGCCGCCAGTGTCATGATGGCGGCGCCCGGCAGCGACAGTGCAGTGATGGCGACATAGATTGCGAAATACGCCAGCGTCACCGTGACCGGCCTCCGTGCAAACTGGTCGGCAAATTGGCTTTGACTCTGCTTGACGAAATCCAGGCTGAAATAGTGCCCCAGATCGAATGCGAAGAACGCAACCGCCGCGGCAATGACAGCTACCAGGATCAGGGCTTTCTTGGGGCTCACGCTTGTGCACCGTGTTTGAATTGACGGCTGCGCGCCCTGCGCGCACCGTGGAATAGGCGGATAGTCGTCGATCGGCCTGCATTCTTACACTTTTGCCGCCAGCGGCGCGCCAACGCAGTTCCGTACCAGAATCGGTAGCAGCAAAGGCCACAGCGCGGAGTGCGGCAGCTGCGCCCGCATCGTCATTCGGTCGGGCCGAATTGCATGTCCGTCAAACCAGGGTCGATCGACCGTTCGGATGCATGGCACCGCACGCGAGTCGAACCAGCCCGATGGTAAGCCCGCAAACGCGGCATTCTCTTGCGGGCGTCTTTCGGACTCACGCAGTGCAATGCGTCCGATGGTGAGCGTCATGCGCAAGGGGCTGCCGTGCTTTTCAGCATGGCAGCCCCTTGGCAGGTTTGAGCGCGGATCGTCAGACCCGGTCGCCGGTTTTGGTGAACCACTGGTCAGTGGCCTTGCCGGACCAGGCGTCGATCTGCTTCTCGGCCTCGTCCTTGGCAATGCCGTAGCGCTCTTGAATCTTGCCGGACAGTTGGTCGCGTTTGCCGGCAATGACGTCCATGTCGTCATCCGTCAATTTGCCCCATTGGACCTTGGCCTTGCCGGTCACTTGTTTCCAGTTTCCCTGGATGCGGTCCCAATTCATGATGAACTCCTTGTGCTTGGGTTGATAAAAGTGCGGCCCGATGGCCGCGTGCGAGAACGCTCTGGTGGGTCTGCGGTCTTTCGGCTCGCAATTGGGACCAACCCCGTTCAGGTGGCGAGCCAGTCTTTCAATTCGTCAGCATGTTGCTGTTCATCGCTGAGGATGTCCTCGAGCAGCCGCCGGGTGCTGGAATCCTTGTCGCCGATCAATGTGATCATCTGGCTGTAGGCTTCGATCGCGACCCGTTCGGCGATCAGGTTGGCGCGGATCATCGATTTCAGGTCCTTCGAGTCGTCGTAGGCCGCATGGCTGCGGCGGGTCAGCGAGTCCGGTGAGAAATCGGGCTCTCCGCCGAGCTGAACGATACGGGCGGCCAGCCGGTCGGCATGCGCAGCCTCTTCATTGGCATGGACCATGAATTCCTCCGCGATCTTTGGCGATGCCAGACCGTCGGCTGTGAAATGGTGGCGCTTGTAGCGCAGCACGCATACCAGCTCGGTGGCCAGCGAGTCATTGAGCAGGCGGATGACGTCTTCACGCCAGGGACCGTAGTTCGGTGTCACGGCGCCTTCATCCAGGCTCTTGCGCGCCTTGTCGATGGCTGCGCTGTCCAGATGCATTGGCTGGCGGTCGTTGGAATGGGATGCCCCAGTGGGGGCTGCAATCGGCATATTTTTCATGGATTTCCCGGATAGGTGGCTGTTGTTTGCGCGGCAGGTGGCCGGCGCATGGGATTGACTGTAGGTTGACTGGGCCGAGTCACCCATCGGCCTGAGGCGCCTGCGCATGTAGGATCACGGCCCATCCTGTCGTCGGAAAAATGCGGGCCCTGGAACGCTGGGTTGCCGGTAAATGCCCATGGCTCCGATGGCGCGGAGTGACGCTTGGCACGGCGATGGGTGCGTCAGCGCTGGGTGCCGGCGTCAATCCGCGGCGTGCGGGTCAGGCGGCCGCGCTTTCCACCTCTCGCAGTAGCCGGATCTGGGCCAGGTTCAATTGCACGCTGTCCGCCTGCTGCTGCACCAGCCTGCGAACATCCGCTGGCAGGTCCTGTTCCAATGCGTGCTGGTAGAGCAGCCGTGCAGACGCTTCGCCGCGTTCGCATTCGGCCAGGATGGACTGATCGCGCAACCCGCTGAGCGTGCCGCGCACTGCCACCCATCCCCGGTGCAGTGCGCCGATGGCCGTTCCGCCCTGTGTGGGCTGACCGCCCAGGTGCAGAATTTTCTTGCGCAACTGTGCGCCGGCTTCTTCGCAGGCCTGGGCGCGCTGGCGAAACAACGTGCGGTGCCGGCTGGAATTGGAATAGTCCGCGCAGACCGCGAAGCCGTACGCACCGTCGGCACAGGCCTCGATCAGGGTATTGAGGGTGTCGGCCGCGTCGGACGCGCCGCAGGTGGCTGCGGCCGGTGGTTGCGTCTTGGTCATGCTGGGCATGGGTGATCTTTCACGTAAAGGGCCTGCGACGGACGGTCGCCGTGCGGCCGTGTTGGGTATTGCGCCATCGTAGGCGGACGGCTATCGCGCCGCCGTCGGCCGTTGGCATCCCCGCGTGTAGGAGAACACGCCGTGGTGGCGCCCCGGCCCGGCGGCGCGCTGTCTGACATCCAGATCCGCTGCGTGCCGACAAGCCGGCGTGCCAGAGCGCATTACGCTGTCAATGTGTACAACCCCAGGGGAAGATCATGTCGCTCGGCATCATGGCTCTGATCGTTCTGCTGCTCTTGCTTGTCGGCGCGTTCCCAGCCTGGCCACACAGCAAGGGCTGGGGTTATGGTCCCAGCGGCGGCCTGGGCCTGGTTGTCGTGGTGCTGGTCGTTGTGCTGTTTGCAGGCGCCGTCTAGCGGGCGATGTCGCACGCGCACGATCGACGGTTTGCCGCGGTGTGGACTGTGGCCCGATGGTTGGGCCCACGCTGCTGGGCTCTGGTCGCCAGTGTCTGGTTGGCCGGTTGCAGCAGCCTGCCTGCGTTCGTGCCCGATCTGTCGCGGCGCGCAGCGTCGCCGGTGCAACTGGCCAGTTCCCGTGGCCTGCTGACAGCCGCTCAGAGCAAGGCGGTGTTGGACCGACTCCAGCGCCAGGGCAAACCAACCAACATCTTCGAGCGGCATCTGGCGCTGGAGGAGGCGATCAGCGGCAGTCCGTTGACCACTGGTAACCGGGTCCGCCTGCTGCAGGACGGTCCAGCGACTTACCGTGCCATGCTGGAGGCGATCGATGGCGCGCGCGACCATGTCAACCTGGAAACCTACATACTGGACGACGATGCCGTCGGCCGGGAGTTTGCGCAGGCGCTGATCCGCAAACAGCGCGCGGGCGTACAGGTCAATCTGATCCATGACGGCGTGGGCACGCTGGGCACACCCAAGCAGTTCTTCGAAGCCCTGTCGGCCAGCGGTGTGCAGATACGCGAGTTCAACCCGGTCAATCCGCTGGT
Organism: Rhodoferax sp.; assembly: GCA_043759735.1. GTDB lineage: Bacteria > Pseudomonadota > Gammaproteobacteria > Burkholderiales > Burkholderiaceae_C > CAISIP01. The sequence goes on from JAYUQC010000004.1 coordinate 36,002, forward strand.
TGCCGGGACAAATTGGGAACTCAACCAACGCGACCATCGCAAGCTGCTGATCGTCGATGGCCGAACCGCCTTTTTGGGCGGCATCAATATTAGCGCTGTGTATTCCGGCGGTTCGTCGATCAAGGGGCGGTCGGGTCTTCCTGGCGACCCCCGATGGCGCGACACGGATTTACGGATCGATGGCCCGGTTGTCGCGGATTTTCAGCGCTTGTTCATTCAATCCTGGCAGTCGCAAAAGGGCGACCCAATGGCCGCGCGCGATTATTTTCCGAAATTGGCGCCGATGGGTGACCAGGTCGTGCGCGCAATCGGCAGTTCGCCAAACGAGAGTTACAGCCGGATCTATGGAACGCTGCTGTCGGCCATCCACAGCGCTGAGGCCAGCGTGCTACTGACCAACGCCTATTTCGTGCCCGACCCGCAATTGCTCGAGGCGCTGGAGCAGGCGGCGCTGCGTGGCGTCCAGGTGGAGCTGGTTTTGCCGTCGAAGACGGACTCATGGCTGGTGTTTCATGCCGGGCGCCGCCACTATGCGCGCCTGTTGCGCGCGGGCGTGAAGATCTACGAGCGTCGTGGTGTGATCCTGCATTCCAAGACCGCGCTGATCGACGGCGTCTGGGCAACCGTCGGTTCCACCAACCTGGACTGGCGCAGCTTCCTGCACAACTACGAACTCAATGCGGTGGTGCTGGGTACTGCGTTCGGTCGCGAGGTGCAGGCATTGTTCGAGCAGGACCGGGCCCAGTCCGACGAGATGACCGTGGGACCCTGGGCGCGCAGGGGCCTCGACCTGCGGCTGCAGGAACTGTTTGCGCGCGTATGGGAGTATTGGCTGTGACTCGGTTTCAGACCGCTGACCGCTCGCGGGTGTTGGATCGGGGCGGCAGGTGCCATGCATCGTCTGGCCATTGGCCGGGCCCATGGCGGGCTTCAGCCCTTCTTGATCAGCCCGAACAGGAGACTGGCAATGGCGAGCACGGCAAAGACCAGGAACAGGATCTTGCCGATTCCAACAGCGCTGGCGGCAATACCGCCAAATCCGAACAGCGCGGCGATCAGAGCAATGACAAAGAAAACAACAGCGTAGTGCAACATGGCAAGGCCTCTCGAGTTTGGTTCGTGCTGAACCGGGTTGGGTACGGTCGCAAGCTGTTTTGCTGCGATGGGTCCAGTGTCGCCAAGGGCATTGCCGATGGCGATCGGTCGGCAGGCATGCCGCATGTACGGTGATCGCGTTTGCTGGCGTAGGACGCGTCCCACAGGGCTGCGTTGGTGCAGCGACCAGGCCGCGGCATCGATCAGCGCTGGTCCGGCAACTGGATGAGGAGGCTGGCTGTGCTGGCACGGCGCTGAACTTTCCCAATTGTCCTATTGACAGAACAATTGGGCTGTTGCATCATGATTTCCAGCCCGCGCGTGGGCCATGTTCGATGCGCCCGCGGTGTTCTCTGTCCGCCGGGAAGGCGCAAGTGCCCGCCGCATGCAGACCGAGTCAACGAACCGTCGAACAAGGACAAGCTCCGTGGAACTTTCTTCCAAGACCAGCCGCCAGCTTTTCGATGACTTCAGGGCCAATCCGACGCGCAGGCGCTTCGGGTTTGGCGTGATGCCGGCGCTGATCAACATCGACCTGCAAAAAGCCTATACCTGCGTGGGCGAATTCGCCACCGCCTACGAAACCGATCCCATGCAGATCGAGCATGTGAATGCACTGGCCGAGGCGTTTCGCGTCAAGGGCTTCCCGGTGGTATGGACCCATGTGGCCTATATGGAGTCGGGTGAGGATTGTGGTGTCTGGGGCACACGCACCCATACGCCAGATTCGCTGCAGAACATCAAGGTGGGTGGCCGGCGCGCCGAGTTCGACGACCGGCTCCACATCGACACGGTGCGCGACATCATCGTCAACAAACGCATGGCGTCGGCTTTTTTCGAAACCAACCTGGGCTCTGTCTTCACCTTTCACAAGGTCGATACGGTGGTGGTCACCGGCGGATCCACCTCGGGCTGTGTGCGGGCCACGGTGGTGGACAGTTTGTCGCGCAGCTTTCGCACCATCGTGCCGGTGGAATGCGTGGCCGACAAACATGAAGGCCCGCATTTCGCCAATCTGTACGACATGGCGGTCAAATATGCCGACGTGTTGTCGGTGCACGAAACCCTGGAACAGTTGGGCCGGGTGCCGGGCCGCCCGGCGGGACCGTGATGCGCGATCCGGGGCTGTACGACTACCTGCCGTACCACGATCGGCCGCAGATTCGCTGGCCGGGTGATGCCCGGGTGGCGTTCTGGGTGGCGCCGAACATTGAATTCTACGAAATCGATCCGCCGCGCAACCCCGCGCGCGCTGCCTGGGCGCGGCCGACGCCGGATGTGCTGAACTATTCCTACCGCGACTACGGAAACCGGGCCGGATTCTGGCGCATGCTCGATGCCATGCAGCGCTGCAACATGCGCGCCAGCGTGTCGCTCAATGTGGCAGTGTGCGAACACCATCCCGAGGTGATTCGGGCCTGTGCCGACGCCGGCTGGGAGTTCTATTCGCACGGAACCTACAACACCCGCTACCTGATGGGCATGACCGAGGAGCAGGAGCGCACGGTGATCCAGGATTCGATCGACACCATCCGCAAGCACACCGGCCAGAAGCTCGACGGCTGGCTGGCACCGGCACTGACCTATACCGACAACACCTTGAATCTGGTGGCAGAGATGGGCCTGGGCTATGTCTGCGACTTGTTCCACGATGACCAGCCCGGGCCGGTCAAGGTGAAACAGGGGCGCCTGACCAGCGTGCCGTATTCGCTGGAGATGAACGACGTCATCGTCTACAACGTCAACCTGGTGTCGCCGCGGCGTTATGCCGATGTCCTCAAGCGCCAGTTCGACCGCCTGTACCAGGAGGGTGAAAAATCCGGCACGGTGATGTGTATCCCGTTGCACCCTTATCTGGTCGGGCAACCCTACCGCATGGCGGCGTTCGAAGATGCCTTGTCCTACATCACCGGTCATGACGGCGTCTGGCTGGCGACCGGGCGCGAAATCGCGCAGCATTTCAACGCGCACTACTACGACGCGTTTGCTGCGGCCAGCGAGCCGGTCGGGGCGGCGCCATGAGTGTTTCCGACGAATATCTGCAGTACGCCCGGCGCCGCTACGGCATGGACCATGACCGCTACGACTGGTCGATCCTGCCGCAGCGCAAACCGGTCGCCTGGCCCGATGGGGCTCGCGTTGCCTTGTGGGTGGTGCCCGCGCTGGAATGGTTTCCGCTGGACATGAAAGGGCTGCCTTTCAAGCCACCCGGTGCGATGCAGACCGCCTACCCGGATCTGCGCCACTACACGCTGCGCGACTACGGCAACCGGGTCGGCATCTTTCGCATCATGCAGGCGCTGGACCGGCACGGCATCCGGGCCTCGGTTGCGGTCAATGCGGCGGTGGCGGCGCGTTACCCTTCGCTGCTGCAACAGTGCGTGTCGCGCCATTGGGAGATCATCGCCCATGGCCAGGACATGGACCATCTGCACCACGGCGGCCTGGCGCCCGAGGCCGAGCAGGCGCTGGTGCGCAACACCCTGCAGACGCTGCGCACGGCCTGCGGTCAGGCGGTGCGCGGTTGGTTGTCGCCGGCCAAGTCGCAGTCGGCGAACACGCCCGACCTGCTGCGCGCGGCCGGGGTCGACTATGTGTGCGACTGGGTCAATGACGACATGCCCTATCCGATGCACACGGCGGGCGGCACGCTGCATGCAATGCCGCATCCAGTGGACATCGACGACTACACGATCCTGGTTCAGAACCACCACACCGAGGACGACTTTCGCGACCAGTTGTGCGACCAGTTCGACTTGCTGTACCGCGAATCGCAAACACACGGGGGGCGCATCATGGCGGTTTCGCTGCACCCCTGGGTGATCGGCCAGCCCTACCGGATTCGGGCGCTGGAAGAGGCCTTGCAGCACATCATGGGACACGCTGGCGTTTGGGCTGCGACGGGCAGCGAGATTCTCGATGCGTGGACGCTTGATCGTCGAAGCGCCGCGGCAGTCTGAGGACCTATCCGTGCGCAAGATTCTGGTGATCGTGCCGTTCGTCATGTCGCAGGACAACCTGCTGCTGCGCCAGCAACAATGCGCGGGTCTGCAGTTCGGACCGGATCTGTTGTTCGAGTACCGCACGGTCAAAGCCGGCCCGGTCAACTATGCGAGCCACCATGATTTCGTGCTGGCCGATGTGGCCAACTTCGAGGCCGGCTGCCGGGCGCAGCAGGAGGGATTTGCAGCGGTGTGCATCGACACCATGAGCGACTCCGGTGTCGCCGCGCTGCGCTCGGTGCTCGACATCCCGGTATTTGGCCCGGGTCGGGTGTCGATGCTGACCGCGCTGATGCTGGGCGACCGGTTTTCCATCCTGACCATGGCCAGCCGCTGGAAGCCGTTGTACAAGAAGGCGCTGGACGAGCTGGGCCTGCACCACAAATGCGCGTCGGTGCGCGCCATCGAGGTAGCACCTGATAACCAGGCGCTGCTGACGGGCAAGGAGGACGAGGTGTTTGCGCTGCTGGAACAGGCGGCGCACAAGGCGATCGCTGAGGATGGCGCCGAGGTGTTGATCCTGGGGTCGACCACGATGCATCAGGCCCATGCCTATCTGGCCGGTCGCCTGCCGGTGCCGGTGATCAATCCGGGACCGCTGAGCTACAAGATGGCCGAGGCCGCGCTGGCACTGGGCTACCGACACAGCCGGGTGGCGTATCCGCGGCCCCTGCATCCCCGGCTGGACATGCTCGAGGCGATGCTGGCGGCAGCGCCGCAGCCACAGGGAGGGTAGTCCGGTGAGCCACCCAAGCGCGGATCGGGCACGGCTGGCGGGCATCATCGAGCACTATTTCGCTGCGGTCGATCGGATGGACCTGGCCGCGACGCTGGCCTTTTTCGCCCAGAATGCGATGGTGACGATTGCGACCTTCGACCTGGCTTACCGCGGGCGCGAGGGCGAGATCCGCGGCATGTACGAACGCCTGTTCGCCCGGTACGCGCGGGTCTGGCATGGCGACTTCGCGCATGTCGCCCAGCCACCCGATCAGATCGCAAGCCAGTTCACGGTGCGCAATCTGTCGCCGCAAGGTGTCACGACCGTCAAGCACAACTGCAATTTCTTCCATATGCAGGGCGGTTTGATCGTGACAATGGCCGTCTACATGAGCGGAGATAATTCATTGCAATGATGGTCTGCCCGCCGCAATTTCCGCGGCGCAGTCATCGGCACCTGGAGAACGCATGGCCGCCTATCTCATCGTCGATTCCCACCTCACCGATCCCACGTTGTATGAGCAGTACAAGCTCCAGGCCAGGCCGTTGGCCGAAAAGCATGGCGGTGAATACCTTGCGCGCGGCGGCCAGCTGAGCGTCAAGGAATCGGCGTTGTGGTCGCCCACGCGGATGGTGCTGATCCGGTTTCCCTCGGTGGTACAGGCCGAGGCATTTTATGACTCAGCCGAGTACCAAAAGGTGCTGCAGATCAGCAAGAAGTCGGCCGAGCGCACCTTTGTCATTCTCGAAGGAATCTGACCTGCGGACCTTGCGCTTGCGGCGACGGGGGTGGCCGGTCACCGACAGTCCGGGCAAAATCTTGCATTGCAGCATTGCCAGTTGATGCATCCGGGTGTAGGCTTCGGCTGCAACGCTATCGGCCCGACGTCGGTACCGTTTGCCGGTGTCGGCGTTGACATATGCGCGGTAACTAAAACAGGAGGAAATCATGCGACGTAATGCAGGAGCGGTTTCACGTACTCACGGGGCTTGGGGGGTTTTGGGAGCGGTCAGTTTGTTTGTCGCCAGCAATGGCGCGCTGGCCGGCCCGGCGGCGATCGAAAAGGCCGCTGCGAAGGCGCCATCGGCCAGTTGTGCGAACCGGGTCAACAATACGTTCAACAAGCTGCTGGAATGCGTCACGCTTGCGGGCGTGCGCAGCCACCAGACGGCGTTGCAGGACATTGCCAATGCCAATGGCGGCGTGCGCGCATCGGGTACGTCGGGTTACGACCAGAGCGTCAGTTATGTCGTTGCCAAGATGACCGCTGCAGGTTACAACGTGACGCTGCAGCCGTTTCCGTTCGTGTTTGTAGCGCTGCCGACCTTGCAGCAAACGGCGCCGATCGTAGCGTCGTATGAAACCGGAGCGTTCACTGGCAGTGGCTTTGGCAGTGCCAGCGCGGCGGTGACTGCGGTTGATATCAACCTCGTTCCGCCGCGCGCCAACACCAGTGGCTGCGAAGCCGCCGATTTTGCCGGGTTTCCGGCCGGAAACATTGCCCTGATTCAACGGGGCACCTGCACCTTTGCGCTCAAGGCACTCAACGCCGAGGCTGCGGGCGCTTCCGCAGTCATCATCTTCAACCAGGGCAACGTTCCTTCGCGGGAAGGGCTGATCATCGGGACGCTGGGTGGTCCGAACGTTGTGGCTATTCCGGTCGTCGGCGCATCGTTCGCGGACGGAGTGGCCTTGAGCCAGGCGCTCTCGCAGGCCGCCATCACTCTGGCTGCGCCGCAGAACGTCACGCAGTACAACGTGATTGCCGAGTCGCTTGCGGGTGACGCGAACAATGTCGTGATGGTGGGCGCGCACCTGGACTCGGTACTGCAGGGTCCCGGCATCAACGACAACGGGTCCGGGTCGGCTGCTATTCTTGAAACCGCGTTGCAGATGGCCAAGGTCAAACCACGCAACAAGCTGCGATTTGCCTGGTGGGGTGGCGAAGAGGCAGGCCTGATCGGCTCCACCGCCTATGTGGCCGGCCTGGCTCAGGCCGAAAAGGATCGCATAGCGCTGTACCTCAACTTCGACATGCTGGGTTCGCCGAACCATGTGTTCTTTATCTATGACGGCGACGACTCTGACGCAGTCGGGGCCGGCCCTGGACCGGGCGGATCGGCGCAGATAGAGCAGGTCTTCGAGCAGTTCTTCATCGAGCGGGGTATTCCGTTCAAGGGTACGGACTTCAGCGGTCGATCGGACTACGGCCCATTTATCGCCATGAATATACCTTCTGGAGGCTTGTTCTCCGGCGCCGAGGGCATCAAGACCGCGGCTGAAGTGGCATTGTGGGGTGGCACGGCTGGCCAGCCGTACGACCCGTGCTACCACCTGGCCTGTGACACTGTCGCCAACGTCAACCTGTATGCATTGGAAACCAATGCAAAGGCCGTGGCTTATTCAACCCTGTTGTTCTCGATGAACACCGGGCCGGTCAATGGCCAGCGCGGCAAGGGCAATTTCAAGGCGCCGGCGCTCAAGTGGCTTGAGGACCAGTAATGGGGTTGCGCGGCGCCGTTCGGGCGCCGCGTCCATTCGCGGTGCGACCCGCTTGATCGTCGCACTGCGTTGTCCGGCAGTTTGCCAACTGCCGACCCAATGTTCGCTGACTGGTCTGCGACAGCCACCGCATTGCGCCGCTTGTCGGTATCAATTTGCCTTGCTCTTGCTCTTGCCCGGAATCGGCAGCGGCGCCGTCGCGGAGGTGAACAATTGGGCCACGGTGTTGCGCAGCCAGACATGGGCCGGACGGTTGTCGTCGCGCTGGTGCCATGTCATGGCCAGTGAGCGCATGCGCATGGGCATGGGGATCGGCGGACCGCGGCGATGCAGCCTGACTCGCTGAGCGCATTGGTCGATCACATTCGGACAGCGCGGGTTTGCAGGTCCACTGTCGCGTTACTGTTACTAGAGGAGCAGGCATGGGTGCATATGTGTTCGTCAATGGTCAGTTGCTGGATCCGCTCGCCGCCGAGCTGATCGAGGGCATGCAGGTGCTGGTGGAGGACGGTGTCGTTCGCGAGGTGTCGGATCGACCGATCCAGTCCGGTACGGCCCATCGCGTGGACTTGCACGGCAAGACGATCATGCCGGGCCTGATCGATCTGCATGTGCATGTGATGGCGGGCCAGTTGAACCTGGCGGCACAGGTGAACCTGCCCAATGTATTTGTCACCTTGCGCGCCCTTCCCATCCTGCAGGGAATGTTGCGGCGCGGCTTTACGACGGTGCGCGATGCCGGTGGCGCCGGCTTGCCGCTGAAACAGGCCATCGAATCGCGTCTCGCCCAGGGCCCGCGGCTGTTCGTTGCGGGGCGCGCATTGAGCCAGACCGGCGGCCATGGCGACATGAATCCGCAGACCGACTTCATTGCCACCGGCATGCAGTGCGGCTGCTGTGTCCGGGCCGGTGCCATCGCCCGCGTGGTCGATGGAGTCGACGCGTTGCGCCGTGCCGTTCGTGAAGAGTTCCAGATGGGCGCGGACCAGATCAAGATCATGGCGTCCGGCGGCGTCGCCTCTCCCACCGATCCGGTAGGTGCCTTTGGTTACTCTGAAGACGAAATCCGCGCCGTGGTCGATGAAGCGAGGGGCCGGGGCACCTATGTGATGGCCCATGCCTATACGCCGGCTGCGATCGAACGTGCGGTGCGTTGTGGCGTGCGCACGATCGAGCATGCCAATCTTTGCGATGACGCCGTCGCGGCGCTGATGGCGCGCCACCAGGCCTACGCGGTGCCAACGCTGGTGACCTACGAGGCGCTGGCGTCCGAAGGTGCGCGGTACGGTCTGCCCGCGGAAAGTGTGGTCAAGATCGCCGAGGTCAAGGACGCCGGACTCCGTGCGCTCGAGATACTCAAGCGCGCCGGCGTGAAGATCGGTTTCGGCACCGACCTGCTGGGCGAGTCGCATCGTCTGCAGAGCGAGGAATTCCGGATCCGGGCCCAGGTGCTGGGTGCGTCTGAAGTGATCGCCAGCGCCACCACCACAGCGGCGGAAGTGCTGGGCATGCAGGGCAAACTGGGGCGGCTGCAAGCCGGTGCCATGGCTGATCTGCTGGTCGTCGATGGCAATCCCTTGCTGGACCTGGCCTGTCTGGCCGGGCAGGGCGACCATATTGCGGTGGTCATGAAGGCCGGCCGGGTCGAGTTCGGGCAACTGGATACGCTGTGACCGATCGCGCGCCCAGTGCGACCCTGTTGCCTGATCAGGTCGGTACCGCTGCGCCAGACCTGCTGCGGGTGGACCGGCTGGAGCTTGCGTTTGGCGGCCTCAGGGCGCTCGACGGTGTCAGTTTTGGCGTCCCTGCGGGCAAACTCAGCAGCCTGATCGGCCCCAATGGCGCGGGCAAGACGACCCTGTTTAACGCAGTGTCCGGGCTGCTGCGCGTCCAAGGTGGATCGATGTCGTTTGACGGGCGCGCGCTGGCGTCTCTGGTCCCGGAGCAGATCACCGGCCTGGGTTTGGTGCGCACGTTCCAGATCGCGCGCGGCTTTCCGATGCTCACGGTGTTTGAACACCTGATGCTGTACGGACAGCATCAGCCCGGCGAACAGTTCTGGAAGGCCCTGCTGGGCAGCCGCGCGGCTGCCGACCGCGAAGCCGAACTGGCCGAGCGGGCATGGGCCATCGCGCGCCAGCTCACGCTCGACCAGGTCATCGACAACCGGGTTACGGCGCTGTCGGGTGGGCAGAAAAAACTGCTGGAGATCGGTCGCGCACTGATGGCACGCCCCAGGATGATCCTTTTCGACGAACCCGCCGCCGGCGTGAACCCGACGCTGGCGGAGGCCATTGGAGACCACCTGCAGGCGATCGTGCGAGACGGGGTGACGGTCCTGATCATCGAGCACGACATGGCGCTGATCGGCCGGATATCGGAACATGTGATCGTGATGGCGCTGGGACGGACGCTGGCCGAGGGCAGCTTCGAGTCGGTGCGCAACAACCCTGCCGTGCAGGACGCCTATTTCGGAGTGCGGCGATGAGCGCCGCCGGGCCGCTCCCAAGGCGCTCGCAGCGCAGCCTGACGGTGCAAGGGCCACTATGAGCACGCTCGAGGTGCAGGGGCTGGTCGGTGGTTATGGCGCGGCGGACAACATCGTCAAAGGCGTATCGCTGCGCGTGGTTGGCGGGGAATGGGTGACCATCATCGGGCCCAATGGCGCGGGCAAGTCCACGGTTCTAAAATTGCTGGCCGGTCTGCTGCGACCGACCGCCGGACAAGTGCAACTCGACGGCAAGTCCGTCACCGGCTTGGACCCGCGTTCACTGGTGCGGGCCGGCCTGGTGCTCGTGCCGCAGGAGCGCAACATCTTCGGTGAGCTTTCGGTTGAGGAGAACCTGACCATGGGCTGCTTCCTGCAACTGCGCCAGACTGCGGGCCGGATGCGCGGGGTGATGGAGCGCCTGCCGCTGCTGGCGCAGCGGCGCAAGGCGATGGGTCGCACCTTGTCAGGCGGTCAGCGGCAACTGCTGGCGATTGGTCAGGCGCTGATGGCTGGCCCACGGGTGCTGCTGCTGGACGAGCCCACCGCCGGGCTCAGCCCACAGGTTGCGCACAACCTGTTCGACCTGATCCGCCAGATCCGCGACAGCGGCACCGCGGTGCTGATGGTCGAGCAAAACGCGCTCGACGCGCTGCAGGTATCCGACCGTGCCTACGTGCTGGTCGACGGATGCAACCATGTCGAGGGTCAGGCCGCCGCGCTGGCCAATGATCCGCAGATACGCGACTTGTTCCTGGGCGGCCGGGTGGCCGCTGTCGCTTGAATTGTTTCCCCATCGTTACCCACCTGAAAGGAAATCGTGTCATGTCCAATTCCATTCATCGCCGCCGTGTACTGGTTCAGGGGCTGTCGTTGGGCGCCGGCATTGTGCTGTCGCCCTGGGTGCATGCCCAGGCCAATCCGATCAAGCTGGGCACGCTCACGCCACTGACTGGCGCCGGCGGGCCTTACGGGCCGGTCATGGCGGCTACCGCCAAGGCGGTGCTCGACGAAGTCAATGCGGCCGGAGGCGTGCTGGGGCGGCAATTGCAACTGGTCTCGGAAGACGACCAGACCAACCCGGAGGCGGGCGTGCGCGCCGCGCGCAAGCTGATCGACGTCGACAAGGTATCGGCCATCATGGGAACCTGGGCCTCGTCGGTCACGACCGCCGTCGCGCCACTGTGCTGGGAATCGCGGACCTTCCTGTCCACGGTATCGGGCGCGGACTCGATCACCTTGCTGCCGCACCAGGGTTATCTGGTCCGAACCCAACCCAACACCACGCTGCAAGGCCGCAAGTTTGGCGAGTTCGCGGTCGAACTGGGTGCCAAAAAGGTGTTCTTCATGACGCCGCAGACCCCGTTTGCGCAGAGCCAGCTGGCCAGCATGAAGGCGGCCGTGGAAAAGGCCGGAGGCCAGGTCGAGTCGCTGATCTACGACGACAAGAAGCCCGCGCTGCGCACCGAAGTGGACACCGCGCTGCGCGGCAACCCCGATGTGATCGTGCTGGGCGGGTACACGCCGGACACCAGCGTGCTGCTCAAGGATCTGTTCCGGGCCAGTTTCAAGGGCAAGCTGCTGGGCTTTGGTTATTCGGTCAACCAGAAATTGATCGACGCCTTGCCGGCCGACGTCTGCGAGGGCATCTATACGCTGTCGCCATCGTCCGACAGCGGCTCCCTGGCCTACAAGCAGGTGACGGAGATCGCCAAGTCCGCCAGCCCCGATCCCTATAGCTGCCAAGTCTATGACCATACCAGCCTTATCGTGCTCGCCATGGCCGCCGCCAAGGCCACGACCGGTGAGGCAATCAGGGACAACATCCGGCGCGTGTCGCAAGGCGGCGGGGAGAAGGTCGAGTCGGCGCTGGCGGGCCTCAAGCTGTTGGCGGCGGGCAAAAAAATCGACTACAGCGGTGCATCCGGTCCGGTCGACTTCAACGAAGTAGGCGATATCTCCAACAGCCGGTTCCGCTATGAGCAGGTCAAGGCCGGCAAGCTGGTGCAGCTGAAAGTGGCTTGACCGTTGTGCAAGGGCTGCTACAGGCAATCATCAATGGTCTGGTGGCCGGCTTTGTGCTGACCTTGCCGACGATGGGATTTTGCGCCATCTTTGCGGTGCTGCGATATCCCAGTTTCGCGATCGGCGCGCTGGCCTCGATCGGAGCCTACGCCGGCTGGGTCGCCAACAGCCAGTGGGGCTGGCATCCGCTGGCGGCCTTGCTGGCGGCCTTTGCCATTGCCGCGCTGATCGGCACGCTCGCAGAGTGGGTGGCCGTCCGGCCGCTGGAGAAGTCCGGAACATTGATGATGGCGGTGGCGTCGTTGGCGCTGAGTTTCCTGCTCGAGAACCTGTTGCGATTCGGATTCGGCAACGACTTGCGGGGCTTTGACCTGACCCTGTTGCGTGACATGACCTTCGGCCCATTGCGCCTGGGCCCGCAGCAGATACAGAACATGCTGCTCTCAATGGCCGTCATGCTCGCGGTTTGGGCCTTCCTGCGCTGGAGCAACACCGGGCGCTCGATGCGGGCTGTGGCCGACAACCCCGACCTGGCGCGCCTGCGCGGTATTCATCCGGGTCGGGTGGCGATGATCACGGTGGCCATGGGCAGCGGGCTGGCGGGGGTCGGTGGCATGTTGCTGGGGCTCGATACCTCGATCGATCCGATGACCGGAACGCGGCTGATGCTGTCGATTTTTGCCGCGGCGGTGCTTGGCGGTCTGGGCTCGATCCCGGGCGCGGTGGCCGGCGCGATGGTGATCGGCATCGTCGAGGAGCTGACCGTGTTTGCTGCATCGCCGGCCTACCGCACGCCGGTTGGCTTCGTCGTCATCCTGCTGGTGTTGTCCTGGCGCCCGTCCGGACTTTTCGCGCGCCGCGCGGAGGCTTGATGCTGAACTACGCAATCTTCGTCTTCACCATTGCCGGAATTTACGCGCTGCTGGCCCAGAGCCTGATGCTGTCGTGGGGCATTGGCGGAATCGTCAACCTGGGTCTGGCTGGGTTTTTCGCAATTGGCGCGTATGCCTCGGCGATGCTCACGAAATGGGGCGGGATGCCACTGCCCATGGGTATCGTGCTGGCCATGCTGGCCGCTTCGCTGGCAGGGCTGGTCGTGACCTTCTCGACCCTGCGACTGCGTGATGACTATCTGGCCATCATCACGCTGGGATTCGCCGAGGTGCTGCGTATCGTGGCCAACAACGAGATCGCGTTGACCGGCGGCTCGGATGGCATCTCCGGCATCACCGGCGGTTTGTCCCGCGCCGGTGGCCTGACCTATGCGCTGGCCTGGCTGGGGTTCGTAACGCTGGCGGCTGCGTTGTGTTTCGTGGCGCTGAGAAGGCTTGCCGCGTCACCCTGGGGGCGCGCGTTGCGCGCGGTGCGCGATGACCAGGTCGTGGCCGCTGTTGCCGGCAAACCGGTGATCCGGCTCAAGGCCCAGGCCTTTGCGGTGTCCACCGCCGTCGCCGGTCTGGCTGGCGCATTGTTCGGCCACTTCGGGTCGTATGTCGCACCCGACATGTTCCAGCCCCTTATCACCATCTACATCTTCCTGGCGGTCACGCTGGGCGGCAACGGCCGACCGGCCGGGGCGGTTCTTGGGGCTTATGTGCTGGTGATATTTCTGGAACTCACACGCTTCACCAGCGAGCAGGTCGCCGGCATATCCGCGCTGCAGGGCGCGGCCTTGCGCGAAATCACGATTGCAGTTGTCCTGCTGGTACTGATGCGCCTGCGGCCCCAAGGCCTGCTGCCTGAGCGCAACCAGAAGGCATTTCACCGGCCAGACCCCATGCGAAAGACGCCATGAAAGAACTAACCACTGCAGACCACCTGTTGCTAGGGGAAGCGCTGGCCGCGGCCAGCCAGCCGGCTGATGTTTACCAGGCCGCTGAACGGGTGCTGGCGCAGCGCCTGGGCTTTGGCCTG
>JAYUQC010000005.1:0-6181 GCA_043759735.1 Rhodoferax sp.
GACCGAAGTCTGGGTGATCGCGATCCCCGCCAGCATCGGCGTGGTGCAGGTGGCCGGACGCCTGCTGCTGTACTTCTTCGAACACCACTTCGACCTGCACCTGGCCAACCGGCTGATCCCCTGCCTGATCCCGATCGGGCTGACGGCGCTGATCGCCGGCGCCGGCCACCCGCAGGCGGCGCTGCTGTTCGTGCTGCTGTATGGCCTGGGCAACGGCATGCTGACCATCGTCAAGGGCACGGCCATTGCACAGTATGTGAGCCGCGAGCATGTGGCCAGCCTCAACGGCGCGTTGGGTGTGCCACTGGCACTGGCGCGGGCCTCGGCGCCGTTGGTCATGGGCTTGTTGTGGCAGCCGCAGGTGGGCTACCGTCATGGCCTGTGGCTGCTGCTGGTGATGAGCGCGGTGGCGATTGCCGCGCTGTTGATGGCCCAGCGCCGGGTGCTGGCGGCCGGGGTGCGGTGATTCGTCGGCGCCTTGGCACAGGCTCGGCTGCGATCGGTCGCGTACACCGGGCGGCGCGGACGGGGAGTTGATGCGGTCAGGCCGCTGTTTTTGCCGGTAACTTCCAGTCCGCGCGCAGATAGTGGCAGGTATAGCCGCCCGGATAACGCTCCAGGTAGTCTTGGTGCTCCGGTTCTGCTTCCCAGAACGGACCGGCAGGCGCTACTTCGGTCACCACCTTGCCGGGCCACAGGCCCGACGCATCGACGTCGTCGATGGCGCGCAGGGCTTGCTCTTTTTGCGTGTCCGACACATGGTAGATGGCCGAGCGGTACGACTTGCCCCTGTCGTTGCCTTGCCGGTCCTTGGTGGTCGGGTCGTGGATCTGGAAGAAAAGTTCCAGCAAACGTCGGTAGCTGGTTAGGGCCGGGTCGAACACGATCTCGATGCCTTCGGCATGGCTGCCGTGGTTGCGGTAAGTTGCGTTGGCCACGTCACCCCCGGTGTATCCCACCCGGGTCGACAGCACGCCGGGCATCTTGCGGATCAGGTCCTGCATGCCCCAGAAACATCCTCCGGCCAAAATTGCGCGTTCTTGTGCTGCCATCTCATTGCTCCTTTACTTGATCGAGAAATTCGCCATACCCCTGGGCCAGCATATCGTCGCGGTGCACGAAACGCAGCGACGCCGAATTGATGCAATAACGCAACCCGCCGCGGTCAACCGGACCATCGGGAAACACATGCCCCAGGTGGCTGTCGCCATGCCGGGAACGCACCTCGGTGCGCACCATGCCGTGCGCTGTGTCGCGGATCTCGTTGACGTAGGCGGGCACGATCGGTTTGGTGAAGCTCGGCCAGCCGCAGCCGGATTCGAATTTGTCGCCAGATGCGAACAGCGGCTCGCCGGACACGATGTCGACATAGATGCCGGGCGCGTGGTTGTCCAGGTAGGGGCCGGTTCCGGGGCGCTCGGTGCCGCTTTGCTGGGTCACGCGGAACTGCTCGGGTGTGAGCTGCGCGATCGCGTCGGGTGATTTGGTGTATCGGGCCATGTCGTTTCGTTCCTCCTGGTGGTGCGGGACGCAGTGCGACCGCGTCGGATCTATCCGGGTACGCCGCTGTTGCATTTCAACCGATTGTTCGACGGCCCGCCATGCCTGTACTTGCAACAGGGTCAAGCCCGCGTTCCGATCATGGGCTGGCGCAGCGGTCCGTTGGGGGATGGTTGGTGGGAGAGCCTTGCGTACGCGTCCGGCTGTGGGTCTGCACGATCACTGCCCTTGCTGCAGCTGTTGCAGCAATTGGGCGGTCGGATATCCGTCCGCCGGCGCGCCGATGCTGCGCTGGTAAGCGCGCAGCCCGGCCCGCGTGGCCGGTCCCATCAGGCCATCGGGCGTGCCGCTGTCGAAGCCGCGCCGATTCAGCGCAGCCTGCAGGGTCAGCAGTTCATCGCGCGACAGTGCCGCCAGCGCGCGCGGCCAAGATGCCTGCACACCTGGCCCGCCCGCCAGCTGCTGCGCCAGCAGGCCGACTGCCAGCGCATAACTGGTGGCATTGTTGTAGCGCAGGATGGCGCGGAAATTGGGTCCAACCAGAAATGCGGGCCCCCGTGCGCCCGCGGGCAAAAAGATCGCCGCGTCGGGCAAATCCGGCAGCGGCATGCCATCGGTGGTCCGTACGCCGCTCGCCGCCCACTGTGCGCCGGAGAATCGGACCTCTGGATCGGCGCGACCGAGGTCGAAGCCAGGCGGCAGGTGGACCTCGAGCCCCCAGGGTTGGCCGGCGCGCCATCCCGACCGCGCCAGGAAGTGGGCGGTCGACGCCAGCACGTCGGCCATGCTGTCCCAGATATCGCGCCGGCCGTCGCTGTCGGCGTCCACGGCGTAGGCCAGAAAATTCGATGGCAGGAACTGGGTCTGGCCCATGGCGCCGGCCCATGAACCCAGCATGCGATCGCGCCGGATGTCGCCGCTTTGCAGGATCCGGAGTGCCGACAGTAGCTGCCCGCGCGCCCATGCGTCCCGGCGACCGTCAAACCCCAGCGTGGCCAGCGCATCGATGGCCGAAATCGACCCGGTGTTGCCGCCGTAGTTGCTTTCCATGCCCCAGATCGCGACCAGGATGGATGGCGACACACCGTAACCTGCGGCCGCAGCGTCCGCTTGCGGGCGCAGCTCCCGCAACCGGTCCTGGCCGCGCGCGATACGGTCAGGAGAAACCGCGCTGTCCAGATAGTCCCAGACTGTGCGGGTGAACTCTGCCTGGGATCGGTCGCGCTCGATGACCTGGGGCAGGTAGCGCACATCGTCGAAAGCCAGCTTGAGCGTCGCCGCGTCAATGCCGGCAGCGCGCGCGCTGTCCTGGAAATGCGCGATCCACGCGGCAAACTGCTGCTCCAGCGTGCGGGTATCGGCCACTGGCGTGCGGGGTCGATTCGGCTCGCTTGCCGCGCTGGCGGGCGGGGCGGGTGCTTCGGTCGGTATTGGGGGCGCGGCCGCGCAACCCGCAACACTCGCGATGGTCAAAAGGATCGCCACGGCGCCGTGGCGGCCCGGGCGACGGGAACCGGATGTCTGAACAGCCTGCGCATCCCCGCGCACCCGTTCCAGCAGCACGGCTTTGCCGACACCCCGCAATCGAACCAACATCGCGCTTTTTGCAGGCCGACCGATGTTGGCGCGTTGCAGCGCAATGCGACGTGACGCGCGCAATACATCCCTGCCCGCCAACTCGGGTGGCGGCGTGCCGGCGCCAGGTATGGAAAATTCTCCTGATATCACTACAGGTTCGCCCCCACCAGGCGCTTCAACTCCTTCTCGTCCATCCCGCGCCGCTGCACCATGTCTGCCAGCTGGTCGTCGCCGATCTTGCCGACATTGAAGTACGTGCTCTCGGGGTGCGCGAGGTAAAACCCGCTGACGCTGGCCGCCGGCGTCATCGCCAGGCTGTCGGTCAGGTGCATGCCGATCTCGTCGCACGCCAGCAGGCGGAACATGTCGCGCTTGGCGCTGTGGTCCGGGCAGGCCGGATAGCCCGGGGCCGGGCGGATGCCGCGGTATTTCTCGGCGATCAGCTCCGGGTTGTCGAGTTGTTCGTCGCCCGCGTAGCCCCACAGGTCGGTGCGTACCCGTTTGTGCAGGCACTCGGCAAACGCCTCGGCGAGCCGGTCCGCCAACGCCTTGAGGGTGATGGCGGAATAGTCATCCAGGTCGTCCAGGAAGTATTTTTCCTTCGTGTCGACACCGATGCCGGCGGTGACAGCGAACAGGCCGATGTAATCCTGGATGCCACTGCCCTGCGGCGCGATGAAGTCGGCCAGGCAGCGGCTGGGTCGCATCACGCCGCCAATGACCTGCTTTTCGGTCTGCTGGCGCAGGCCGTGCCAGGTCATTGCGATGTCGGTCCGGCTCTCGTCGGTGTAGATCGCGATGTCGTCGGCGTTGATCGTATTGGCCGGGTACAGGCCGACCACGCCGTTGGCGGTCAGCCAGCGGCCCTCGATCAGGCGTTTGAGCATGCGCTGGCCGTCGGCGTAGACGCGCACCGCCTCGGTGCCGACGACCTCGTCCTTCAGGATGTCCGGAAATCGGCCCGCCAGGTCCCAGGTCTGGAAGAACGGGCCCCAGTCGATGAACTGCGCCAGCACGGCCAGGTCGAAATTGCGGAACAGGCGCTTGCCGATGAACTTGGGTCGCGGTGGTGTGTAGCCGGACCAGTCCAGCGGCGTCTTGTTGCTGCGCGCGCGGGCGATCGGCCACATCGGGATCTGTTTTTTGTTCGCATGCTGCTGGCGCACCCGTTCATAGTCGGCAGCCAGTTCGGCCAGGTAGGAACTAGGGTTGTCGGCGAGCAGGCTTTGCACCACCGCCACGCTGCGCGATGCGTCCGGCACGTACACCACCGCGCCGTCGTAGTGGGGCGCGACTTTCACTGCGGTGTGCACGCGCGAGGTGGTCGCGCCGCCGATCAGCAGCGGGATCTTGCGCATGCGGCAGTAGTCGTCCTTCTGCATTTCGCCGGCGACATACTGCATCTCCTCCAGGCTGGGCGTGATCAGGCCCGACAGCCCGATGATGTCGGCGCCCTCCACCTTGGCCTTGGCCAGGATCTCGTGGCAGGGCACCATCACGCCCATGTTGACCACGTCGAAGTTGTTGCACTGCAGGACCACCGTGACGATGTTCTTGCCGATGTCGTGCACATCGCCCTTGACGGTGGCGATCACGATCTTGCCCTTGGTTTTCACCTCCTCGCCGGCTGCTTCCTGCTGGCGCTTTTCCTCCTCGATGTAGGGAATCAGGTGCGCCACCGCCTGCTTCATGACGCGCGCACTCTTGACCACCTGGGGCAGGAACATCTTGCCCTGGCCGAACAGGTCGCCGACGATGCCCATGCCATCCATCAACGGGCCTTCGATGACATTCAACGGCCGCCCGCCCCGGGCCAGGATGCCCTGGTAGGCCTCCTCGGTGTCGGCGACGATGAAGTCGGTGATGCCATGCACCAGTGCATGCGACAGGCGCTGGTGCACGCTGGCGGGCGCTTCGGGTGTGCCGCGCCAGTCGAGCCTGCGGCTGTCGTCCTTGGCCGCGCCCTTGGCGGTGTCCGCGATTTCCACCAGACGTTCGCCGGCGTCGGGCCGGCGATTCAGTACGACATCCTCGACTCTCTCACGCAGTTCCGGCTCCAGATCGTCGTAGACGCCGACCATGCCCGCATTGACGATGCCCATATCCATGCCGGCTTTGATCGCGTGGTACAGGAACACGGTGTGGATGGCCTCGCGCACCGGATCATTGCCGCGAAACGAGAAGCTCACATTGCTCACGCCGCCCGATACCTTGGCGCCGGGCAGGTTGGCCTTGATCCAGCGCGTGGCCTCGATGAAGTCGACCGCGTAGTTGTTGTGTTCCTCGATGCCGGTGGCGATGGCGAAGATGTTGGGGTCGAAGATGATGTCCTCGGCGGGGAAGCCGATCTGATCCACCAGGATGGTGTAGGCGCGCTGGCAGATCTCGGTCTTGCGTTGGTAGGTATCGGCTTGGCCTTTTTCGTCGAAGGCCATGACCACTGCGGCCGCGCCGTAGCGGCGCAGCAGTTTGGCCTGCTGCTTGAAGGCCTCTTCGCCCTCCTTCATGCTGATCGAGTTGACGATCGCCTTGCCTTGCACGCAGCGCAGACCGGCTTCGATGACGCTCCACTTGGACGAGTCGATCATGATCGGCACCCGCGAGATATCGGGTTCACTGGCGATCAGGTTCAGGAAGCGCACCATCGCCGCCTGGCTGTCGAGCATCGCCTCGTCCATGTTGATGTCGATGATTTGCGCGCCGTTTTCAACCTGCTGGCGTGCCACGACCAGCGCGGCTTCGAAGTCGCCGTTCAAGATCATGCGGGCGAAGGCTTTGGAGCCGGTGACGTTGGTGCGCTCGCCAATGTTGACAAACAAATTGCCGGGGGCAATGTCAACCGGCTCCAGGCCGGAAAGCTTCATTGGGGGCGGGGCGGATTTTTCAGCAGCAGTGGACATGGACTCACCTAGGGTCAAGGTGAGCGTCGTTGCAAAGCGGCGCTAGTGTGCTGTCCCGTAAATAGCTGGCAAAAAACGAAACCGATGGATTTCGTTCCAGGACAAGGCGCCAACCGCAGCGATACCCGTAGGTATCGCGAGGATTGGCAACGCAGCCATGGGGCGAAAGACGCAATTTCATTGGCAGATATTTACGGGACAGC
>JAYUQC010000006.1:0-17961 GCA_043759735.1 Rhodoferax sp.
CCCCCAGGGTGGCAAAAGGCAGGACCTGACCCCACGAATTCTGACCCAACCGAATGGCGGGGTCCAGCATGCTGCGGCAGTGGTATGAAGGCACAAGCAAGGCGGCCCCGGGTCCGACCCCACACTGGCGGTAGGCGTCCGTCATTGCATAACGGCCACGGGAATAGAAGCGGGCATTGGGCGACGATATCCAGCGCGCTGTTTCGCTCGCTTGGTGCAAGCCCAGCGAGCCCCGCCTGGGCGAGGGCAGCACAGGCACCCTTGGTGGTGGAAAGCCACAACCCGTGGCGTCAAACGTGCGGTATTGCATCATCCTGCAATGTGCTTCTGAAGCCATTCGACGGTCAACTCTTCGGCCCTGGATCGCGAAGCAGCATCCGAGAACGTATGGTCCGCGCCGCAGAAATCATGCCGGGCTACTTTGCCTTCTGCCAACAGGCCGGCCCATGCGGGGTCGAACTTGGAAAACTCGAGGAACTCCTTTGCAGTGTAGTCATCGTCGCTGAGCAAGAGTTGGATACCGCCGTCGAAAGCTCGCCAGGCGCGGGCCATTTGCTGTTGAAACGTGAATTCTCGACGGACGACCGTCGTTGTGCCGATCGAGCCCATCAAGCGCACGTTGCGCCAAAGCCCTGTTACCGCGGCGCGCGCGACCCGACCGCTGAAAAGTTTGATCCAGAATTCCTTTTGTCGCAGTCGGCGCGTGTAGTAATGCTTGACGTTGGCGCGTGCAAGGCTTGCTTCGGAACGGACCCAGGGGTTGAGCAGGCACAGGCCGCGTACCCGTCGATCCTTGGTGTTGCCGCAGTACATCAACGCGGCAGAGGCGCCATCGCACAGGCCCCATAGGGCAATCTTTTTGATGCCGGGCAAGTGGTCTTGCATGGCGTCAATCGCTGCGCCGATATCCGCGGTCACGCTGTCGAAGCCGCGCGGCTCACCCGTGCTGTCGCCCATGCCACGGTAGTCGAAGCGCAGTGCTGCGATGCCGGCAGCGGCCAGTGCGCGGGTCAAGAGCACAAATTGCCGATGGCTGCCAGCCCTGTATTGCGGCCCTCCAACGATGACGACCAGACCGATCGAAGCGGGATTGTGGGGTTTGACCAGAATGCCAGCCAGTGTCTCCTGTTCGCAGTTGAAACTGATCGGCTCCTCGATGAAATTCATGGCGTGACACGATCCTCGAAGGCACTCATGGCTGAGACAGTCGCACTGAGCAAGGCCGGAGCCAGTTCGATTTCAGTGGTTTGCCAAAATGCCGGGCCTTCGACGACGTGGCTACGTATGGCAACGCCGCTGCTTTCCCAGACAGCCAGCGTCTTGCCGGCTACCGGACTGATCGCTGCATCTGGCCGCGTCGATACGTCGAACCACTCAAGCCTGGTGGGG
Source organism: Rhodoferax sp. (assembly GCA_043759735.1). GTDB lineage: Bacteria > Pseudomonadota > Gammaproteobacteria > Burkholderiales > Burkholderiaceae_C > CAISIP01. The sequence goes on from JAYUQC010000006.1 coordinate 1,390, forward strand.
GTTGACGCCCGATGCTGCTGCGCCCGTATGGGCGGCGCCAGCAGCGCCGCCTCCATGCCCAGCGCCAGCCCAGGCGCAATCGTGTAGCCGGCAACGTCAATCGATTCGCCATTGGACAGCCGTTGCCGCGGCTCCTGCGACTGTTCCTTGGCGCCACCAGCCAGTAAGTTCGCCGCAGACTGCAGGCGCAGGAACTGCTGCAGCAACAATTTTCCGGAAGTCGCTGGGGCCCAGAAAACAAAATTTGCGTGGGAGGGCAATTGGGAGGCAGCCTGCGCTGCCAATAGGCACCCGGCACGCAATCCCCATAACCATAACGGCGCATTGCGCTCCTCTAGCAACCAACGGCAACCCAGCGTCACGTCGTCGATCCAGTCCTGCCAGCTAGCGTCGCCGAAGTCCCCGGAACTATCGCCACAGCCGAGCAAATCGAGTTGCAATACATTGAATCCAGCCTGCGACAGAGCCCGCGCTTGCAGCGCTGCCATACGCCTGGACTTGTTCATCTCCTCGGCGAAAGGATGCACATAGAGCACGGAACCAAGTGCCGGCGCAACGGTTGCTGCATGGAACCTGCAATAGCGCCGACCGCCACGCCCTTCGTCAACCGGCAGATAGAAGGCACGGACCGCCGCCGAACTTCCGCCGTGGCGTGTCAAAGCTGCCATGGCATGGGCTTGGCTCGACCGGAGCCGCTACCTGCCAACCGCAAGGTAGTCGAAGCCTTGTTCGCGTACGAACTTTGGATCATAGAAATTGTGTCCGTCGATGATCACCGGTGTCCTGAGCACCTGCTTGGTGTCGTCGGTGTTCGGCTTGAACGCGAGGCCCCACAGCGCGAAGTGCTTGCCCGCCAGATCAGCCCCGAAGCAAGAAAAACACGATCCGTCATAACCCGCTTCCGGATACAGGAAATGCTCCGCGTCGCGCACGTCGGCCATGCAGGCCCCGCCGACAAAGCCACCATAGCCAGAACCGACAATCGAAATCTTCATGGGTCGACGTCAGCGTTTCGGCTCAGTCCGCCAGCTTGGCGCTGACGAAATCGGTCAGCGAGCCCACCGTCGCAAACGTCGCACCATCGATGTCATCGTCATCCACGATGATGCCCAGTTGTTCCTCCATGCTGGTGATCAGCGTCACCACGGCCATCGAGTCGAGTTCCGGAATCGCGCCGAGCAAGGGCGTATCGGGCGTGAAGGCCTTGGCCCGGCCGCCAAGGCTCAAAACTTCGTCGAGTATGCGCAATACTTCTTGGGTGACGTTCAATTCGGGCTCCGGTGAGGCAAAGTCGCATTCTATGTGGGGTCAGGTCCTGCCTTTTGCCCCCGGGTGCGCATCTTCCGGCTGCTGCGCCTGCGTCGCACGCGCCAACAGGCGGCTCACCCGCGATGCGCCATCAGGCAGAAAGCCAGCAGGCGAGCGTCGAAGCGCAGCATGGCGTCGCCGAGAATGTGCAGCAGGGTCGCACGATCCTTGTCGCTTTCGAAAATCGATTCGCGTCTGTTGCCGCGCGCTGTCACATGGTAGGTTGCGCCGGGAAATTCGATGCGAAGGGGACGTGCCATCCAGGCAGGTTATGGCGCAAGGGCGCATGAGGCAAGATAAGGCCCTAACCTGCATCCTCCGGCTGTATGACAGAACAGTTCGACCGAGGGGGTGGGGGGCAAAAGGCAGGACCTGACCCCTTACACTTTGCCATGATCGAATCCGCCTTGTTGCCGCAACTCATCGCTGTGTCCGCCCGGCAGCACCCTGATGCTGTCGCGGTGACGTATGGTTTGCAGAACCTGAGCTATGGCCAGTTGGACCTGGCCATGCGGCAGTTCGCTGGTGGCATGGTCACCTTGGGCCTGGCCCGTGGCGAACGCGTCGCCATCTACCTGGAGAAGCGGTTCGAGACTGTCATTGCCAGCTTCGGTGCCCCGGCGGCCGGTGGCGTATTCGTGCCGGTCAATCCGCTGCTCAAGCCCGAGCAGGTGGCGTTCATCCTGCAGGACTGCAATGTCCGGGTGCTGCTGACCTCGCCCGATCGCCTTGCCTTGCTCCAGGATGCATTGGCACTCTGCCCGGACCTGCGCCATGTCGTGGTGACCGACGCCGCCGGTGGCGCCACTGCCCCATTGCCATCGCTGGCCCATGGCGTGCCTGTCGTCCCCTGGTCGGACTTGCTGCACAGTGCGCCAGCGCCGGGCCACCGCGTCATCGACACCGACATGGCCGCGATCCTTTACACCTCGGGCAGTACCGGAAAACCCAAGGGTGTGGTGTTGTCGCACCGCAACATGGTCGCCGGTGCCAAGAGCGTGGCCGCGTATCTGGAAAACAGCGCCAGCGATACGCTGCTGGCCGCGCTGCCGCTGTCGTTCGACGCCGGTTTCAGCCAGTTGACCACCGCCTTCCACACCGGTGCGCGGGTGGTGCTGCTCAATTACCTGATGCCGCGCGACGTGCTCAAGGCCCTGGAGCGCGAGAAGGTGACGGGTCTGACGGCGGTCCCGCCCCTGTACATACAGCTGACGCAGCTGGAATGGCCCAGCGCCATCAACCAGCATCTGCGCTATTTCGCCAACACCGGCGGGCGCATGCCGCGTGAAACGCTGGGCCTTTTGCGCCAGAAGGCGCCGGCAGCCAGGCCGTTCCTGATGTATGGCCTGACCGAGGCCTTCCGCTCCACTTACCTGCCGCCCGAAGAAGTCGACCGGCGGCCCGACTCGATCGGCAAGGCCATTCCCAATGCCGAGATCCTGGTGTTGCGCGACGACGGCTCGCGCTGCGGGCCCAATGAACCGGGCGAACTGGTGCATCGCGGCGCGCTGGTCGGTCAGGGCTACTGGAACGATGCCGCCAAGACCGCCGAGCGCTACAAGTTGCTGGGCCACGGCGTGCCGGGCCGCGACGCAGGCCTGCAATTGCCGGAGTACGCGGTTTTTTCCGGTGACACGGTGCGCATGGATGAAGACGGGTTCCTGTATTTCATCGGCCGGCGCGACGAAATGATGAAGACTTCGGGGTATCGTGTCAGCCCGACCGAGGTGGAAGAGATTTTGTACGCCACCAGGCTGGTTGGTGAATGTGTCGCGTTCGGCGTCGAGCATCCCAGCCTCGGCCATGCGATCCACGTGATCGCCACGGCGCCCGAGTCCAACCCACATCGGATGGATGACGAAAACCACCAGACGCAGGTCGCAGCGCTGCTCGTGCAGTGCAAGCAGCATATGCCAGCCTACATGGTGCCAGCCGGTATCGAGTTCGTCGCCGGCCCATTGCCGCGCAACCCGAATGGAAAAATCGATCGCAAGACACTGTCGGCTGACTGGTCAGCACGCCACGCAGATTGATACGTCCCGTCTGGACCCGCCAGGAAAGCAACCCCACCCATGACGTCAGTTTCACGCACTTTGCCGGTACATGCCCCGCTGGACCAGTTCCCGAGCGAGGCTGGGGAGCTGCTGCTGGGCGGGCAGCGCCTGAGCCTGCTGGCTGAGCGGGTTGGGCAGACTCCGTTCTATGCCTATGACCGTGCCGCTTTGCGTGCGCGGGTCGCCAGTCTGCGTCAGGCATTGCCGCAGGCCGTCAAGCTGCATTACGCCATGAAGGCGAACCCGATGCCTGCCGTGGTCGGCTTCATGAGTGGTCTGGTCGACGGCATCGATGTGGCGTCGGGTGGCGAGTTGAAGGTGGCGCTCGATGCGGGTGCCGATCCCAAGGAAATCAGTTTTGCCGGTCCCGGCAAACGCGACTCCGAACTGCGCCAGGCAGTCGCTTCTGGCGTGCTGGTCAATGTGGAGTCGCCGCGAGAAGTGGTGGCGTTGCAGGAAATCTCGCAACAACTGGGTATGCCGGCACGGGTCGCGGTGCGGGTCAATCCGGACTTCGAGCTCAAGGGCTCTGGCATGAAGATGGGCGGCGGCCCAAAGCAGTTTGGCGTGGATGTCGAGCAGATGCCCGGGCTGCTGGCCGATATCGGCCGTGCCGAACTCGACTTCGAGGGCTTCCACCTGTTCGCCGGCTCCCAGAACCTGCGGCCGGAGTCGATTTGCGAGGCCCAGCAGAAATCCTATGAACTGGCGTTGCGGCTGTCGGGCGACGCGCCTGCGCCGGTGCGTTTTCTGAATCTGGGCGGCGGCTTCGGAGTCCCGTATTTTCCGGGCGAGCAGCGGCTGGACATCGCCCCGATCGGTGAGAACCTGGCGCAACTGCTGGAACGGGCGCGCAGCGAGATGCCGCAGGCCAGTTTCGTGATCGAATTAGGTCGCTACCTGGTTGCCGAAGCCGGCATTTACGTCACCCGAATCCTGGATCGCAAGGTCTCGCGCGGACATGTGTTCCTGGTCACCGATGGTGGGCTCAACCACCATTTGTCGGCATCGGGCAACTTCGGCCAGGTGGTGCGCAAGAACTATCCGGTCACCATCGGCAATCGCCGTGGCAATGGTCCGACGGAGACCGTTTCGGTGGTGGGTCCGTTATGCACGCCGCTCGATCTGCTGGCCGATCGCATGGCCCTGCCACAGGCCCAGCTTGGCGACCTGGTGGTGGTCTACCAGTCGGGCGCCTACGGTGCCAGCGCGAGTCCGCAGGCTTTTCTGGGCCACGCGCCGTGCGTCGAGGTACTGGTATAAGCCCGCTTGCTTCAAGGCACGTCGGCAGGCAGCTACTGCCGGCTTTGCGCAAGGACGCCCCGATTTGCCGTGTAGTATCGGCGTTCGGCGGAATGGTGAAGGCAACAGCCCCGGTCGTTGCCAGACTGGTCAAGGTGGGACTTCCGCACATTGGGGCATGAGCATGATCAAGATTTTCAACCACTACATCCACAGGCGAACAGTACTCCAGATGCTGCTCGACTTCGGATTGATCCTGGGCACGGTTCTGGTCGCGACCGGCTGGCATATGCCCGATCTGGCCCGCGCCGCCGTTGCTGCGCTGCCCTCGGCGGTCTTGCTGGCGATCGCCGCGCTGATCATCAACGCCGCGCTGGGCTTCTACCAGCGGGTGCACAACCGCTCGGTGGCGCAGTCGCGTGCGCGCGCTGTCCTTTCCCTGTGCCTCATCCTGCCGCTGGCGTATCTGATCCTGCGGGTATTGCAACTGGGTTTGCAAGACCAGGATTTCGTATCCCTGTCGGTAGTCGGCGGCCTGGCGATCATGCTGATGCATCGGGTGCATGTGGGCCATTCGACTGCGCAATCGATGATGCGCCAGCGAGTGCTGGTGTTCGGTACCGGTACCCGTGCCAAGCTGGTGGGTCGTACGTTGCAGAAGTCCGATCCGCATGTGGACCTGGTCGGTTACTACGCCAGCCCGAACGAAGCCGTGGCCGAGGTATCTGCCTGGGGCATCCTGTCGCCCAATACCTCGCTGACCGATATCGTCATGGAGCAGCAGGTGGACGAGATCGTGGTCGCGCTGGCCGAGCGCCGCGGTGGCAGCATGCCGCTGCGCGAGCTGCTCGACTGCAAGCTGCAAGGCGTGCGGGTGGTGGATATGGCTACCCATTTCGAGAAAACCCTTGGCCAGATCCGGCTCGACTCGGTTTCCGCCGGCTGGCTGATTTTTGGCGACGGATTCAGCCAGGGCTGGGTGCGAACGGTCGTCAAGCGCCTGTTCGACATTGTTTTTGCCATCATCCTGATCGTGCTGGCCTCGCCCGTGATCCTGATCGCGGCGATCCTGATCCTGCTCGAGAGTGGGGGGCCGATCCTGTATATGCAGGAGCGGGTCGGTCTCAACGGTCGATTGTTCAACGTCATCAAGTTCCGCAGCATGCGTACCGACGCTGAGATCGATGGGCAGCCGCGCTGGGCAACCGCGCAGGACGAACGGGTGACACGTGTGGGGCGCATTCTTCGCAAGCTGCGGATCGACGAACTGCCGCAGCTGTTCAGTGTGCTCAATGGCGACATGAGTCTGGTCGGCCCGCGCCCGGAGCGTCCCTATTTCGTCGACAAGCTGACCCAGGAGCTGCCTTATTTTGCGGTCCGCCAAAGCGTCAAGCCCGGCGTCACTGGCTGGGCGCAGGTTCGATACCACTACGGCGCCTCGGTCGAAGATTCCGCCGAAAAACTGCAGTACGACCTTTACTACGTCAAGAACCACACGCTGTTCCTGGATCTGGTGGTCCTGTTCGAAACCGTGGGTGTGGTCTTGACGGCGCAGGGCGCGCACTAATGCGTTGTCGGGCCGCTCCCAAGAAGACGCTGGGCCGCTCCCAAGTCTTCTTGCACCCCCTCGGGGGGCCTGGCGAAGCCAGGGTTGGGGGCGCTCCCAAGGCGCATGCCGCAGCGCGCTGCGCGAAGGCGTCGGGCCTGCGCCGCCGTGTCCTGGTCCGATAGACGAGGCGATGGATTCCGACAATCTGGTACTGACAGGCTGGAGTTACGGCCTTGCGGGACTGGCGTATGCCATGCTTGCCATCGCCTTGTGGCAACGCGGCTACGCCCGGCCTCCGCGTGAACCGGCCCGGTTCAGCATGCTGGTGGCGGCGCTGGCCAGCGCCGTTTGGGGTTGCCTGCTGCTGGCCTACCTGTTCGCGGCGAGGCACCCTGTCTTGCTTCAGTTGTCCTACCTTGCGGATGTGGTGCGTTACGGGGGGTGGTTTGTTTTTTTGCTGGTGCTGCTGCACAAGCGCAATCAAGCACCCGCTGTTCAGGGCCTTTCCTGGTTGAAGCCGACCGCTGCGACGGCGGTCGTGTTGGCGGGTGCGCTGCAGCTGTTTTTGCTGATTGGCTGGCTCGAAGTGACCGACATACGCAAGCTGGTGCTCTTTTCCACGCTGTCGCTGCCGGTCATTGCGATGGTGTTACTGGAGCAACTGTTCCGCAATGTGCCGCAGGACGCGCGGTGGAACATCAAGCCACTGTGCCTGGGGCTGGCGGGCGCGTTTTTATTCGATCTCTACCTGTATTCCCAGGCGGTGCTTTTCAATGCGGTGGATGGCGATGCTTTCAGCATCCGCGGTGCCGTGCATGCGATGGTGGTTCCGTTCCTGCTGCTGTCGACGTCGCGCCAGAGCGACTGGTTGTCCAAGGTCCAGATTTCGCGCAAGGCCGCATTCCACTCTGCCACGCTGATGATGGCCGGGTTCTACCTGGTATTTGTTTCCGGTGTCGGTTATTACGTGCGCTATTTCGGCGGCGAATGGGGTCGGGCACTGCAACTGGGCATGGTGTTCCTGGCGCTGGTGGTGCTGATGGTGCTGGCGGTGTCGAGTTCAGTGCGCGCGCGCTTGCGCGTTTTCCTGGGCAAGCATTTTTTCCGCTATCGGTACGACTACCGCGAAGAGTGGTTGCGCTTTACCCAGACTTTGTCGGCGCAAAACTCTCCACAGGCGATGGGCCAGCAGGTAATACGCGGGCTGGCCGATATGCTTGAGAGCCCCGGCGGCGCGTTGTGGCTGAAGAATCGGGGCGAGAAGAGCTTTCGGCAAAACGCCCGCTGGAATGCGCCAACGAGCCTGCTGACGGAGGATGAAACCTCGCCGCTGTGCGAGTTCTTGCAAAGCAACGGATGGGTGGTCAATCTGGAAGAGTACCGGTCGTTCCCGCGGCGCTACGGACGCCTGGTGTTGCCGACCTGGCTGCAGGAGACGCCGCAGGCCTGGCTGGTGGTGCCGTTGAGCGTGGGTGAGGACATGATCGGCTTCGTGGTGTTGTCCAGCGCGCGCGCCCGCATGGACGTGAACTGGGAGGTCAACGACCTGCTCAAGACCGCCGGCCGGCAGGCGGCCAGTTTTCTGGCCCAGATGCAGGCCACCGAGGCCTTGTTGGAGGTGCGCAAGTTCGATGCGTTCAACCGCATGTCGGCGTTTGTCGTGCACGACCTGAAGAACGTGGTGACCCAGCTCTCGCTGATGATGAAGAACGCCAAGCGGCTGCAGGACAATCCGGAGTTTCGCCAGGACATGTTGATGACGGTCGACAACGCGCTCGACCGCATGCGCCAGTTGATGCTCCAGTTGCGTGAAGGCGCCACCCCGCCCGGAACGGCTTTTGGCGTGGAGCTCGAGGCCATAGCGCGGCGCACGGCCGTTGTGGCAGCGGAGCGGGGCCGACTGCTCGAACTGGACATCGTCACCAGTGTGGTCACGCGGGGCCATGAGGAGCGCCTGGAACGCATCGTCGGGCACATGGTGCAAAACGCGTTCGACGCCACCGGTCCGCAGGGCAGGGTGTGGCTCAAGCTCGATCGCTTGGGTGGCCAGGCGGTGATCGAGGTCGGCGATTCCGGCCACGGCATGTCCGAGGAATTCATTCGGGAACGCCTGTTCAAGCCATTCCAGACCACAAAGCAGGCTGGAATGGGGATTGGTGCCTATGAGAGTTATCAGTACGTGCAAGAATTGGGCGGAAAGATCACGGTGGACAGCCAGGTCGACCAGGGAACGGTCGTGACCGTGACGTTGCCGTTGTTCGAGTCACAACGGCAATCGGACCTGCAACCACTAGAAGCCCCATGACATCCGAAAAATCGCGCGCGTTGCTGATCGTCGAAGACGATCTGGCACTTCAAAAGCAGATCAAATGGTCGCTGGACCGTTTCGAGTCCGTTACGGCGCACGACCGCGAGTCGGCGCTGGCGCAGGCAAGGCGTCACCTTCCCGCTGTGGTCACAATGGACCTGGGCCTGCCGCCCGACCCGGACTCGGTCTCTGAAGGCTTCAAGCTGCTCGAGCAGTTGCTGTCCATTGACGGCGACATGAAGGTGATTGTGCTGACAGGCCAGAACGACCGTGCCAATGCGTTGCGTGCCGTGGCCCTGGGGGCCTACGATTTTTTCGCCAAGCCGTTCGAGCCGGAGTTGCTCAACCTGACGGTCGAACGCGCGTTCCGCCTGGCCGAGTTGCAGGCCGAGAACAAGCGCCTGTTGCTGATGCACCAGCCCGACGCGCTGGCGGGCCTGACCACCCGCGACCCAGGCATGTTGCGGGTCTGCCGCACGATCGAAAAAGTCGCAAGTAGCAACGCCACCGTATTGCTGCTTGGCGAAAGCGGCACCGGCAAGGAACTGCTGGCGCGCGGATTGCACCAGGCCTCGCAGCGCAAGGCCGGCAAATTTGTCGCCATCAACTGCGCCGCCATTCCGGAGAACTTGCTGGAAAGCGAGCTTTTCGGGTATGAGAAAGGCGCATTCACGGGTGCCGCCAAAATGACGCTGGGCAAGATCGAGACCGCCGGCGGGGGCACCTTGATGCTCGACGAGATCGGCGACTTGCCGTTTTCGCTGCAGTCCAAGTTGTTGCGCTTCCTGCAGGAGCGCACCATCGAGCGCATCGGTGGTCGCCAGGAGATACCGGTCGACGTGCGCATCGTGTGCGCCACCCACCAGGACCTGATGGCCCTGACCAAGGAGGCCCGGTTCCGCGAGGACCTGTATTACCGGCTGGCAGAAATCGTCATCGAAATACCGCCATTGCGCGACCGCGTAGGCGACCCTGCGCTGCTGGCCCATGCATTTGCGCGCCGCTTTGCCCAGGAGCAAAACCGCGGCACGCTGACGCTGAGTGAAGATGCGGTCCGGGCGATCGAGTTGCACAAGTGGCCGGGCAATATTCGCGAACTGGAAAACTGCATCAAACGCTCCAGCATCATGGCCGATGGCAACCAGATCTCCCGTGAAGATGTCGGATTGGACCTGCCGCATTCCGAGCATGCACTTGAAACGCTCGATCTACGTACGATTCGGGACATTGCCGAGAAGAACGCCATTGTCGCGGCGCTCGGTCGCGTCAACGGCAATATGGTGAAGGCAGCCGAACTGCTGGGCGTCAGTCGGCCGACGCTGTACGATTTGATGCACCGGCTCGGCTTGAAATGATGCCGCGAACCGGCCGACATTTACCCACAGGTATCCCATGAAAAATTTCCCCTTTTCGCGCCACGGCATGCAGCTTGCTCTGGCAGCGCTACTGGCCTTGACGCTGGCCGCCTGCAGCGGCCAGAAGCCCGAGGCCATGATTGCCTCGGCGCGTGACTACATGGCCAAGAACGACCTCAAGGCGGCGGTCATCCAGGTCAAGAACGCGCTGCAGGAGAACCCGGATCTACCCGAAGCCCGCTATATCCTGGGCCTTGCCCTGCTGCGAGGCGGCGATCCGGTCGGTGCCGAAACCGAACTGCGCAAGGCGCGCTCGCTCAACCACCCCGATGACCTGGTCGTGCCGCCCCTGGCGCGAGCGATGCTGCAGCAGGGGCAGTCCAAAAAGGTGATCGAGGATTTTGCCAAGGTTCAGTTGACCAAGACCGAGGCCAAAGCGGAATTTCAGACGGTACTGGCCACTGCGCACGCTGCCCAAGGCTCGCGGGAGCGGTCGCAGCAGGCGCTGGCGGCAGCGCTGGAGGCGGACCCGGCCTACGCGCCGGCGTTGTTGGTCCAGGCCGGTGATCTCGCGCGTGAGCGCAAGTTTGACGAATCTTTGGCGCTGGTCGATTCGGTGCTTGCCAAGGAGGCCAAGAACGCTGAAGGCTGGAAGCTCAAGGGCGACCTGTTGCAGTTCGGCAAGGGCCAGCCAACCGAGGCCTTGGCTGCCTACCGCAAATCGATCGAAATCAATCCGTCGAGTGGATCGGCGCATGGTGCGGCAATCATTTTGCTGTTCAGACAGGGCGAGCTGGAAAACGTTGACAAGCAACTGGCGGAACTGAAGAAGATCGCGCCCAACAACCCGCAGACCCGATACTTCGAGACATTGCTGGCGTTTCAGAAAAAAGACATCAAACTGGCGCGCGAGCTGTCGCAGCAGATGATCAAGGTTGCCCCCGACAATGTCCAGGCACTGGTGCTCGCCGGATCCATTGAATTGCAGGCCAATTCAAACCGGTTGGCTGAAACCCATCTCGCCAAGGCGGTGCAGGCGGCGCCGGGATTCGTGCTGGCCCGCCAGCTGCTGACAACCACCTATCTGCGCGTGGGGCTGCCGGAAAAGGCCCTGACCACTTTGCAGCCTGCATTGAAAGGAGAAGATCAGGATTCCAGGACCAATTCACTGGCCGGCGAGGTTTATCTGCAAAATGGCGACCTGAAGAAGGCGGAGGAGTATTTTTCCAAGGCCGCCAAGCAAGATCCAAAAAACACACGCTCACGCACCGCGCTTGCGCTGACTCACCTGGCCGATGGCAAGGATTCGGGCTTTGGCGAACTGCAGGCGGTTGCCGCGTCCGATACCGGCACGACAGCCGATCTGGCGCTGATCAGTGTGCACCTGCGCCGAGGCGAATTCGACAAGGCCTTGATCGCCATTGCCGCGCTCGAGAAGAAGCAAGCAGACAAGCCACTTGCGTCGAACCTGCGGGGCCGCACTTTGCTGAGCAAGAAGGATATCGCTGGTGCGCGCAAGGCGTTCGAGCAGTCGATTGGCATTGACCCCACCTATTTTCCGTCGGTCGCAAGCCTTGCTGCGCTCGATATTGCGGAAAAAAAGCCCGATGACGCGCGCAAGCGCTTCGACGCGGTGCTGGCCAAGAACCCGCAGCATCCCCAGGCCTTGCTCGCGCTGGCGGAACTGCGGGCACGCGAAGGCGGACCCAAGACGGAAGTTGCGGACCTGATCACCAAGGCGGTGACCGCCAATCCGACCGAAAAAGTGCCGCGCATGTTATTGGTTGAATTTCACCTGCGCAACAAGGACACCAAATTGGCCTTGTCGGCGGCGCAAAATGCGGTTGCGACCATACCCGACAGTCCGGAACTGATCGAACTGCTGGGGCGGGCTCAACTGGCCTCTGGTGATACCAACCAGGCCATGATCAGCTACAACAAGATGGCTACCCTGCAGCCGAACTCGCCCGCACCCTACATGCGCATGGCCGAGGCGCATCTGGTGGGCAAGGACAAGGAAGCGGCCGCCCAGAGCCTGCGCAAGGCGCTGGAGGTCAAGCCCGACCATCTGGATGCGCAACGCGGGCTGATTCTGTATGCGCTGGACGCCAAGAAATACGCGGAAGCCACCGCCGTCGCGCGCACGATGCAAAAGCAAAGGCCCACCAGTGCGTTGGGCTACCAGTTCGATGGCGACATTGCCGTCGTACAGAAAAAGTGGGATGCCGCCGCCGAGGCCTACCGTGCCGGACTCAAGCAGGGCGCGTTTGCGGAGTTGGCGAGCAAGTTGCATGCGACCCTCAACGCGGGCGGCAAGACCGCAGATGCCGACAGGCTGGTCGCCATCTGGCTCAAGGACAACCCCAAGGAGCCCCTGTTTCCCTTGTACCTGGCAAACGCCGCGATGTCGCGCAATGACCTGGCTGGCGCAGAGAAGCTGTACCGCAACGTGATCCAGATTGCGCCCAGCAATGCCATCGCCTACAACAACCTGGCCTGGATCACCGGCAAGCTGAAAAAAGATGGCGGCATCGCATTGGCGGAAAAGGCGGTTGCACTGGTGCCCAATCAGCCAGCGTATCTGGACACCCTGGCAATGTTGTTGTCTGACAAGGGCGACTATGCCAAGGCGCTGGAATGGCAGACCAAGGCGATTGCGTTGCAGCCGGCCAACGTTGTGTACAAATTCAACCTGGCCAAGATCCATATCCAGGGCGGCAAGAAAGACCTGGCGCGACCGCATCTGGAAGATCTGGCGAAACTCGGCGACAAGTTCCAGGCCCAGGCAGAGGTGGCCACCTTGCTCAAAGGCCTGTAGGCGTTCGTGGTGTGGCCAGGCATGTGCGTGCGTCTCCGATCGTGCCTGGGTTGGTGGGGCGCATGCACAAGGCAGTTGTCCGGTGGATGGGCCAGATCCGCCGTAGATTGACCGTGGGATCGTTGGTGCTGGGTACCGTGTTTTCCGCCCTGCCTGGCACCGAGGTCATGGCCGACCTCGTCGACACGGTCGCGCGCGTCAAGTCGTCGGTGCTGGTGGTGGGTACCTATCGCAGTACCGACAGCCCCCGATTCCGGATGCGGGGCACGGGTTTTGTCGTGGCCGACGGCAATCTGGCCATCACCAATGCGCATGTGTTGCCCGAGGCGACCGAGAACATGTTGAACATGAGCCTGGTGGTGCAGGTGCGCAGGCCGGGGGGAGAGCTTTCGATGCGTCAGGCGACCTTGTTGCGAGTCGACCGGGTCCATGACCTGGCGTTGCTGCGATTCGAAGGCGCCGCCGCGCCGGCCATGCGCATCCGTGACTCAGACACCGCGCGCGAAGGCCAGGCCCTGGCGTTCATGGGCTTTCCGATTGGCGGTGCGCTGGGATTTTCCGCGGTGACCCATCGCGCGCTGATCTCGTCGATCACACCGGCTGCCATGCCGACGCCGACGGCGCGCGCGCTGAACGAGTCCACCATTCGCGCTGTGCGTGCCGGACCATTTGACATTTTCCAACTGGACGGTACCGCCTATCCCGGCAACAGTGGCGGACCCTTGTTCGACCCTGATACCGGCGAGGTGCTCGGCGTTGTCAACATGGTGTTCATCAAGGGCTCCCGTGAATCGGCGCTGAGCCATCCTTCGGGCATCAGCTATGCGATTCCATCGAACTTTGTGTCCGCCTTGATCGAAGAAGGTCAGCGCAAGTAACGGGTCCGGCCGTCAAGCGGGGTGGTTGCACGGTTCAGTCATCCAGATACCGCGTTGCGTTTTCAAGATCGTCATGCGTTATGCCGGATGTCAATGCGCCGACGAACTTGCGCCACGCCAGATCGGGTTCGGCCAGGGTGAAGCCGTAGAAGATCTTGCCACCGGAGGCCTTGCCGCGCACCGCCATCGCCCGCACGGTGGATTGTTCGTTGTTGCCCAACTCCACGGTCGCGTCGCCCCAGACCCGCACCGGCAGTTCCGAATCGGCATGCGCCAGAAAGCCGAAAACAGACAACTCGACGACCCGCAGGCTGGTCACTATCGGCTTGCCGTCGGTCTGCACCAGAAAATTGCCCGGGCATTTGAGTGAATAACGCTGGTGCTGTCGCAGTTGCTTGCCGCTTTTGGGCGGGTCGATCATCTTGGGCAGCATTTGCTGGTGCTCGGGCTGATCGTAGATCGCATGCAGCAGCATCTTCTCGCGGTTGGTCAGATGCTCGAAGACCTGGGTGCGCTGGTTGAAGAAGTGGTCCAGCAGATCGGTCGTCATGACCGGGTCGTTGGTCGTGTGGTACCTGCGCTGGGGCAGCACGATGTTGGGCAATTCGGTGCGAACGAAATAGTCGTACAGGTTCTTGCGCCGCTTTTTTCTGTCGTACGCAGCCTTGTATTTTTTCGGCGCGGTGCGCAGGTCCAGCGTGGCGCCGATCGCCGGCGCTCCATTGGCGAAGTCGTAGTTGTCGACCGTGTTCTCGGTCAGCCGCCTGAAGAACAGCAGCGACTCGTACATCTCGATGCGGTTGGGATGGACGGCGATCACCAGATGCCGGGTGTCAAAGAACGTGGTGCAGTACTCGTACATGAACTTCATCAGCGGGAACAGAATCGCGCCACCGGTCTTGCGGAAGTCCGGGTGTACTGCCAGCGCCGACACCTCGGCGATCTTGCCGCCCCGCGCGCGCACCGCTTTCAGGTCGAAGATCGCCTGCAATGGGAATCCGAACACGCTTTCGCGGATCAGCGACAACGTGCCCACGACTTCGCCGTCGAACTTGGCGCACAGCGTGGTGGTCGTAGGCAGTGCGTGGTAGACGGTCGCCCGAAGTCCGGAGGGGGCCGGCTTCATGAAGCCGCTGCTGACATAGGCGTCATGCAAAAGCTTGAAGCAGGCTTCCAGTTCTTCCCGGGTCTCCGCGATCTTGAGCACCAGGCGCTTGTCGGGCGCCGGGTCGCAGTCGACGAACGAACGGAAGATGGCAAACCGCGCCGAGCGCGGAAACAACGAAAACACCTTGCGCAGGCCTTCGTGCCACAGCCTGCGGATATGGGCCGCTGGCGACCGCTTTTTCACATCTGCCTCCTCGCAGCATGCGGGTCAGGGCCGCAAGGCACAGCCTTGCAACGGCCTGCCGGCATCAGCGCCCGTATTTGTCTTCGAACCGCACAATATCGTCCTCACCCAGGTAGGTACCCGATTGCACTTCGATCATCTCGAGTTGCACCCGGCCCGGATTCTCCAGCCGATGGGTCGTGCCCAGGGGAATATAGGTCGATTCGTTCTCTGAAACCAGAAAGGTCTCCTCGCCCCGCGTCACTTTGGCCGTGCCGCTGACGACGATCCAGTGTTCGGCGCGGTGGTGGTGCATCTGCAACGACAGGGTACCACCGGGCTTGACCACGATGCGCTTGACCTGGAATCGGGCGCCACTGTCCACGCTGTCATACCAACCCCAGGGGCGGAACATCTTGCGGTGCGTCTGGCCCTCGTACCTTTTGCTTTGCTTGAGCGCATCGACGATCTTCTTGACGTCCTGTGTTCGGTCCTTGTGCGCAACCAGGATCGCGTCAGGCGTTTCCACCACCACCAGGTTGCTGACACCCACGCAGGCCACCAGACGGCTGTCCGACAGCGCCAGCGTGTCGTGGCAGTCGTGCAGCAGCACGTCGCCCTGCGCCACATTGCCCTGCGCGTCCTTGGGCAGGACCTGCCACAACGCGTCCCAGGCGCCGACATCCGACCAGCCGGCCTGCAGCGCAATCACGACACCCGTCGGCAGATCAGAGATGCCGTTGGCGGCATCGCGGCTGTTGCTGGTGATGCGCTCCATCACCGCATAGTCGATCGAATCGGACGGGCAGGCCGCGAACGCATCCTTGGCGACCCGTGCAAAATCACCGTCCCGTGCCACGCCCCTCCACGCCGCCACGCAGGCGGACAAGATGTCGGGGCGGCAACTGCCGATGGCCGACAGCCAGACCGATGCGCGCAGCAAGAAGATGCCGCTGTTCCACAAATACGAGCCCTCGGCCAGATAGGCCTGGGCGGTCTTGAGGTCCGGCTTTTCGACAAAGCGGGCGATCAGCCGTGCATCGCCACGGTCCACAGCGTCCGCTGGCAGTGGCCCGCCGCCCTGGATGTAGCCGTAGCCCGTCTCCGGCGCATCCGGTGTGATGCCAAAGGTCACCACCATGCCCTGTGATGCCAATGCGGCGCCGTGCCGTACCGCGGTGCGGAAAGCGTCGGTGTCCAGGATGACATGGTCGGCCGGCATGACCAGCAGCACCGGGTCGCCGGCGTCATCGGTCTCAGCGGCCAGTGCCGCCAGTGTCAGGGCCGGTGCGGTATTGCGCCCGGCCGGCTCGAGCACGATGGTGCCCGGTTTGCCCATCAGCCGCAGCTGCTCGGCGATGATGAAACGGTATTCTTCGTTGCACACCACCATGGGTGGCGCCATGGCGTTGCCGATGTTGTCGGAGCGACGCACCGTGGCCTGCAGGAGCGAGTCGTCGCCGATCAGCGGCAGTAGTTGCTTGGGATATTTTTCGCGCGACAACGGCCACAGCCGGGTGCCCGATCCGCCCGACAAAACCACCGGTTGAATGCGTACGGATGCCTGCTTTGCTGGCGGCTGTGCCATGTCGGACGCCTTCCTGTCAGCCACGGGCATCACCCCAGCGCAATTCAGCGGTTTCATCGCCCTGGTACAGCGTCTTGCCGAACCGGTTCACGCAATACTCGGGTGACACGATCATGTCCTCGAAGCACATGCCGGCGCCAAT
>JAYUQC010000007.1:0-49115 GCA_043759735.1 Rhodoferax sp.
GGCTTGCCGACGTTGGCCTCGACACCGAACTCGCGCTTCATGCGGTCGACGATGATCTCAAGGTGCAACTCGCCCATGCCGGCGATCAATGTCTGACCCGACTCTTCATCGGTCTTGACGCGGAATGACGGGTCTTCCTGCGCCAGACGCTGCAGGGCGATACCCATTTTTTCCTGATCGGCCTTGGTCTTGGGCTCGACGGCCTGGGTGATCACCGGCTCCGGGAACACCATGCGCTCGAGCAATACGATTGCCGATGGATCACACAAGGTCTCGCCGGTGGTGACGTCCTTCAAGCCGACGCATGCGGCAATGTCGCCGGCGCGGATCTCGCTGACCTCTTCGCGGTTGTTGGCGTGCATCTGCACGATACGTCCGATGCGTTCCTTCTTGCCGCGGATCGGGTTGTAGACGCTGTCGCCCTTTTGCAGGACACCGGAATACACACGCACGAACGTCAACTGGCCGACGAACGGGTCGGTCATCAGCTTGAATGCGAGCGCCGAAAATTTCTCGCTGTCGTCCGCCCTGCGGGTAACGGGCGCCTCATCCTCGTCGGTACCGCCAACCGGCGGGATATCGATCGGCGAAGGCATGAACTCGATGATGGCGTCCAGCATGCGCTGCACGCCCTTGTTCTTGAACGCGGATCCGCAGAACATCGGCTGGATCTCGCTGGCGATCGTCCGCGTGCGGATGCCCAGCATGATTTCTTCCTCGGACAGGTCGCCCTCTTCGAGGTACTTGTTCATCAGTTCTTCCGACGCCTCGGCCGCGGCCTCGACCATCTTCTCACGCCATTGCTTGGCCGTAGCCTCCAATTCGGCCGGGATTTCGCGGTACTCGAACTTCATGCCCTGGGACGCCTCGTCCCAGAAAATGGCCCGCATCTTGATCAGATCGACCACGCCCTTGAAATTCTCTTCGGCACCGATCGGAATCACGATCGGGATCGGGTTGGCCTTCAGGCGCAGGCGCATCTGATCATGAACCTTGAAAAAGTTGGCACCGGTGCGGTCCATCTTGTTGACAAAGGCCAGACGCGGCACCTTGTACTTGTTGGCTTGGCGCCAGACCGTCTCGGACTGGGGCTGCACACCGCCAACCGCGCAATAGACCATGCACGCACCGTCCAGCACACGCATCGACCGCTCGACTTCGATCGTGAAGTCGACGTGGCCGGGAGTGTCGATGATGTTGATGCGGTGCTCGGGCAGGGACGTATCCATGCCGCGCCAGAAACAGGTGGTGGCAGCCGAGGTTATCGTGATGCCGCGCTCCTGCTCTTGCTCCATCCAGTCCATGGTGGCAGCGCCATCGTGGACCTCACCGATCTTGTGGTTCACACCGGTATAAAAAAGAATACGTTCGGTCGTGGTGGTCTTGCCAGCGTCAATGTGCGCCGAGATACCGATGTTGCGATAGCGTTCGATGGGAGTAACGCGAGCCATGATCAATCCTTAATTGGCCGATAAATACTAAAAGCCGCCCTGCGCAAGCTGCCACTCGGACCAGGGCAACAACGGCAAGGCTTGGCGGGCCTGGTCGGCAATGGAAAATAGGGCCAGGCCCAGAACCATCCATACCACGACAGCGACCAGCCGATGGGCTGGCCGCACCCGAACCGGGATCCCCGCTTAGAAGCGGAAGTGCGAGAAAGCCTTGTTGGCC
This sequence comes from Rhodoferax sp., assembly GCA_043759735.1. Taxonomy (GTDB): domain Bacteria; phylum Pseudomonadota; class Gammaproteobacteria; order Burkholderiales; family Burkholderiaceae_C; genus CAISIP01. Next base: position 1,672 of record JAYUQC010000007.1, read on the forward strand.
TCGGCCATGCGGTGCACTTCGTCACGCTTTTTCATGGCACCACCACGGCCTTCCGTGGCCTCCATCAGTTCATTGGCCAGACGCATGGCCATGGACTTCTCGCCGCGCTTGCGGGCGGCTTCCTTGATCCAGCGCATCGATAAAGCCAGGCGGCGGATTGGCCGCACCTCGACAGGTACCTGGTAGTTCGCACCACCCACGCGGCGCGATTTGACTTCAACCATCGGCTTGACGTTGTTGATCGCCATGGTGAAGGCTTCGACTGGATCCTTGCCCGGGTTTTTCTTCTCGATCTGCTCCAGGGCACCATAAATGATGCGCTCGGCGACCGCTTTTTTGCCACCTTCCATGATCACGTTCATGAATTTGGACAACTCGACATTGCCGAACTTGGGGTCCGGCAGGATTTCACGTTTAGGGACTTCGCGACGACGTGGCATTTTTCACCTCTTTGCTTCAGTTGGCACTCTTGCAAGCGCCGCGGGAGCCACTCGGACCCCCACTTACTCGACCCATCCGGACAATCCCGGAGTTCGGGCCATTTCGCCCGATGCCGCCAGCCAGGGCAGGCACCAGACACCGACAACCGAAAATTCAACGCTCTTCTTGCGCGCGAGTCAGTCGACCCGCCAGACATGCAGGCCGATCAGGCCTTCTTCGGACGCTTGGCGCCGTACTTTGAACGCGACTGCTTCCGGTCCTTCACGCCCTGCAGATCAAGCGATCCGCGCACGATGTGGTAACGCACACCGGGCAAGTCCTTGACCCGGCCGCCGCGCACCAGCACCACGGAGTGCTCCTGCAGGTTGTGGCCTTCGCCGCCAATATAGGAAATGACCTCGAAACCGTTGGTCAAGCGCACCTTGGCGACTTTGCGCAGCGCCGAGTTGGGCTTCTTGGGAGTCGTGGTGTATACGCGGGTGCAGACGCCACGGCGCTGCGGAGAGTTTTCCATCGCCGGGCTCTTGGACTTGATCTTTTCGACCTCGCGCCCCTGACGAACTAGCTGGTTAATGGTTGGCACCAAAGCCTCCTGTAGGCAGACACCATGGCAGACCAATGGCGTTTGCAGTTGAACGTCCCTAAACGTTGTAAATTCGACAAAAAACGTGATCCCTTCGGAAAATTCCGAAAAGCCTATGAGTATAGCAGCGCAGTTTTGGCGCCGCAAGCCGAAAAGCGGGCATCAACTCCGACCTGCAAACGGCAGACCGAATCAGGTCTGCGTCGACCGTATTTCAACCCGGCGGCGACCCGTTCCCCATCCCAAAACGCCCCGGTCAAGCCCGCGCACAGTCGCCGCAACAACCTGGCAGCGAAGCTTCGCTGCGGTTGGCGGCGTCAGAACAGGTCACGCAAAATCACTTGATCCACAGTCGGATTGCGTCCCAGGCGCGACCCATAAGGCCAGCCTGCGGCACATCCTCAAGCGCCAGCAAAGGCAATTCGGCAACCACTTGTTCACCAGCCAAAACCTTCAGGGTACCCACGGTCTGGCCTTTGGAAAATGGGGCCACCAAAGGATCCGGGCGGGCAATCTGGGTAGTGATCTTGCCAGCAGACCCCGCCGGCACCGTCACGATTACCGGCTGCGCACGGCCGAGCTTGACGGTCGCAGCGGTGCCTTTCCAGACGGCGGGCGTAACCACGGGCTGGTTCGCGTCGAACAACTTGACGGCCTCGAACGCGGTGTAGCCCCAGTTGACCAATTTTTGCGATTCGTTGGCGCGGGCGTTCTCGCTCGCAGCGCCCAATACGACGGACAACAGGCGCCGACCGCCATTGGCCTCGATGCTGCCCGCCGGCGCACCCACCTGCACCAGGTTGGGAAAATCGCGTTTGGCCGTGACGATCATGCAGTAGCCGGCGGCTTCGGTGAATCCGGTCTTGAGGCCATCGACCGACGGATCCCGGTACAACAGCAGATTGCGATTGTTGTCGTTGCTAGCCGGCGTACCCTGGTAGCGGTATTTCTTGATCGCGTAATACCCGACGTACTCCGGGAAATCCTTCATCAACCGGCTGGCCAGAATAGACAGATCCCGCGCGGTTGTGGTGTGGCCGGCCTCGGTCAGGCCTTCCGGGTTACGGTATCCGGTGGCGGTCATGCCCAGGGCCTTTGCCTGGTCGTTCATCAGCTTGACGAATTGTTCGACCGTCCCGCCCACACCTTCGGCCAGCGCCACCGTGGCATCGTTGCCCGATTGCACGATCATGCCCTTGATCAGGTCCTCGACCGGCACCTGCATCTTGGGATCGATGAACATGCGCGAGCCTTCCATCTTCCAGGCCCGCACGCTGACCGGCAACGCCTGCGCCAGCGTGATCTTTTTGCTGCGCAACGCGTCGAACACCAGATAAGCCGTCATCAACTTGGTCAGCGATGCCGGTTCTACACTGGATTGCGCGTCTTTTTCCGCCAGCACCTGACCGGAGGTGACATCCATCAGCAGATACGAACGGGCGGCAATTTCCGGTGGCTGGGGTGTCTGGGCGCCAGCGGCGAGGGACAACGCGAATGCGAGGGCAAATATCAGGGTCTTCATATTGGGTCTTGGGGATTGGCCGCTGGCGGGCCGTCCAGTCATGGCCGGCCTGCAGATGGCGCCGTTGCACGGCATCGGGAATCGGGAGCGGCCACCCACGTGGCACATCAGAAGTATTCACAAAACCGATGATTGTCCCTGAAAATCAAGCGCGATTCTCGATCTGACGGGTAACCGGAGGTGACGGGCCCAGACACCCACCGGGCCGGACCAGCGCCAGACCGTGGAACCGCCAGACAGACGCTTCAGCGTCCGAGATGTGCTGGCATCACCAGTCGCTCGACCACCTGGCCACGCTTGAGATGCGACTCGACAATCTCGTCAATGTCATGCGCATCCACATAGCTGTACCAGACCGCTTCCGGATAGACCACCGCCACTGGCCCGCCAGCGCAGCGGTCCAGGCAGCCGGACTTGTTGACGCGCACCTGCCCGGGGCCGGACAGGTCAGCCGCCTTGACCCGTTGCTTGCAGCGGTCGAAGCCGGCCTGTGCCGCATGCTGGGCACAACAGGCTTCGCCGTTCTTGCGCTCGTTCAAGCAAAAGAAGATGTGCCGCTGGTAATAGGAGGATGGCGTGGCGCGCGCGTCAGGGACTGGTTCGGACATGCCGGAATTCTAGTTTTCCCTGCCCTGGTGCCAGCTGTGTTGCAGCAGATACACCACGGCGGCGTAAGGCCACAACCATCCCAGCCACTGTACAAGGCCATGGAACCGGATGAACCGCCCCTGCTCCCAGGTCTGCAGCGTCAGCATGAAATACGGATCGGCGGGGGCCTGGTTGAGCAGGCTCAGGAACATGCCCATCGCCAGCAAGGCCAGCGCAGCCCCGACGCGATGCGGAACCTGGACCAAAGCCAACGCCAGCATCAAGCCGGACACGAGGCCAACCAGCACCGGTAAATGAACCCATTCCCAGGCCTGTTGTGGGCCGTAGGTCAGCGCGGCGGACAGGCTCGTCATGGCCACCCCGATCGCCGCCGTCGCCAGCGCAAACGCCGCCCGGCGCATGGCGGGTCGCACGACGCAATAGCCCAACAGGCATGGAATCAGCAGGCCCAGCATGACACAGAAGAACTCGACCTGCGGTACCAGGAGCTGCGACTCCAGGTCCCGCACCGGCAGCCACGGTAAAAATGGCGTGTCCGCCAGCACCAGTTCCAGCCCACCCATGGCCCGTTCGAGTACCTGGCCGAGCCCCAATGGAACGGCCAATGGAAAAAGCAGTGCCACCGGCCACAACGCCAGCAAGACAAGCGCGCCGCGAGCATCCGCCACGAACCAGCGCGCCCGGACGCGACCCCATCGGTCGAGCGCGCCTACGCGCTCCAGCAGGGATGCGGCCAGCGCGCCGATCCAGCCACCCAGCACATTGAGGCCAAAATCCGCATTTGAAGGAACCCGTGACGGCAGATAGATCTGCACGGTCTCCATGGACGCGGACAACAGCAGACACACGAGCGTGGCGCCCACCACCGCGTTACGCGCGCGCCCGGTACGGCGGGCGGTCAGGGCAAGGAAAAAGCCGGCCGGCACATAGCCCAGAATATTGGCACCAACATCAAAACCGGTCCAATACTGCGGCCAGGGCGTGACCAGGAACACCCATGGCGCAACGCCCTGGTCGCGCCAATCGGCGAAAGGGTAGAGGCTGGCATACATGATCAGGCCGATGGAGCTCAGCGCCAGCGGCCATGCGGATGTCTTTTGCATCTGCCGGGGCGAATCAGAACGGCTTGACTACCACCAGGACTACGGCTGCGAGCAGCAGCAGGACGGGCAACTCGTTGAACCATCGGAACCACCGATGCCCATGGTGTTCGCGGTTCTCCCTGAAACGCCGCAACAGGTAGCCACAGCTCTCCTGGTAGGCCAGCGCGGCTACGACGACGGCCAGCTTGGCATACAGCCATCCATTGCCAGGTGCCTGCCCGAATCCCGGTACCGCCCACAATAGCACCAGCATCCAGACGCCGAATCCGATGGCTGGCCACGACAGGATACTGGCGAAGCGCAACAGTTTGGTCGCCATCAGCAGCAGCCGATCGCGCTCGGCGATTGAACCGGGTTGCACCATCGCCAGATTCACGAAGATCCGGGGTAAGTAGAAAAGGCCGGCAAACCAGCTAGCCACAAAGACGATGTGCAGGGCCTTGATCCAGAGCATCCAACCAGTTTAGGGCAAGGCCCGCGGTCCGCCTGGCGGGCGCCATTGCTAAACAGTGCACATCCAGGAGTGCGCCCATGCTGGGCGCACCAAAAAAACCCCCAGCCCGAGGGCTGGGGGAGTAAGCCTTTTTTGCTGTCACACATCAAGGCCCCGCTCAGGGAGGAAAAGCGGGGAGCGGCAAACCGCCCAGCTGAAATTTAGCAAAGAAGGCTGTTTGATTCAATACTATTGTTACAAATGTGTCGTTTCGACGACAGTTGCTGGCGGCAAAGGATCAGGCCGGCCCAGCCGCACGCTTGGACCAAAAAGTCTGGGCGGCCACGCTGCGCCATTGATGCACAATTTTGCCCATGACGCCATTTGCACCCTACCCCCTCGGTCGCCCTCGCCGTTTGCGCCGAGATGGCTTTACCCGCGACCTGGTGCGCGAAAGCACCGTTGGCCCAAGCGACCTGATCTACCCGGTGTTTGTCGTGGACGGCGCGCAGCGCCGCGAGGCAGTCGCGTCGATGCCGGGCGTGGAGCGGCTCAGCCTGGACCTGTTACTGCCAGTGGCCCGGCAATGTGTCGACCTCGGGATACCGGTGATGGCCTTGTTCCCGGTCATCGATCCGGCGCTCAAGACCCCGGACGGCAGTGAAGCCTTGAACGAGAACGGGCTGATCCCGCGGGTCGTGGGCGAACTGAAAAAGCAGTTCCCGGACCTGGGCGTGATGACCGATGTGGCGCTGGACCCCTACACCAGCCATGGACAGGACGGCGTGCTGGACCCGAACCCGGCTGCCAACGGCTACATCCTGAATGACGAAACCGTCGATATCCTGGTACGCCAGGCATTGGTCCAGGCCCGCGCCGGTGTCGACATCGTCGCGCCCAGCGACATGATGGACGGCCGCATCGGCGCCATCCGCCAGGCGCTGGAGGCCAAGCACTGCATCCACACCCGCATCATGGCCTACAGCGCCAAGTACGCCAGCGCGTTTTACGGGCCTTTTCGCGACGCGGTCGGCTCGGCCGCCAACCTGGGCAAGAGCAACAAGAAGGTCTACCAGATGGACCCGGGCAACAGCGACGAGGCCTTGCGCGAAGTGGCCATGGACATCGCAGAAGGCGCCGACATGGTGATGGTCAAGCCGGGTATGCCCTACCTGGACGTGGTTCGCCGCGTCAAGGACACGTTTCATGTGCCGACGTTTGCCTACCAGGTCAGCGGAGAATACGCAATGCTCAAAGCGGCCGCGCAGAACGGCTGGCTGGACCATGACGCGGTGATGCTGGAAAGCCTGCTGGCCTTCAAACGGGCCGGGGCGGACGGCGTGTTGACCTATTTCGCGCTCGAAGCGGCCCGTCTGCTGCAAAGGCGCTGAGGCGCAGTCTCGCCTGTTGGCGGAGCACAACATCCCCGTTTCCCGGGAGAAATTGCTCAATGGGTTGCGGGGAATCGCCGCTAGACTCGATTCTGATTCACTGGGACAAATCCTTGGCGTCGTGCCAATGCACCGTCTGAGCGCGACGCATGCTACAACGGTCGCGATTCGGCGGGTCGACCCAGGCAGGAGTAATGATGGCGAACCGTTGCACGTCAAGCGCTGATGCGTTTGCCCTCTTGGGAACCAAGGCAAAGTCGAACGGTCCCTGGCGGTCCAGACCCACGACGCTGGCGGTTGCACTTGCCGGCGCCTTTGCCGCCGGAGCCGCATTGGCCCAGACACTTCCCACGGGTGGCGTCGCCATCCATGGCCAGGCCAGTATCAGCAAACCCGCACCCAACCAATTGGTGGTGACCACCCAGAATGGCGCCGGCACCGGCCACTCGGCCATCAACTGGCAGAGTTTTTCACTGTCGGCCGGCACCAGCGCCCAGTTCATTCAACCCGGCGCCAACAGTCTTTCCATCAACCGGGTTGTCACCCCTACGCCCTCGGCCATCTTCGGCAACCTGTCGTCCAATGGCCGGTTGGTGCTGGTCAATCAGTCCGGCATCACGGTCGGCGCAGGAGCGGTTGTCGACACCGCCGGTTTCACGGCGTCGGCGCTGCGCATGACCGATGCCGATGCGCTGGCCGGCCGGTTGCGTTTCGGCACCAACGGCGGCGTCGATGCACTGGGCGGCGGTGCCGGGCTGACCGTCGACGGCCGGATCACCGCGCGTGACGGCGACGTGGTGCTGATTGCGCCACACATTGGCATGGGCACCAGCGCGCTGGTGCAGGCACCCAGCGGCAGCACGATCCTGGCGGCGGGCCAGCAGGTCGAGATCACCGGCCGCGGGCTCGAGGGCATCTCGCTGCTGGTGCAGGCGCGGGAGCACGAGGCGCGCAACCTGGGCCGCCTTGAAGGCGGCGCGGTCGGCATTTTCGCTGGCACCTTGCGCCACAGCGGCGAAATCCAGGCCACCACGGCCACGCTCGACGGCGGCACGATCGTGCTGAAGGCTTCTGACGATGCTTATGTAGAGGGCGGCGGCAAGTTGCAGGCCACCGGTGGCCGCGGCGGCGGCATCGATGTGCTGGGACACCGGGTCGCGGTGACCGATCAGGCCCTGGTCGACGCCTCGGGCCGCATCGGGGGTGGAAACATCCGCGTCGGTGGCGATTTCCAGGGCAAGAACCCGGCCGTACCCAATGCTGACAAGACCTTCCTGGGTCCGCAGGCGAGCTTGCACGCCGATGCGACCGACGCCGGTAACGGCGGACGCGTCATCGTCTGGGCCGACAACCAGACCCAGGCCTATGGCAGCATCAGCGCCCGCGGCGGCCCCAGCAGCGGTGACGGTGGTTTTGTCGAGGTCTCCGGCAAAAAGACGCTGGCATTTGCCGCCATCGTCGATACCCGTGCCAGCCATGGATTGACCGGTACCTTGTTGCTGGACCCGCGGCACATCATCGTCGCCATTGCCGGTGCGGCGGCCAACCCAAGCGATGTGGACCAATTCGCGGACTTGCCAGGATCCACGCAGACGGTTTCGCCCGCAACGCTCAATGCCATCGGCGGCAATGTCGTGCTCCAGGCAACCGAGAACATCAACTTCAATGACCCGCTAAACCTGGCAACGCTCAACGCCAGCCTGACGGCCCTGGCCGGCGGCATCATTACGGTCGATGCGGCCATCAACACCAACCAGGGAGACGTGACGCTGTACGCGAATGCGCCCGGCTCTGGCGGCCCCGGGCCCTCCGGCAGTGCAGTGCGCATGAATGCCTCCGTCAACAGTAATGGCGGCAACGTCGTACTGCGCTCAGACGGCAGTGCCGCCGCCATCAGCCTGTTGCTCAACGGCAATGTCAGCACCGGCGCCGGTTCATTGGCTTTGGTCGGAGGTGGCGGGCTGATCAGTCAGACCGCCGGCAGTGTGACCGTCGGAGGCCCATCAACCATCAATGCGGGCAGCAGCGACGCGCTGCTCGGTGTCACCAGCAACGATTTTTCCAGCGTCGATATTACGGCCGCCCACATCACGCTGGTCGATGCAAACGCGCTGACCGTGACCTCCCGCAGCCAGCTTGCCAACAGCAACCTGTATTTGCAGGCCGGCGGCACACTGAGCGTGCCCGCCGGCGCAATCAACACCGGAACCGCGCAACTGAGCCTGCTCAGCGGCGCCGGCGGCCTCACGACACCGGGCGCATTGAGCGGCTCGGACATCCTGCTCAGCGGGGCCACCAACCTGACGTTGGCGCACAACGTCACGGCCAGTGGCAATATGACGCTGCTTTCCGGCGGTTCGATGCTGCAGTCGGCCGGAACCATGTCCACCGCCGCCGGCTCGATGGGCGTCAATGCAGCGGGCAACCTGACGGTACAGGGCGGCGCTGGCGCCCTGACGCAAATGCGCGCCGTCGGCGATCAAACCATCACCGCGTTCGGCGTCCAGGTGCTGGGCGGCACCGGCGGCAGCAACGCCAGCGCGGCCATCGCCAGCACCGGTGCAGGGTCGAGCCAGTCGATCACCGTCACTGGCGGCGCCAATTTCATCATCGCCGGTGGCAGCGGCGCGGGCTCGGGCAATTCGGCGATCGTTTCCAGTGCGGGCATCGCGCAGACAGTGACTTTCCTTGGCGGCGGCAATTTGCAGGTCAACGGTGGATCGGTCGGCACGTCGCACCATGCCGAACTGATTTCCAGCGCCGGCGGCAGTACCCAAACGGTGACCGGCGCAGGCGGCATCACCGTCACCGGCGGCACTTCGGGTGGCGGACTGGGCGTGGGCAACTACGCGCGCATTGCCGGTTTTGGCGACCAGATCATCGACGTCGACAGCGGTGGACTGACACTGGTTGGCGGCAGTGGCACCGGCATCGAGACCGGCAACTCCGCCAATGTCGAACACAATGGCGGCCCCGGCACGCGCCAGGACATTACCGTCAATGGCAGCGGATTCATCAGCCTGACCGGCGGTTCTTCGGCGCTGACGGGCGTGGGCGACGGCAATGGCAGCCATGCATCGATCCGCAGTGACCTGGGCGACAGCCAGATGATCGACTTCAGCGGCTCCGGGGTTGGCCGCACGATCAGCCTGACTGGCGGCACGGTCGGCAGCGACGCCTATGCGGAGATCTACGCTGGCGCCGGCACACAGGACATCACCGGTGCCCGCCAGATCACGCTCACCGGCGGCGCCAGCGGCGGCGGCGCCACCGACGCCGGCGGCAACACGCATGGCAACCTGGCCGTCATCAATGCCGAGTTCGGTACCCAGACGATCATCGCCAACGGCATTGCGCTGCTGGGCGGCGCTGGTGGCACCAACAACCTTGCAGGCATCGTCGCCGGCGCCGATCAATTCATCACTGTCGGCAACGGCGGTCTTGCTCTGACCGGAGGCGGCGGCAGCAGCCTGGGGGAGCTGAAGAACGCGGCGATCGTTTTCAAGATCAATGACGTGGCCGGAACCCGCCAGACAATCACGGTAGGCGGTGGTGGATCGATCACGCTTCAAGGCGGCACCGCCAACCCCAACCCCGTCGGGGTCGGGGTCGGGGTCGATGCCAACCTTGAGAACCTCAGCAATGGCGCCTTCGCATCCATCCGTTCCGATGGCATAGCGCAACTGATCGAATTCACGGCGGTCGGGGGCAGCATCGCCATGACCGGCGGCATACTGGGCAGCGACAACCACGCCAAGATCGAAGCCATCAGCGGCACCCAGACCATCCGGGGCGACATTGCCGCGCATGCGCCCGCAATCAGCCTGTTTGGCGGCGCATCCGGCGGCCTTGGCGGCGCCATCAACGAAGGCAATCGCGCACTGATCATCGCCGTGGCCGGCAATCAGGATATCGCCGCATCGTCCATCAATCTGACCGGCGGCGCCACCGGCAACGAAAACGTGGCGCAGTTGCGACAGGGCGACACCACCGGCGCCGGGAACAGCAGCACTCAGACGATCACGATCAAGGACGGCGGCGACCTGACGATGCTGGGCGGTGGCGGAAACTTCAATGTGGCCCGGGTGCGCTCGCATGGCACCGCGCAACGGATCCAGTTCAGCGCGCCGGGTAGCAACATCAGCCTGACCGGCGGCGGCGCCGGTACCGACAACCTGGCGCAGATCGTTGCAAACAACGGGTCGCAGACAATCGAAGGCCTCACGGCGGCCGATGCGCCCACCATCAGTTTGCAGGGCGGCAACTCCGGTGTCGGCAATCTGGCCGAGTTGATGGTGCCGCTGGGAAGCCAGACGATTGAAGCGGCGTCGATCGCGATCACGGGCGGAGCGGCGGGTACGGACAACATGGGCCGGATTGCCCAGAACGGTAGCGTCGGATTCAGCCAGTCGATCACCATCGTCGGCGGCGGCGCCGTCAACTTGCAAGGCGGCGGCGGCACCACCAACCTGGCCCAGTTCAGGTCACAGGGCGACATGCAGACTGTCAACTTTGCGTCGGGCGGAACGCTCACGCTCACCGGCGGCACAGGCGCCAGCCTGAACTTCGCCCGCGTCGAGGCGGCCAACGGCAGCCAGTCCATCAGCGGCGCACCCGGCATCACCATCGTTGGTGGTGCCAGTGGCGGGGCAACCGGGCTTGGCAATTTCGCGCAGATCCGGGCCCGCACCGCAGCGGGTACCCAGCTCGTGAGCGCCAGTTCGCTGACCATCCGGGGCGGCGCGGCCGGGGTCGAGAACGATGCGGGTATCCGCAATGATGCAGCACAGACCGTGACGCTGAACGGCGCTGCCAGCAGCAACGCCATCGTCATTGGAGATTCCGCGGCTGCCAATGTATCGTTCATCACCGGCAACTCCCAGGTCATCACAGCAGGGACCGGCGCCCAGAGTGGATCGATCACGATCCGCGGCGGCACCGAGGCGGGCAAGAACAATGGCATATTCAACAACGTCGGCGCGCAAACCGTGTCGACCAGCGGGGGGCTCTCGATAACCGGCGGCACGGCGGTTGGCTCCGCTTCCACCTGCAACACTCTGACAGGCGGGGCCTGCGCCATGATCAGCAACAACGGCGCCGCTCTGCAGACCATCACCACCGGCGCAAGCGCGCTGATTCAAGGCGGAAACTCCGGCATCGGCAATGGGGCTGGCATTTTTGTCAATGCCGGCGACCTGGTGCTCAATGTCAACGGCGGCGACCTGATCCTGACCGGCGGTACCGGCACCGGCTTCAATTTCGCCTCCATCGGCGGATCTGGCTCCAGCGGGCGAACGCAAACCTTCAACGTTGTGGGCAACGTAACGCTCGATGCCAGCAGCGCGAGCGACAACTCCAGCGCCTTCATCGGGCTGGGTAGTACTGGCGATCTCGGCAGCACGATCATTGATATCAACAGCGGCGGCAACGTGACGCTGATGGGCAGCAATGTCAGTGCGATCAGTGGCGCGGCCATCGGTGCTGGCGCAAGCCAGACCAATGCCACGGCGACGGTCTCGATCGACGCGGCCAATATCGTGCTCAATGCCGGCAGCGCCAGTGGGGCCCGCATCGGCCACGGCGCCGCCGCCAATGGACCCGGCAACGTCACCCTGACCGCCACCGGCAATGTCGCGTTCAACAGCAACGGTACGGTGGGCACCGGCATCCGCACCACCGGCAATGCCACCATCAATGCCGGCGGGAGCATCACCGAAGGCACCAGCAGCCTGGTCTCCGTCAATCTGCTGACCGCCAGCGCCGGCGTCGCGATACTGCTGGACAGCCCGCTCAACCAGGTGGGCAGCCTCAATGCAACGCTGCCGTTCTTCGACACCGGCGACATGTTCTTCACCAACGCGACCGGAACCACGTTGGCGGTGACCGGCGTCACGATGGCAGGCAGCAAGACCGCGCGCATCACCGCCGACGACCTGAACATCACCGGCCCGGTATCCAACGGCGGCGGACGGGTGGTCCTGCGCCCGCTGGATCTGACGCGCAACGTGCATATCGAAAGCAGTCCGTCCGGCGGCGTGCTGAGCCTGTCGCCCGCTGATCTCCAGCAGGTTTCGGCCTCGGTACTCGACATCGGTCGGCTGGACGGTACGGGTGACCTGGTCATGCAGACCGGCTTGAGCAACGGCAACATCAACGCTGGCATGTTGCGCCCGTTGACCGGCAACAATTTCGTCGGAGACGACCTGGGCTCGGTTGCTACACCGTTCAACCATGATGTCGAGATACGGGCAAACAATCATGTTTTTTGGCTCAACGGCAATGTCTTCCTGGGTGACAACCAGCAACTGAAGGCCTTTGCCGACAACGATGGAACCGCCGTTGGCAACGTCAGCATCGACTCCAGCACGCTAAAAGTGGGCGCCGGCTCCGGCAACACCACCGGTTTGATGGATATCAAGGGTGCCGGCATCCTGGTGTCCACCAGCGGCGCCGGCGCAACGTTGCTGGAGGTCACCGGCTCCGGCGCCCAGACACTCACCGCAACCGATTTGAATCTGGTGTTTGGCAACGGAAACACCGTTGGCGGCAACCTGCAGGTGCGCACCAATTCCGGCACCCAGACCCTGTCGGCCGCGCTTGGAACGCTCATACTTCAACCCGGTACCGGCACCGGCACCAGTGTCTCGGTGGGCGCCACCAGCGGCAGTCAGTTCATCAATGCCGATGCGCTGCTTCTGACGGGTGGAGGTTCCGGATTCGGCAACAGCTCCTTCCTGTTTGCCGGCGGTGCCGCGCAGACCATCACCCTCAATGGGGGTGCCTTGAATGTGTCGGGCGGCAGCGGAACTGGCGCCGATGGCAACAACTCGGCGATCATCAGCTACAGCGGCACCGGTGCGCAGAACATCACGGTCAATGGCGGCGGCAATCTGGTCATCAGCGGTGGCAGCAGTGCGTTGCCAAGCGTCGGCGCCGGCGACGGCAGCCGGGCCATCATCGAAAGTACCGGAACCGGCAATCAAGCCATCACCCTGACCGGCGGCGGCATGACCGGCGGCGGCATGACACTGCAAGGGGGCAGCGTCGGCGCGTCGAACTTCGCACGGGTCCAGGCCTTCGGCGCTTCACAGACCATCACGCTGAGTGCTGGTGCGGCGCTCAACCTGACAGGCGGAACCGGCGCCAGCTTCAATTTCGCCCGCATCCAGGCCGTCAACGGCAACCAGACGATTGCGGGTTCGCCCAACATCGGGATCAATGGCGGCGCGTCCGGAGGCGCCGACCTGGCGGGCAACTTCGCGGACGTTCGCGCCAGTGGCCCCGCGTCGCTGCAGTCGATTGCTGCGAACAATATAGTGCTGCAGGCGGGCGCCGCCGGGCAGGAGAACTTCGCCGGCATTCTCGCGCCAAACCAGACCATCACGGCGCTGGGCAACGTTTTGCTGACCGGCGGTGGCTCATTGACCAGCTTGAATGGGACATCCGGCGGCGGTGCGCGCATCGGTGGATTTGGCGGTGGCGCGCCTTCTGCGACCAATCTGAACCTGACCGTTGGCAACGACCTGGTCCTGACCGGGGGCAGTGTCGCGGGCGCATCACTGGGCTCTGGTCGGCTCGGCAATCAGACTACCAACATCATTGTGGACGCCACTGGCGGCATCACGCTCAATCCCGGCAGTGTTGCGACGGCGGGCTCGCGCATCGGCAGTCCGGCCAGCGGCCTGGCCGGTGGCGACATCTTCCTCGCAGCGGGCGGCTCCATCAGCTTGGGCGGTGCTCTGTCCGGCGAGACCGCCGTGCGCACGCTCGGCGACGTGACGCTGGATGCGGCAACGCTCAATATCGGCAACCTGGTCGCTGGCGCCACCCTGTTTGCGACTGCCACCGGGGCTATCGGTATCACCGGACCGGGCCAACTCGTCGCCAGCGCTCTGGCGGGCGACAGCCTGGAGGTAGTCACGGACACCAGTTTCAGCAACAGCGCCGGTGCTTCGGCGCTGTTGGTAACCGCCCCGGCGCGCTGGCTGGTGTACTCCAACGACCCTGCAGCGGACACGCGCGGGGCGCTTGCGCTGGGTTTCAAGCAATACGCCAAGACCTTCGGCGATGCCAATCCGATTCTGGGCTCTGGCAATGGATTTCTGTACTTGATCGCACCAACCGCCACCGTCAGCCTGACCGGCTCGGTCACCAGGGTCTACGACGGCACCAATGTCGCCACCCTGGCCGCGGGCAACTTCCTGGCCTCCGGCGGCATCGATGGCGATGCCGTCTCGGTCAGCAGCGGCGCTACCGGCAACTATGACACGCGCCATGTGGGTACCGGCAAGACGGTCAGCGTCAGCGGCGTCACGCTATCGGCACTCGACGGTGCGGTACCGGTGTTCGGTTATGCGCTGGCCGGCGGCACCGCAAGCGGCGCGATCGGCGCCATCACCGCGGCGCCGTTGTCGGTATCGACCGCCGCTGTCAGCAAGAGTTACGACGCAAGCCTTGCTGCGCCCGGTGCTGGCGCAATCGTCACGGCTGGTGCGCTGCTGGGAGGTGACACGCTGAGCGGCGGCACATTCGCATTCCTGGATCCCACCGTTGGTACCGGCAAGACGGTCAGCGTATCGGGCGTGACGGTCAATGACGGCAATGGCGGCCTGAACTACACATTGACCCAGGCCGGCAATACGGTCAGCAGCATCACCGCACTGGCCGCTGCCAACTGGAGTGGCTTGGGCGGCAACAGCCTGTGGTCCAACCCCGCGAACTGGGATGTGTTGCCGTTGACCGGCAACGTGTTGTCGGTCGCGATACCCGCTGGCGCAGGCACCGTGGTATTTGACGCGGCGGCGGGCACCACCAGCCTGCAAAGCCTGAGCAGCCAGCAACCGATCAGTGTCACCGGCGGCAATCTGGTCCTCGGCACCAACCTGGACACGCCAAGCCTGAGCCAGAGTGGCGGCAATCTGCAGGTCGGCAGCACGCTGACGGCCGCCAGCGTGAGCCAAAGCGCCGGCACGATGCAGGTCGGTGGCAGCCTGATCGCCGGTAACTTCAGCCAGACGGGCGGCGCCATTTCCGGCACCGGTGCCTTGACGGTCGCCAACAGCTTCAGCCAATCCGGTGGCGGCTCGGTGTCGATGGGCAGCATCCTCGTCAACCAGTCCAGCGGCAACCTGGTATTTGCCAACCTCAGCGCCCCATCGATCACCCTGTCTGCGCCGACCGGGATGATCGCTCAGACCGGCCCGATCAATGGCGCGGCCGTGTCGACGGCATCGTTGTCGGGCACCCAGCTGAACAACCCGTCGAACCAGATCGGCACGCTGGTGGCGCTCAACAACGGCAGCGGCAACATCGCGCTGGTCAATTCCGGCGCACTGGTCATCGGCGCGATGGCCAACGCCGGCGGCAATATCGACCTGACCAACACCGGCGCCATCGCCACGGCCGGGCCAGTTTCAGCGCCTGCCGGCGATGTCACCATCATCGCCAACAGTCCGTTGACCGTGGGCGCCGGCGGCATCATCGCCGGTGGCAGCGTTGTGCTGCATGCGACCAACCTCACCAGCGCCGGCAATCTCACGCTCGACGGTGCCGTGCTGGCGGGCAATACCGTCAGCCTGACGGCCGACAGCAATTTCGTACAGAACTTCGCCGTCGTGGGCGGCAACGGCGTGACAGCTTCGGCCGGCGGCAGCATGACGTTCGGACCGTTTGCCACCACCAACGCGCCACCCATTCTGTACACGGCAGGCGGGCTGCCGGTACCACCGCCGCCGGCAATTCTGGCCAGTGCGCTGCAGCCGCCGGGCGACATCCTGTTGACCTTTCTGGACTTGCTCGACGACGTGATCAACGGACCGCTGGGCGACGCGCTGGAAACCAATCCGGACGGCAGCAGGAAGAAAAGAGATCTGGAAGGCATCGTCACCGAGGGGGAAATATGCCGATGAGCCGCACCTCCGGATCGCGCGTAGTCGGGCGCACAGTGGCGTGGACGTGGTGCGCAGGGCTCGGCAACCCGTTGGCCGTTCGCGTTGGCCCAAGCCTGACGGCGGGCGTTGCACTGGCGATTGCAGTTTTGCTCGCGCCGTTGCAACCGGCCCATGCCCAGGCTGTGTCCGAGCCGATCGGCCAGGTGGAGTTTGCGCGCGGCGTCGGCTTCGCGCAAAGCCCGGGACAGACCGCCCGCATACTGGGCAAGGGGCTGGAGTTTCGCGAAGGCGACACGCTCAGCACCTCGAGCGGGTCCTCGGCCATCATCCGGATGCAGGACGGCACCCGCATGACGCTGCGCCCGGGCACCGACATGGTGATCGAGAGTTTCAAGTTCCGCGAGAACGCGCCGGACAACAGCATGCTGCTGAATCTGTTCACCGGCGGGCTGCGCGCCATCACCGGCCTGATCTCCAAGAACGCACCCGAAGCGGCCAAGCTGCGAACCAAGACCGCCACAGTAGGCATCCGTGGCACTGATTTCGACGCGCGCATCTGCCAGGGCGAATGTGCTGCCGAGTCATCGCGGGTACAGCAACAGCCGCGCGCGAACACGGTCCAGGCCAGCGCCAAACTGGTAGGGCCGCAAGGCGAATTCATGGCCGTAGACGCGGCAGGGCAGCGGCGCCGCCTGGTCGACGGGGCTGCGATCTACCCCGGCGAGACGGTGGAGACTGGCACGTCCGCACGCGGTGTGCTGGCGTTTCGCGACGACAGCCGCCTGACGCTGGGGGCATCGACCCGGTTCAAGGTCGACACCTTCGTGTTCGACGCCAAGAATCCGACCGAGGGTCAGTTCCTGGTGTCCTTGTTGCGTGGTTCGATGCGCGCGCTGACCGGCCTGATCGGGCGCGCCAACAACCGCAACGTAGGATTTTCCACCGCCACTGCGACGATCGGCATTCGTGGCACCGGACTCGACCTGTCCTGCGACGAGGCCTGCAACTTCTTCACCTGGCTGGGCAGCGTCGAGGTCACGCCGACCGGCTCGTTCGGCACCGCAGGGCAGACCGCATTGCTGACACTCAATGCCGGCCAGGGCCTGTTCGTCAGCAGCACCGGCATGCGCGCGATCAGCGCACCGATCCTGGAGAACCTGCCCCGTCCGGACACGGTGACGGTGGACATCGACAAGCTGTTCTCGGCCGCGCAGATGCCGGCGGACGAACAGGGCCTGTATGTGTTCGTGCGCGATGGCCATATCGAGGTCACCACCGCCAGCGAAACCTTGCACCTGGGCAAGGGCGAGACCGGGTTTGCGTCCGACACCGGCGCGACCGTGCGCCCGTTGTTGACGCCGTTGTTCCTGGAATTCGACCGCACGCCACGACCCGACAGCGCAAACCCGCTGCTGCAGACCGTCTTGAGCGAAACCCTGAACCGGCCGGCCAACGTCTGCCGGTGACCCGATTGACTGCCACCACGCGCCGCACCATGCCCAAGACCCCGTCGCCCGCCCCGTCACCCGCCAACGCAGCGTGGGCCTGTCCTGTCGTAACGAGCGCCCCCGGCCCTGGCTTCGCCAGGCCCCCCGAGGGGGTGCCAGAAAACTTGGGAGCGGCCCGGCGTTTTCTCAAGATTGCCCCCAGCCCTGGCTTCGCCAGGCCCCCCGAGGGGGTGCCAGAAAACTTGGGAGCGGCCCGGCGTTTTCTTGGGAGCCGTCTCGTTTGCGCTTTGGCGCTGGGCCTCGTCCCCACCCTGGTTGCAGCGCAGCAGGCCATGGCCCCGCCGGCCAAGCCGGTGTTTGCGATCCGCGGCTTCGACGTGATGGGCGACAACCCTTTGCCCGAGGGCGAGACGTCCAAGGTGCTGGCCCCGTTCCTGCGCGCCGATGCGACCATCGACACGCTGCAAAAAGCCACTGCGGCACTGGAAGATGCGCTCAAGGCACGGGGTTACGGTCTGCACCGCGTCGTGTTGCCGTCGCAACAAGTCGGCGCCGCGGTGCGGCTTGACATCGTCCGGTTCAATGTCGGCAAGGTAACCGTCGAGGGCCTGAGCCGCTATGACGAGGCCAACATCCGCGCCAGCCTGCCGGAGCTGCGTGAGGGCCAGGCACCCAATTTCAAGACGCTATCGGTGCAGACTTCGATCGCCAACGAAAGCCAGGGCAAACAGGTGCAGGTGGCGCTGAAGGAATCGGATGTGCCCGACCAGATCGATGCCCGCATCGTTGTCAAGGAGTCCCGGCCCTGGAGTTTCGCAGCCAGCCTGACCAATGCCGGTACCCGCGAGACAGGCCGCGACCGGCTCACGGTATCGGGCAGCCACGCCAACGTGTTCAACCTGGACCACCAGTTCGTCGGCGCGTACACCACGTCGATCGAGCGCACCAGCGATGTGCAGCAGATCGGGTTGAACTACCGCGTTCCGTTGTACCGCGCCGGCGGCGTGCTCGGCGCCAGCTTTACCCATTCCACCGTGGTCGGCAACTATGGAACCTTTTCCAGCACCGGTGCCGGCCAGACCATGGGGCTGAGCTATAGCCACTACCTGCCCGCCGAGGGTGGCTACCGCAGCTTCATCACCTTGGCGCTGGACGACAAGCGCTTCGATATCACCAAAATATCGGGCACGCCGGTACCCGGTCAGATGCTCCGGCGCAGCCGCCCACTCACATTGGGCTACAACGCCCGGATCGACAGCAACACCGCGGTCTGGGGCTATGCGGTAGACGTTTCGACCAACCTGTCGGGCGGCAGCGGCAACAATCTGGTGGCCTACCAAAGTGAGGATCCGCGCATCAGCGGCGCGCGCTTCACCGCCTTGCGTGCCAATGCCAACTACCTGGGCATCCTGGGGGGCGGCTGGTTGTGGAGTGCCCGTGGACAGATGCAATACAGCGGCGACGCGCTGATCTCGGGCGAGCAGTTCGGCCTGGGCGGAGCCGGCAATGTCCGGGGCACGACCGAGCGGCCGATCTCGGGCGACCGCGGCCTTTTCACCTCGTTCGAGGTCAGCACACCCGAGCTGCAGGCGGGGCTGCGCATGGTCGGATTTCTGGACGCGGGCTGGTTGCGCAACAACAATCCCAATGCCACGAACAAACCCGCCAGCGACCGTCTGGCCGGCATCGGACTGGGCCTGCGCTACAACCGGGGCCCGGTGGGGTTGACAGCGGAGTGGGGCCGTATCGTGACCGGCAGCGTGCTGGCCAATGGCATGAACACCGCCATTCCACGCGCCGGCGACAACCGGCTGCATGTGAACCTGACAGCGCGATTCTGACTATTCCCGCGTCTGCAGCAGGTCGCCGTTGAACTGCACCTTGGTGCCGACCTTGAAACCTGGGTCCGTTTCATAACTGACGGTACGGGTGGTTCCGTTGTCCAGCTTGACGGCCACGTCGTAGCGCGAATCGGTACGCACGCGCTTTTCGATTTCGCGCCCGGCGACGGCGCCGCCAACCGCGCCCAGCACGGTGGCAGCCGTTTTTCCGTCGCCCTTGCCGACCTGGTTACCCAGCGCGGCCCCGGCAACGCCACCGGCGATCGCGCCCAGGAAGTTGGGTTTTCCCTTGACCTTGACCTTGCCCACCGATGCCACGACACCACAGGCATCGCAAGTCGGCGGTGGTGGCGGCTCAACCAGTGCAACAGGCACCATGGCACCGTTTGCCAGATTCTTCGTCGCGCGGGTTGTCTTGTCGGCCATGGTCAACGAGACCAACGCCTGGGTGGCGTCACTGAATTGGTCGCGGCTTTTGATGGTGTAACGGCCACTGTAGCGTCCGCTGCGTTCTTCGACCAGCGGTATCACCGTCTTGCCGCCGTCCAGCGAGACCTGCGCCGCGCCGCCGGCCGTTCCGTTGACGGTGAAAGTGACTTCATGGCCACCACTGAGCGCGCCGGAGTTGCGCGTTTCGATACGGCTGATCTGTGGGTTCGGCTGCGCGATCGCCGCCGCCTTGGCATAAGCGACATCGGTCAACAGCGTCTGCGCCAACGCCACCGTGGTCAGCCGCGCGCCGAGCTTGAGGGTCGCCCTGACCTTGCTGTCATAGGTGAACTTGTCGCGAAAGCTGATGGTGTAGGCGCCCTCGTAGTTGCCGGCATTGGTCTCGGACAAGCCGAGCTGGTTCGAAACACCGTCAATGTCCAGTTGAACCGTTCCACCGGCGCTGCCACTGACCCGAAAGATGAGTTCGGTGCCCGGTGTCAGTTGCGGCACCTGATCCACCGAAAAACCGCGAATCACCGGCATACCGGTCTGTGCCTGCGCCAAGGTCAAAGGAAAAAAGTTGGTGATGGCCAGCAGCATGGCCATCCCGTACGCTCGAATCATCATGTTGCAGTCCTGTGACGGGCCAAAAAAGCAGCCCAAACCATATTACCGCGCAGCGATGCCACGGAAAGTAAAAAATGCGCAGGATCGACCGATACATGGGTTTGACACACCAGCGCGTGCCAAAGCCAGTCGATCGCACCGAGGACTGGCGGCTCGCGCTGCAGGCGCTCTGACCTGCAGCGAGGCGCGTCACACCGTCAGTCGGCCAGCACAATGCCGGTCTTGCTGATCACCTCACCCAGCCGTTTGCGTTCGGCGCTGATGAAGGCGGTGAAGTCTTCCGGTGTTTCTGTCACCGGCACCGCGCCCATGCGGGTGATGCGGTCGCGCACGTCAGGCAGGTTGATCGCCTTGATGATCTCGGTATTGAGTTGTTTGACGATCGCCGCAGGCGTACCGGCCGGAGCGGTGATGCCCCAGGACTGGGAGATGTTGTATCCCGGCACGGACTCGGCAATCGTCGGCAGATCGGGCAGGCCCGGATTGCGCTGGTCGCCGGTGGTGGCGATAGCGCGAACTTTGCCATTGGTGATGTGCGCACCAGCGGCAATCGGCGAGGTGATGATGACGTGCACCGTTCCGGCGATCACATCGAGCAGTGCCGGACCGGCGCCTTTGTAGGGGACATGGGTCATCTTGACTTCGGCCAGGAGGTTGAACATTTCTCCGGCCAGGTGCGCCGGCGTTGCTATGCCCGCTGATGCATAGTTGATGGTGCCGGGATTGGTCTTGATCAGCTTGACCAGTTCGGACACCGACTTGGCGGGTACCGACGGGTTCATCACCATCACGTTGGACGCCGTGGCGATGCGCGTGATCGGCATGAATCCATTGGTCGCGTCATAGGGCAGACTCTTTTTCACACTGGGCAGGATGGCCCAGACCGACGTCGTGCTCATGAAGAGGTTGTAGCCGTCGGGCGCCGCTCGCGCAGCGATCTCGGCCGCCAGCAAACCGGCCGCACCGGGCCGGTTTTCGACAATCACCTGCTGGCCCATGCTGTCCGCCATTTTCTGGGCCAGGATGCGGCCCAGGATATCGGGCGATCCACCGGGCGCGTCGGGCACGATCAGGCGGATCGGTTTGGTGGGATAGGCCTGCGCGAAAGCGGCAGGCGATACGGCGGTCAGGACGACCGCCAGCAGGTTCAAAAGTGCGGGTTTCTGGATCTTCATGGGCGTCTCCGTTGGTTTTGAAACATCGCCCTGAAATCGGCTTGCCTGCCGCAGGGCCTTTGGGGAAATACGGGAAGAGGCATGGGCCTGGTTTTGCTGCGTTGCCGCTCGGACCCTCAAACTCCCGCGGCCGCGACGGTGGCTTGCACGCCCGGCGGCGGGGTATAGACAAGCAGACCCTCCTTGAGAATGGCCGCATTGCCACCCCAGTACTCGGCCTTGGCCTTCTGGTCGGCCCGTGCACGTTGGTCAACCTGCTCGGGATCACACACCGTGCGCAACTGCTGCTCAAGCCCGTGCAGGCGCGCCTGTGCCGCTGGATCACGCGCCAGGTCGTGCGCCTCGTGCGGGTCGCGGGCCAGGTCGAAAAGCTGCGCGGGCGCGTCGACATGCGCAATCAATTTGTCGTCGCCGGCGCGCAACATGAAGGCGCCGCGCCGTGAGCCGGCAGCGTGGTATTCGGCAAAGACCGCAGTCGGGTGCGACGCCATGCGGTGCAGCGAATGACCGGGCAGGTCGGCCTCGGCCGGTGCCGGCGCAAGCCCCGCGCCTTCGACAATGGTGGGATACAGATCCACATGGGAAACCACTCTGGTCTCGACATGCGCTGGCCGAACCTGCGGGCCGCACATCAGCAGCGGCACCCCGGCGCCGGGTTCGAGCAGATTGGCCTTTCCGAACAGCCCATGCGCACCCAAAGCCTCGCCATGGTCGCTGGTGTAGATGATGCGGGTGTTTTCCAGCAATCCCAGTTCCTGCGCCGCCTTGATCACCAGGCCGATCTGCCGGTCCAGATGGGTCACCAGCGCGTAATAACAGGCCGTGATGCGGCGCAGCGCGTCTTCATCGTCCATGGCACGGAAACCCATGATGCGGCGCAAATGGTCGAGCGCAGGATGGGTCGGTCGTTCTGCCGGTCGGAACAGGGCGGGCAACGGCATGCTGCTGGCTGGGTACAGGTCGAGCAGTTCCTGCGGCACGCTGAAAGGCGGATGCGGACTGACATAGGACACCAACAACGCCCAGGGTCGTTCACCGCGATCCGGGTGTCTCATGAGAAGACGCCGGGCCGCTCCCAAGTCTTCTGGCACCCCCTCAGGGGGCCTGGCGACGCCAGGGCTGGGGGCGCTCATGAGAAGACGCCGGGCCGCTCCCAAGTTTTCTGGCACCCCCTCGGGGGGCCTGGCGAAGCCAGGGCTGGGGGCGCTCTTAAGCCAGGCGATGGCCAGGCGCGAGATTTCGGTGTCGTACTCCTGGTAGTGGCTCTGACCCGGTCCGGATTGATCCAGGTACAACTCCCACTGGCCACGGTTCACCGGCTCTTCGTCGGACCAGCGCAGCAACGTGCTGACCCCGCCCTTGGCGTTGAGGATGTGCATCGGAGCGATTTCCCGCGAGAAGCCGTTGTCGTCCTCGCTGGAGCGGAAATGCAGCTTGCCGACTGACACCACTTCGCTGTTCGCCTCGCGCAGGCGATGCATCCAGCTCGGCACCCGACCGTCATACACGATGGCGTTGTCCCAGTAGCCGGTCTGGAACGGAAACCGGCCGGTGGCAATGGATGCGCGCGCCGGACAACACAACGGGCTGGCGGTGTACGCATTGGCAAACCGGGTCCCGCGCGCTGCCAGTGCATCAAGCGTCGGCGTCTGGATCAGCGGATTTCCCGAGCAGCCCATGGCGCTGCGGGCGTGGTTGTCGGACAGGAAAAACAGCAGGTTGGCTGGCTTCATGGGTGCTCCCGAAACGTGGCGACGGCGACGGCGATGGCGAAAACCGGATGTCAGCGTAACTCGATGCGATACCGGTAGCGGTCACCGCGCATGTAGGCCTGGCGGAATTCTCCCGGCTTGTCGGCGACCAGGAAACTGTGGCGCTCGACCAGAAAGACCGGCGCTCCGACGGGCAACTCCAGATGCCGTGCCACGACGTCGTCGGCAATCACCGGCTCCAGGATTTCCTCGGCGCGCAGAAAGCAAAGGCCATAACGCTGCTCCAGCAGCCCGTAGAAGAACTCGTGCTCGATATCTACTTTGTCCAGACCCGGCACGATGGCGGCGGGTATGAAACTGGTCGACAAAGTGACCGGCACACCCTCCATGAACTGGAGGCGCCGCACCTCGAAGACAGATTCGCGCTTTCCCAACTGCAGGATGCGCTGCAGATCGGGCGTGGCCTTGATGCGGGCTATCCCCAGCAATCGGGACACCGCATCGTGCGGCACGGCGCCGACCCGGTAGTTGCGGTACGACCCCAGCACGCTGCCCTCGAACTTGGGCTTGGCCACAAAGGTGCCGCGTCCCTGGCGGCGCACGATCAGGCCCCTATTTTCCAGGTCACCGAGCGCACGCCGCAGCGTGCCACGGCTGACACCAAAATGGTGGCACAGGTCGGTTTCGGACGGTAGCGCGTGGTCCGACAACCAGCGGCCCGAGACCACCTGACGCGTGATGTTTTCCTTGATCTGGTGGTACAGCGGCGAGACCTCCTCGGGCTCGAGCGCAGCCAGACCGTCGAGCCAGGGGTCGCTTGCGCAAGCATCCAGGGCAGCCATGCACTCCACTCCTCACCATCAGCCGGCGGGTTCCCGCTTCGGCGCACTGGCGTCAACACGGGTTCGATTCTTCAACTTGTCTATACGTTTAAACCTATGATACGTTGAAACCGGCAAATCATGCAATGGCTGGCGGCGGCGCAAGGCGCGGTAGCCCGCGTGGCTGACCAGGGCCGGCGCGCGGCCGCCATCGCGCGCGGTGACCTGGGCTTCTCGCCTGCGCCGGGAACCAGGGCAGAATTGGACTGACAGGCACTGCGCGATTCCCCCGACGCAGTGCCAGCGTATTGGAGAAGGCATGCGTGTATTCCAGATCAGTCCCGCCGGTGTCGTCGAATCGGGCCAGATTCCGACCACTGCGTTGGCCGAGGCGACGCTGTGGATTGCCTGCAGTCGCACCGAATTCGATGCCAGGCAATCCGAGCTCCAGGCGGCGCTGCAGGCACTGTGCGGCATGCAGCTGGTGGACCTGCACATCAGCGACCTGCTCAATCAGCAGTTGCCCTCGCGCTACGATTACACCGCCCAATACGACCTGCTGGTATTTCGCCGCCTTGCCACCGGCGCATTGGCCACCGAAACCACGCCCGTGCCAATGGCCATCACCGCCCGGCCCCGGCGTTCGGGACCGCCGATCCTGCGCCGCATCGACACCAGCCCGGTCGGCTTCGCAGTATTCGACAACCTGTTGCTCAGCGTGCATCCCGCCGACTGCGCGGTGCGGGATGCCTATGCGACCCGTTTGCTGGCCGCCGCCGAGGGGTCGCGTGAAGGCGTTGCACGGATGCCGGCCAGCGCGGCCGACCTGATGCTGCGCATCGTGAACCAGATCGTCGACCAGTACCTGGATCTGCGGCGCGAGCTTTCGCGCCAGCTCGACCATTGGCAGGCCGAGCTGCTGGCGCCCAACACCCGTTTCACCAACTGGAGCGCGTTGCTCGATGCGCGGCTGGCGCTACACACGCTGGACGAT
This sequence comes from Rhodoferax sp., assembly GCA_043759735.1. GTDB lineage: Bacteria > Pseudomonadota > Gammaproteobacteria > Burkholderiales > Burkholderiaceae_C > CAISIP01. Next base: position 26,694 of record JAYUQC010000007.1, read on the forward strand.
GTGGCCGATGACCAGCGAACCGCCATCCAGGACTGGACCGCGTCCCTGGAGAGCTGGCCACCGGCCGCAACCAGCGCCGGCCGGCGCGAGTACGACTTGCTCAAGGTGCGCAGCCGCGACGTGCTGGAGCACATCGAACGGGTGGTGCGCCATGTGCGCCGGCTCGAACAGAATGCCGAGACCACGGTGCAGATGCATTTCAGCGCTCAGGGGCACCGCACCAACGAGATCATGCGCACCTTGACCGCGCTCACCGCCATATTTCTGCCGCTGAACCTGATCACCGGTTTTTTCGGCATGAATTTCGACTTTCTGCCTTTGGTACACCGCCAGACCGGTATCTGGTGGGCGACCGGCATCATGTCGCTGGTGGCGCTCGGCCTGGTCGCGGTATTCTGGCGCAAACGTTACCTGGCGCACTCGAAGCGCTGAAGTTGCCGCGCGGGTGTGCGGCAGCCCGCGCAATGGCCCTTGGCCTGCCCTTGCCGTCGCGCCCCGGCACTGTGCCCCGGATCAGATGTCGTTCAGCGCCAGGCGCTCTGTCTCGAAAACCCTTTGTACTGCAGGACGATCGAGCACCCGCAGCATGTGCGGCCCCAGATGCGCACGCTCACGGGCCGGAGCGGCCGAGAAGTTGCGCGTCCAACGGCACAGCATCAGGCAATAGGCATCGACAGCCGAATATTCCGCACCCAACAGCCACGGACCGCCGTGACGCAACAACTCGACGTCGAGCTGGTCCAGCAGAACACCGATGCGTTCCTGCGCATGGGCCTTGAGTTCGGCAGCGCCATTGGCATTGCCCTGGTTCATCCAGCGCTCGGGATAGAAATAGCACAGCAACGCGCTTTGCAGCGTATTGGTCATCCAGACCAGCCATTTGTACCCATGCGCGCGTCCGGCACTACCCAGCGGCGGCAACAGGTGGGCCGGCGGCGCACTGTCGCACAGATGCAGGCAAATGGCGGCGGATTCGTACAGCACCAACGGGCCGTCGACAAACACCGGTATCAACCCATTGGGATTGAGTTGCAAGTAGGCGGGTGTCTTGTGCCCCGCATTGTCACGGTCGACCAGCACCAGCTCGAAGGGCGCGCCGATCTCCTCGAGCAAGATATGCGGCGCCAAACTGGCGTTGCCTGGAAAATAATGCAGTTGACGCATTGCAAACCCCATGAATCACGGGTGCGCCGACCCGCTCGACGCACATCGGCTCAATGTACCACCGGCCACCGGCCGATCACTCCCGCCGTCAGCGCAGGCCGAAAACAGCGGCGCCATTGCCCCAGGCGACCTGGTGGGCGATGTCCGGCGGCAAACCGCCCAGCCAGATCCTGTACCCCATCATCAGCTCGTCATAGCTGCTCCAGCGCTGGTTGACCCAGGTATCGGAGCCGATCAGGAACCGCTGCGGATACTTGAGCATCAGCGCGCGCCACTCGGGGCACAACAATCCGTCTGCGCAAGTCAGGCCGGGCCGGTACGACAACTCGCCCATCAGCGGCGGATAGCGTTGCAGCAAGGCCTCGACCCGCTCCACCGTCGCCCCGCCGATGTCGGTGTGGGCCCAGATCAGGCGCAAAGGCTTGCCGCTGCTCGGCGCATGGGCCATCAAAAGATCGATCGCGACGTCATCGACATGCGCCAGTACCGCCAGCTCGTTCTGCGCCGCAAACCGTATCAGCTTGACGGCGACCGGCCCATTGGCATTGGCGCTGTCATACAAATGGAATTCGCCGATGCCGCGGTACGGGCCGCTGGCCGTACCGCGCGCCAACTCGGTCTGCACCATGGTGTAGATGGTTTCGTCGCGAAACCAGTTGTCGTAGTCGGCCCGATTGCGGTAGAGCCGGATGAACGGCACCACCGTTATGCCACTGGCGGCACTGCGCAGCGCCGCGTCGGCGCTTTGGCCGTGTGCCGCCGCCAGCGTGCGCGTGCCATCGTTGGGTCTGGAGTTGGCGAGCACGCCCTTGACACCGTTGCGCGCAAGGCGCGCCAGCACCTCGGCCGGCGGATACGGACCCGATGAGCCGTTCCAGGCCTCACTGTTGTAATGCATGTGGGCATCGAACAAGGGCCCGCTGTAGCCCTGCGCCAGGACCGCAGACTCGCCGCAGGCGCCGGCAACGATCAGCACCATCGCCAGCACCCGCAGGCGCAGACGGCGAAACAGGCGTTGGCTGGACAATTTCATCGGGTACTCCCGCTCATGCCAGATGACGTTCGAAGAACGCCAGGTACCCATGCTGCGCATAATCGTCTGCGACTGCACGGATATGGCTGTTGACGCCAAAAATTTCCTGGATCACGACAACGGCTGCAGGCGCGGCCTGGATGGCGCGCGCGACACAGACCGGGCAGTCGAATCCGTCCACCGCCCTGAGTCGAGCCGTCTCCGACATGGTTGTCGCTCCTTCGGGTTGATCGGCGCCAGCGCCCCAGCGCCGCCGCCGTTTCGTCAATTCACGATCCGAGCAGCTTGCGCTGCAGAAAATCGAGCCGATCCTGGCCCCAGAATATTTCGCCGCCCACGCAATAGCTGGGCGCACCGAAAACCCCGGCGTCGATCGCGGCCTGGGTGTCGGACGCATAACGTTGCTGCACCGACGCTTCGCATGATTGCACCAGGCGCGTCGCATCCAGCTGGTTGCGCGCCAGCAGTTCGCCGAGCACCGCCCTATCGGCGATATCGCGCTCGTCGGCCCAGACGGCCGACAACACGCCAGCGGTCAGACGCATGGCCGCATCGGGTCCGTCAGCCATATCCACGGCAATGATCAGGCGCGCTGCATCGTCGCCTTGCACCGGAAAATGGCGCGGGTGCAGGTTCAACGGCAGTTGCGCGTGATCAGCGGATCGGCGCAGATCGACCAGGCGGTAGGCTTGTCGCTGCGCAGCCCGCTGGCGCAGCGGCAAGCCGCCCGACACTGCAAAAACCTTGGCGAAGTCCACCGGAAGGACCCGGACCGCGCAATCGGCATGCGCTGCCAGCGCCGCAAACCGCGCATGGCCCAGGTAGGTCCAGGGGCTTTGTGGCGCGAAAAAATAGTCAATGCTCTGCTTCAACCGGTGTCTCCTTGTGCTGACCCTGCCTTGCCGCGTTCACCCGGCAATCGCCGGGCCCCACCGCTGCCAGGTTCTCGCGCAACCGCGCGGGCGCCCCCAGCATACAACGCCGGCGACGCTCGTGTATCGTGCATGCTGCAAATCCGCTAGCTCGTTTACAAGGAAGCATTGTGAAACCCATTGTGTTGATCACCGGCGGCTCGCGCGGCATCGGCGCCGCCACGGCCCTGCGCGCGGCCCGCGACGGTTTCGCGGTAGCCGTGAACTACGGCGCCAACGCGGCTGCCGCCGATGCGGTGGTGCACCGGATCCGGGCGCTGGGCGGCACCGCCATGGCAGTGCAGGCCGATGTGGCCGACGAGGCACAGGTGCTGGCGATGTACCGGCAGATCGACGAAACACTCGGAAAGGTCACCGCGCTGGTCAACAATGCCGGCGTGGTCGACGTCGCGGCGCGAGTCGACCAGATGGACTGGCGGCGATTGCGGCGCATGTTCGACATCAACGTGCTGGGCAGTTTCGTCTGCGCCCGCGAAGCGCTCAAGCGCATGAGCACCCGCCATGGAGGCGCAGGCGGGGCCATCGTCAATGTTTCCAGTGTCGCGGCGCGCCTGGGCGGGCCGGGCCAGTATGTGGACTACAGTGCCTCCAAGGGCGCGATCGACACCTTTACCGTGGGGCTGGCCAAGGAGGTCGCCACCGAAGGCGTGCGCGTCAATGCGGTGCGCCCTGGGATCATCGAGACCGAGATCCACGCGTCGGGAGGCGAACCCGAGCGGGCGCGGCAGATGGCTCCGTTGGTGCCGATGCAACGCGCCGGCAGCGCCGAGGAAGTGGCCGATGCGATCGTCTGGTTGTTGGGACCGCAGGCCAGCTATGTCACCGGCGCGATCATCGATGTGGCCGGTGGGCGCTAGGATGAAACTGCCCCCACGCTCACTGCGTTCGCTGCCCCCCATGGGGGCTGTCAGTACCTTCGGAACGGCCGGGCGGTACTGAGATGGGTTGCGCGCACAGACACTCGAAACCGCAAACCCGACGATCGGATCATTGATATGGACCTCAAGCCGCTCGTCACCCTGCTGGCCATCGTCAACCCATTGGCGATCGTGCCCTTTTTCATCCACTATACCCAGGGCTTTGGCCGCGAACAGCGTATCCGCACGATCTGGGTCAGTTCGTTCGGGGCCTTCGTGGTGATCGCCACCAGCGCGTTGCTCGGCCTGCAGATCCTGGAGTTCTTCAGCATTTCGCTGGCCAGTTTCCAGGTCGGTGGCGGCATGCTGCTGCTGACTTCCGCGCTCGGCATGCTCAACGCACAGCCGGCCGAGGCCCGCTCCACCGCCGATGAAATCGATGCGGCCCGGACGCGCTCGGCGGACGGGGCCAGCATCGCCGTGGTGCCGCTGACGATACCCTTGCTGACCGGGCCAGCCACGATGTCCAGCGTGGTGATCTATGCCGAGCGCGCCAAGACATTTCCGCAACTGGCCACACTGGTCGGCTACGGCGTGGTGATCGGCCTGGCAACCGCGCTGTGTTTTGCGCTGGCACAACCAATTGCGCGTTTTCTGGGGCGCACGGGCATCAACGTGATGACGCGCCTCATGGGCCTGATACTGGCGGCGTTGTCGGTCGAGGTGATGTCGGTCGGACTGATCAAGCTGTTCCCGATTCTGGCCGGTCGTTGAGCGGGCGAACACGGCCAAGGTGTGCGCGCCTTCTGCCCTGGGCGCAATCGTCAATCCGGCGTGTAGTCGGGCTCCTGGTGCTGCAGCACCTTGACCAGCCGGTTGCTGGTGTTGCGCAAACGCTGGGCCAGCAACTGGGTGAGCTTGACCAGAATCTTGGCGCCGATCGCCGGGTGCGACTGGATCAGGTGGGAGATCGTCTGGCGCGTCAGAACGCCGGCTCGAACATCATCGATCGCGATGCAGCTGGCGTAGCGCGGGGCCGAGTCCAGCATCGACATCTCGCCGATCGACGCACCCTCCTTGACCACTGCCAGGCGGGATGACTCGCCGGTTTCGTCGGAGCGCTTGGTCACGTCGACCGTGCCCTCGAGCAGCAGCAGCATCCATTCGCCCACCTCCCCCTCCGTGATCAGCGCCTGCCCGGCGCGCGCGCGCACGGTGGGCATCAGGCTGCCCAGCGTGTCCGCCTCGTCGGGCGTCAGATCCTCCAGCAAGGCCGCGGTCTGGCGCCAATGTTCGCCCAGGTTGGACAGCCCCACACATACTCCCTCGAGCTGCATGCCGGCGCGCTCGAAATGCGCGCGCAACTGCAACTCGGCCTGAGTCGGCAGTACTACCGCAGCGTGGTCAGCCATTGGGCGATATCTGACAGCAGCAAATCCGAGGCAGCGGTCAAGGCGCGTGCGCCACCGGCCGCATCCGGGCTCGGTGCCGGGCGCTGCGCGACAAAGCTGCGCTGGGCCAACAGCCGATCGCCGCCCGCCGCGGGCAGCACCACGGTGGCATTGACCCGCACCAGGCCGACACTGGCATCGGGCGCATCGAACACCTGGCTGAATTCTTCGAGTTCGAGCTGCAGCTGACGCGCGGGCTGCGCTCCCGGACGCAGCCCATCACCTTCACGCAACACCGCATGGTGCTGGCCAAGGGTTTCGCGCAGACGCTGACGCAGCAATTGGGCCGGCGGCATGCTCCAGCGTGCCTGCGCATACGGCAGCAGCTGCTGCGCATCGGCATAGGCCAGCCGGTACAGCATGGCCGTGCTGTCCAACGCACTGGCCGCCTCCACCTCGCCGAGCCGGATCGCAGGCCGGTCCGTCGGACCCACTGCGGCCGGATTGCTACGTTCGCCGGGTCCGAAGTCGTACACCACCGAACGCACGGGCTTTTCCAGCATGCTGCAGGCTCCCAGCGTCAGGCAGCACGCCAGCAGCCACAGCCGCAGGGTCAAGGGAGCGGCAGGTCGGGTCCGGGTCATGGCTTGCCTTTCGTTGCGGCAAATCCGGGCTCGCCCGGTCCGGGCGCTATCGGGCCGTTGCCAAATATCAGGGACTGTGGGTTGTCGCCGACCGCACTGACCGCACGATTGACCTGGCGCGCCGCACGTGTGGCCTCATCACTGGTGCGGTTCAGGCGCGGCAGGGTGCTGGCATTGAACGCCTTGCCCGCCTCGGTCAACGCCACGGCACCATGAGTCAGCGCGGCCGCACCTTCGCTCATCCGCTCCACCGGTCCGCCCTTGGCGTTGAGCCGCTCGGCCAGCGACGTGAACGCACTGGCGGTGGTCTTGAATTCGGCTACGGTCTGGTCGATGCCACCGGCGGTGTTTTGCAGGGTTTTGAGCGCGGAGGTCGCATCGTCAACGAATCGGGGAATATTCACCCGCTGCGGCCCGAGCTGGGCATTGAGCACATTGTCGATATTGACTGACAAGGTCTGCATCCGATCGGACATCTTCTGAACGCTGGCTGCGGCCTGGCCAAAACCATCGATCGTGGCCATCAACTGCTTCTGGTTCTGCGGTGCCAACAGCTGGTTGATGCGCTCGCTGGTCTGCTCCAGGCGGGTCAGTATCGCCACACCCTGGTCGGACAATCTGGAGAACAGGCTGGCTCGCATGGGTATGCGTGCCGGCCGCGATTCGCTTGTGACCAGGGGTGTCTTGTCCTCACCCGCATCATCGAGCTGCACGAACGCCAGGCCGGTGACACCCTGGAAGCCCAGGGTCGCAAATGTGGCCGCCGTGATGGGCGCAGACTCGTCCAGAGCGATGCGTACCAGTACGTTGCCGATCGCATGGGGATCAAAACCGATGTTCACCACCTTGCCCACCGCGACACCCTTGTAGCGCACCGCCGCCTGCGACTGCAGGCCGTTGACTGCTTCGGGGCTGGAGATCTCGTACACCCGGTGTTGGCCGGTGTCGCGGGTCAACCATACCGCCATCGCTATCAACATGGCCGACACCACCAACACAAAGAGGCCGGCCGCCAGTGCGTGCGCCTTGTTTTCCATACGACAACCTTTCTACACCGCGAACGGATATTCGCGCAACAACTCCATTGCACGCTGCCCGCGTTCGCCCAGGAAAAAATCATGGATGAACGGATGCGGATACGCGATCACGTCCTTGGGTGCACCATGCACGATCACACGTTTGTCGGCCAGCACCGCAACCCGGGTGCTCAGCTCGTATAACGTATCGAGATCATGCGTGACCATGACCACCGTCAGGCGCAGCTCGCGGTGCAGCGAACGGATCAGCGCGCAGAACGCATCGGCGCTGTCCGGATCCAGGCCCGCCGTGGGCTCGTCCAACAGCAGCAGCGGCGGATCCATGATCAGCGCGCGCGCCAGAGCCACCCGCTTGATCATGCCACCGGATAGATCGGACGGCATCTTGTGGGCGTGGATCACGTCGAGCCCGACCATCTGCAGCTTGACCAGCGCAGCGTCCCGAATCAAATCGTCCGGCAGCTGCTTGAGCTCGCGCAAGGGAAACGCGATGTTGTCGAGCACGCTGAACGCGGAAAAAAGCGCCCCGTGCTGGAACAACATGCCGACCCGGCTGGCAGCGCCTGCATCCGACAACTGGTCGGCCGGCCGGCCCAGCACCGACACCGAGCCGCGCGCCGGCGTTTCCAGCCCGAGTATGGTGCGCAGCATCACCGTCTTGCCGCTGCCCGAGCCACCCACGAGCGACACCAGTTCTCCGCGCTCGATGTGCAGGTTCAGGTTCTCATGCACGACGATCTCTCGCCCGGCGACCCGGAACATGGACCACAGGTTGTGGATCTCGACCACGCCGGGCGATGACGAGGATTGGCTCATATGCCCACGTCCTTGAACAACACGGCAAACAGCGCATCGACCAGGATCACAACCGTAATCGAGGTCACCACCGACGCGGTCGTTCCTTCGCCCAGGCTCTCGGTATTGGGCTTGACGCGCAGGCCGTAGTGACAGCCGACCAGCGCGATCAGCACACCGAACACCATGGATTTGCTCATGGCCAGCGTCAGATTGGCCACCTCGACCGTTGCCGGCAGCGCGGAGATGAAATAGGCCGGCGTGATGCCCATGGACAGGTCCGCTGCCAATATGCCGCCGAGCAGCGCCGCCAGCGTGGTCCACACGGTGATCAGCGGCATCGCAATCGCCATGGCGATGGCGCGCGGCATCACTAGCCGATAGCCCTGCGCGATGCCCATAACGCGCATCGCGTCGAGTTCCTCAGTGACCCGCATGACCCCGATCTGGGCCGTGATGGACGAGCCCGATCGGCCGGCAATAAGGATGGCTGCCAGCACCGGCGCCAGTTCACGGATCAACGCGATTCCCAGCACATCGACGATAAAGGCATCGGCGCCGAATTTGCGCAACTGCTGCGACATCAGGTAGGCCAGCACAACGCCGATCAGGAAACCTACCAGCGCCGTGATGGGCAACGCGGTCGCGCCAATGCGGTACAGCTGGCCGGACACGTCGCGCCAGGGGCCCTGGCGCGGCGAGCGCACCAGGCGCCCTATGTCAAGCAACAACTGGCCGATGAGCCGCAGCAGATCACGCCCATGGTCCACCACTTGGTAAACCTGCTCGCCCAGGCGCAGAAACCGCTGGACCCAGGTTGGTGCCGTGGCTGTCGGCGGGGGCACCGAAAAACGCGCCACGCGGTCGAGCATGGCGCGCTGGGCCGGTGAGGCCTGCAGGTCGGCCGGCAATTGGTGGCCCCAGGTATTCCAGAGCAATTGCGCCCCGGTATGGTCCAGGCGGTCCAACGAACGCAGGTCCCAATGGCCTTGCGCCCCGCGCGCCTGCGGCACCAGCCCATCGATGCTGCGCGTCAGCGCATGCCATGTCTCGGGATGGGCCAGGGCAGACGCAGACCAGCTGCCGCCCAGCGTCACCTGCCAGCCGTGGGGACCGGATTGGCTGTTGATGCGGGGGCTGGATTCATCCATGTATCGATGCGCACTGGGCTCAAAGGGCAATTCAATTGAAAGCCTTGCGATCGTACCCGCTGTCACAACACCAGCCACCAACAATCCGTGGCCGGCGTTGGCGCGCCGAGACGCCGACAAGCCCATGGCGGCCCACCAGGGCAGTCGATGGCATGCCTGCAGGCGGCCCGGGTCGGCAGAGAACCGTCCCTCGCATGCGGATGAACCTGGTGCGATCAGGCCGAGTCAGGAGCCGATCCAAGTCACGAAACCTGGGCGTTATGGCCAACAATGACAGTGTGCACTGACTTTTAAGGTTAATCGTCACCATGGAGTTGTCTCTCGGCGGTATCTGTCGGGGGTAAATCCCGATTCACGCGCCAGCGCATTCATCCTACAGTGCAGGCACTCGAAAGTCGTCTTGTCCGACGGCCTGGTTGAGGACCCTGGAGACAATAACGACAGAATGACCGTGCACGCGGCCCACCCCGAACAAAAGGCGCTGGCAATCCCGGCGCCTTTTTTTCGTCCGGCCGTCAAGGTCGGATCAGGGTGCCGTCCCCGGCCACGGATGTTCGGTTACCCGTCGGGGGGTGCCGATGGGCGCTGCCGCCTGCCCGATGCGCACGGCGGCCATGTCTTCCACGCTGGGGTATTGGCCCAACAGCCAATAGTCGAAGGCACGGCGCGCAATCGGCGCGGCATGGGCGGCGCCGAAGCCGGCGTTCTCCACGACTACCGCCAGCGCGATCTTCGGATCATCGGCCGGTGCATAGGCTATGTACAGCGCATGGTCACGCGATCGTTCTTCCATCTTGGAGGCGTTGTATTTGCCGCCGGCGGCGATGCCGACAGCCTGCGCCGTGCCGGTCTTGCCCGCCGAACGGTAGGACGCCCCGGCAAATACACGGGTCGAGGTGCCCTCGGTAGTGACGGCCACCAGCGCGTTGTGCACCACCGCCAGGTGCTCGGGCTTGAATCCCAGGTCCTCACCGGGTTCCGGCGCTATCGGCGTCCGTGCCCGGGTCATGGCATCCTGCGTCGCGATCACCAGTTGCGGCTTGTGCCTGACCCCCTTGTTGGCCAGTATCGCGGTCGCCTGGGCCAGTTGCAGCATGGTGAAGGTGTTGTAGCCTTGTCCGATGCCCAGCGAGATGGTCTCGCCGGCAAACCATTTCTGCTGCTCGGCCCGCTTGTAGTAGTTGCGCTTCCATTCCCGGCTTGGCAGCAGGCCGCGCAACTCGCCCTGGATGTCGATGCCGGTGATCTGGCCTAAGCCCAGCGGAGCCATGAAATCATGGATGGTGTCCACACCCAGATCGTTGGCCAGTGAATAAAAGTACACGTTGCTCGACTTCGCAATTGCTGCATGCATGTCGACCGGTCCGAGTCCGTGATCGCCGTGGCTGCGGAACTGGTGACCGGCAAAGGTCCAGGTGCCATTGTCCTGGATGATGGTGCCCGCCGCGCGCTTGCCCGTGTGCAATGCCGCCAGCGCCATGAACGGTTTGTACGTCGAGCCCGGCGGGTAGGTGCCGCGCAGCGCACGATTGAGCAGCGGCTTGTCGATCGACTCATTGAGCGCCTGCCAGCTCTCGACATCGATGCCGTCTACAAACAGATTCGGGTCGAAGGTCGGCTTGCTGACAAAGGCCAGCACCTGACCTGTCTTGGGGTCGAGTGCGACCAGCGCGCCGCGACGATCGCCAAACAAGTCCTCGACCAGCTTTTGCAGCTTGATGTCGATTGCCAGCACCACGGTATCGCCGGGCATCGACGGATTGCTGGACAGCTTGCGCACCGCCCGCCCGCCGGCCGATGTCTCCATCGAATCGACACCGGTGCGGCCATGCAGACTGGACTCGAAGCTTTGCTCCACACCGAGTTTGCCGATGTACTCGGTGCCCCGGTAATTGGCCGCATCGTCTGAATCGTCGAGCTTGTCTTTTTCGGCCCGGTTGATACGCCCGATGTAGCCGATCAGATGGCTGGCTAGTTCACCGTACGGATAGCTGCGAAACAACCGTGCCTTTATCTCCACGCCCGGAAACCTGAACCGCTGCGCCGCGAAACGCGCCACCTCCTCGTCGTTGAGCTTGGTACGGATCGGCAACGACTCGAAGCTCTTGGACTCCTCCTGCAGCTTCTTGAACCGGCGCCGATCGCGCGGCGTGATCTCGATAATTTGAGCCAGGGCTTCGATCGTATCGTCCAGCCCGACGACCCTGGACGGTGTGATCTCCAGCGTATAGGCCGAGTAGTTATTGGCCAGCACGATGCCATTGCGGTCCAGGATCTGGCCCCGGTTCGGCACCACCGGCACGACAGCCGTCCGGTTGCTCTCGGCCTGCGCCTTGAGATCGTCATGGCGCACCACCTGCAGCACGACCAGCCTTGCTGCCACCAGCAGGAAGCACAGCAGCACCACCACGCTGACGACGAACACCCGCAGGCGGAACCGGGCCAGGTCGGCTTCGACGTTACGCAGTTCGGTCATGGGCTCGGTCGCATGAAAACACAGCTATGGTCATGCAGCTATCACAACGGACGATTCACGTCCGGGTCAGGGGCACGTCGCTGCGGAACCAACAGCAACACGCTGGCCACCGGCCACAACGCCGCCTGCAACAACGGTGCAAGCATCATGTCCCAACCCGGAAACGATCCACCAGCCAGCATTTTCACGGCCAGGCTGATCAGTAGCGCAGCCACGAACAATGGCAACACCTGCAGCGCCTGCGATGGCACCGAAAACCACAACAGGCGCCGGTGGATGGTGATCGCAAAAAAACTCAGCACCGTATAGGCCAGCGCATTGGCGCCCAGAAGGCCTCCCTGGTGCACATCGATGGAAAGACCAAACACAAAGGCCGCGCCAATGCCCACCCGCAAGGGCTGGTGCACGCTCCAGAACACCAGCACCAGCGCCAGCAGGTCCGGCACCCAGGCCGCGCGACCCCAGAACCCGATGTTCTGCAGCATGCTCAACAACAGGGCCACCAGCAGGCTGGCCCAGATGAAGAACGGATTGGCGGGCAACAGCAATTGCTGGCCCTGGCGCATGATCATGCCGATGCTCCAGTGGCGTTGGTCATCGTCATTTGCGCAGTGACTTCCTGGCCGCAACCGGGGCTGCCGGAACGACCGGCCGGGGCTCGATCTGTGTCGCCACGGGTTGCAGCACCATCACATGGGTCGTGCCGCGCACATGGGCCAACGGGCTGAGCGCGATGCGGGCAAACACCGATTCGCTGCGCCGCTCCACCTTGTCGACACGGGCCACCGCCAGGCCGGGCGGGTACACGCCATCGACGCCGCTGGTGGACATGACGTCTCCGGCCTGCACATCGGTATCGGCCGGCGCGAATCGCAATTCCAGCCCGCCGGCCGGGTCGGACAGGTCGCCAAACGCCACACCCCGCACGCCGGTGCGGGTATTGAGTACGGGAATAGCCTGGTCTCCGTCGGTAATCAGGGTCACTTCGCTGACCGGGCCGAACACCCGCGTGACCTGGCCCAGCACGCCAAAACCGTCGATCACCGGCGAGCCCGCGACAATGCCGTGCATCGTGCCGCGATCGATGATGACCTTGCGGCTGAACGGGTCCGCCGCGTCGTACAGGATCTGCGCCGCCAGCGCCGGCGTGGTAATACGCTCGCGCAATTCCAGCAACTGGCGCAGGCGCGTGTTCTCCAGCGTCAATTGCTCGACCTGATTCGCTTTTTGCGCCTGCCGGGCCAGCGTGATGTGCATCTGCTCGGTGCTGGACTGGGCCGTCTGCAAGCTCTGGAAATAGCCCGCGCCGCCGCGCGCCCAGCCGACCGGCTGCAACACCAGCCACTGCAGCGGGTACAGTACGTCGGCAATCGCCACGCGCACCGGCTGCGTGATACGGAAGCGGGTATCAGCCACCATCAGAAACAGCGCCAGCGCGCTGCACACCGTCAGCTTGGACAGCGCCGACGGACCCTGGCGAAAAAAGGGCGGTGGCGTTCTGTCGAGGGTTCCAAGCGGCATGGCTGCTTATTGTCTCTTGTCCTGGGAATGTCGATCGGCGATGCCGCTCGCACCAACGGCGTGCAGATCTGTGCATATCGTCCATCCGCAGCCGCAGCGACCTGGTCACTGGGCCTGACACGCCGGCCAGTGCAAAGCCGGCGCACAGGCCGCGCGGCGGATCGATCTACTCGCTGGTGAAGATCGAACCCACGCGATCCCACTGGTCCAGTGCGATGCCGCAGCCGCGCACGACGCAGGTCAGGGGATCTTCGGCCACCAGCACCGGCAGGCCGGTCTCTTCGGCCAGCAGGCGATCAAGGTCGCGCAGCATGGCGCCCCCGCCGGTGAGCATCATGCCGCGGTCGGCGATGTCGGCGCCGAGTTCAGGCGGCGTGAGTTCCAGGGCATTTTTGACCGCCGACACGATGTTGTTCAACGGGTCGGTCAAGGCCTCCAGAATTTCATTGGACGACACGGTGAAACTGCGCGGCACTCCCTCGGACAGGTTGCGCCCGCGCACTTCCATGTCCTTGACTTCTCTGCCGGGGAAGGCGGAGCCGATCTTCTTCTTGATCGCCTCTGCCGTGGGTTCGCCGATCAGCATGCCGTAGTTGCGCCGGATGTAGTTGATGATGGCCTCGTCGAACTTGTCGCCGCCGACCCGCACGCTGCCCTTGTAGACCATGCCACCCAATGAAATGACGCCGACTTCGGTGGTGCCGCCGCCGATGTCCACGACCATCGATCCGCTGGCCTCGCTGACCGGCAGGCCGGCGCCGATCGCGGCAGCCATGGGTTCCTCGATCAGGCGCACGTCGCTGGCGCCAGCTCCCAGCGCCGATTCACGGATTGCCCGACGCTCGACTTGGGTCGATCCACACGGAACGCAAATGATGATGCGCGGGCTGGGACGGAATATGCTGCGCGGATGCACCATCTTGATGAACTGCTTGAGCATCTGTTCGGTGACGGTGAAGTCGGCGATCACGCCATCCTTCATGGGACGGATCGCCTCGATATTGCCCGGCACCTTGCCCAGCATGGCCTTGGCTTCCTTGCCAACGGCCTGGATCGTCTTCTTGCCCTGGGGGCCGCCTTCGTGCCGGATCGCCACCACCGACGGTTCATCGAGGACAATGCCCTTTTCACGTACGTAGATCAGCGTATTGGCAGTGCCCAGGTCGATCGCCAGGTCAGTAGAAAAATACTGACGGAATGCTCCAAACATCGAAATCCTCTCGGGCACGGCAAACACGTCGGATTGCCGTCGCCATATTGACCAGCTTGTAGTGCCTGCGTTCGCCATGTTCCGCAAGCTTGGGAATGGCGCGCAAAGGCGGGATAATACCTTATCGCCTGCCTGAAAATTGACCAACCACGCGCCGTGCGGCCCGTTTTGCCGCTGCTTTTCCGCTATTTTTCACCATGTCCCTTACCTCGTCCGACATCACGCGCATTGCCAATCTGGCCCGGCTGGAGCTGGATCCGTCTGCAAGTGAGCGCATGCTAAGGCAGTTAAACGATTTTTTTGACACGGTGCAGAAAATGCGCGCTGTCGACACCACCGGCGTGCGGCCGCTGGCCCATCCATTTGAAACCATCGGTGACATTGCATTGCGCTTGCGCGAGGACACAGCCAGCGAGCCCGACAACCGCGCCGCAAACCAGCGCAGCGCGCCCAGTGTCGAAGCCGGGCTGTTTCTGGTACCCAAGGTGATCGAATAGCCGGACCAGCCCCGCCAACGTCCGGAGCGGCAAACATGCCGTACCACCGCGGCCGATGCCGCGCACCAGCAGGTGCAATCGCCGCCATCCGTCCATCGTTACCCGACCACGCCGAGAATGACACAAGCCTCCACCGAACTGCATGACCTCAGCCTGGTCCAGTTGGCTGCACAACTACGCCAGCGCACGGTCTCGGCGCAGGAAACTGCGCAGCATTTCCTGGCCCGTGCCAAGGCCCATGACGACCTGGGAGCCTATGTGTCGCGCGACGAAAGCGTGACGCTGGCCCAGGCCAGGGCCGCCGATGAGCGCCTTGCCAACGGGAGCGCCGGGACGCTGGGAGGCATACCGCTGGCACACAAGGACATCTTCGTCACCCGCGACTTCCCCAGTACCGCCGGCTCGCGCATGCTCCGTGGCTACCGTTCACCCTTCGATGCCACCGTGGTCGCGCGCCTCGCGCAGCAAGGCGCCGTAACCCTGGGCAAGCTCAACTGCGACGAGTTCGCGATGGGTTCATCGAACGAAAACAGCGCGGTGACGGCGCTGGGGCATGACAAGCCCGAACCCGTGCGCAACCCCTGGAACAACGCGCATATTCCGGGCGGCTCGTCGGGCGCGAGCGCAGCGGCAGTGGCTGCCAGGCTGATGCCGGCCAGCACCGGCACCGACACCGGTGGCTCGATCCGCCAGCCCGCTTCGTTTTGCGGCATTACCGGCATCAAGCCGACCTATGGCCGGGCATCGCGCTACGGCATGATCGCCTTCGCATCCAGCCTGGACCAGGCCGGTCCGATGGCACGCAGCGCCGAGGACTGCGCACTGCTGCTGACCCAGATGTGCGGTCCCGACCTGGACCGCGACTCGACGTCACTGGATCTGCCGCAGCAGGACTTCAGTCGGACACTGGGCGACTCCATCCGCGGCCTGCGCATCGGCGTGCCACCGGAATTCTTCGGCGAAGGGGTTGCCGACGATGTGCGCCAGGCGATCGAGTCCGCGCTGGTTAGCTACGAGAAGCTTGGTGCCGTGCGGGTGCCGGTGTCGTTGCCGCGCACCGAGTTGTCGATTCCGGTCTACTACATCATTGCGCCGGCCGAGGCCTCGAGCAACCTGAGCCGGTTCGACGGCGTCAAGTTCGGCCATCGCGCCGCGCAGTTCAAGGACCTGGCCGACATGTACCGCAAGACCCGCGCCGAGGGCTTTGGCGACGAGGTCAAGCGCCGCATCATGATCGGCACCTATGTGTTGTCGCACGGCTATTACGACGCCTACTACCTGCAGGCGCAAAAAATCCGGCGCATGCTATCAGACGATTTTCAACAGGCGTTCACCCAATGCGATGTGATCGCGGGGCCGGTTGCGCCCACGGTGGCCTGGCGCATCGGTGAAAAAAGCGACGACCCGCTGGCCAACTATCTGGCCGACATTTTCACGCTGCCCGCTTCCCTGGCCGGGCTGCCGGCCATGAGTCTGCCGGTCGGCTTCGGTGCGAGCGGCCTGCCGATCGGCCTGCAGCTGATGGGTAATTATCTGCAGGAGGGCCGCTTGCTGAACCTGGCGCACCAGTTCCAGCTAGCCACCGATTTCCACACTCGCAAGCCCCAGGGGTATTGACCATGAGCACCACCGCAACCACAAGCGCCGGCACTGCTCCCGCCAAGTCGGCACTCGTGCAGGGCTACGAAGTCGTCATCGGCTTTGAGACCCATGCCCAGCTCTCGACCCAGTCCAAGATCTTCAGCCGCGCCTCCACCGCGTTCGGTGCCGAGCCCAACACCCAGGCCTGCGCGGTCGATCTGGCCCTGCCCGGCACCCTGCCGGTGATGAACAAGGGCGCGGTCGAGCGCGCGATCCGATTCGGCCTGGCCGTCAACGCGCATGTGGCCGAGCGCAGCGTGTTCGCGCGCAAGAACTATTTTTATCCGGACCTGCCCAAGGGCTACCAGATCAGCCAGTTCGAGATTCCGGTGGTGCAAGGCGGTCGGGTGGAGTTCTACCTGGATGGCGAGAAGCGTTCGGTACGCCTGGTGCGTGCGCACCTGGAAGAAGACGCTGGCAAATCGCTGCATGAGGACTTCGTCGGCCAGACCGGCATCGACCTGAACCGCGCCGGCACACCGCTGCTGGAGATCGTCACCGAGCCCGACATGCGCTCGTCTGCGGAGGCGGTAGCCTATGCACGCGAGCTGCATCGCCTGGTGACCTGGATCGGTATCTGCGACGGCAACATGCAAGAGGGCAGCTTTCGCTGTGACGCCAACGTCTCGGTGCGCAAACCGGGCGAACCTTTGGGTACACGGCGCGAGATCAAGAACCTGAACAGCTTCAAGTTCATGCAGCAGGCGATCGACTTCGAAGTGCGCTGGCAGATCGGGCAGATCGAAGATGGTCATGCCATTGGGCAGGCTACGGTGTTATTCGACCCGGCGACTGGAGAGACACGCTCCATGCGGACCAAGGAAGATGCCGCAGACTACCGCTATTTCCCGGATCCGGATCTGCCGCCGCTGGTGATTGCGCGGCAATGGGTCGACGCGGTCCGCTCCGGCATGCCAGAGCTGCCACAAGCGATGTCCGAAAGATTCGTCACCGACTTCGGGCTGTCTGCATATGACGCGGAACAGCTTACAGAAAGCCCGGCAGTCGCCGACTACTTTCAGACCGTGGTCGCCGCGGGTGCGCCGCCGAAACTTGCGAGCAACTGGATCACCGGCGAGTTGGCGCGCCGATTGAATGCTCAGAACATCACGATCAACCAAGCGCCCGTCAGCCCGCAGGAACTTGCTGAGGTGATCTTGAGCTTGGCGATGGGCTCCATCCATGGCAGCGGAGCAAAGCAGTTACTAGAGCTGCTATGGAACCGTCACAAGAGCGATATGGTGGTTCAACTCTCTGGCAATGATGCAAATGCGGAGGTAGGAGTTGTGGCCTCGATGATTGCGTCCGCGGGCCTGCAACAGATGAACGACACCGGCGCGCTGGAGGCGATCGTTGACCAAGTAATCGAGGCCAATAGCAAGAACGTGGCTGAATTCCGCCAGGGCAAGGACAAGGCATTCAACGCTCTGGTTGGCCAGATCATGAAGGCCAGCCGCGGCAAAGCCAATCCGGCGCAGGTCAACGAGCTATTGCGCAAGAAGCTGGGCTGAGAGCGAGAGAGACCCCTGCGCGGACGCGCCGCCGTCGTTTGCGGCAAGCGGCAAGCGGCAAGCGGCAAGCGGCAAGCGGCAAGCGGCAAGCGGTCAGTCGGTCAGTCGGTCAGTCGGTCAGTCGGTCAGTCGGTCAGTCGGTCAGCGTGATCGGCGCCACCGCATCGACCTGCGCCAGCACCTGACCAATCACTGCCGCATCGGCATAGCCGGCCGCTTGCAGCGCCGCGATGCACGCCGGTGCCTGTCCCGCCGGTATGCTGGCCAGCAGACCGCCAGCGGTCTGCGGGTCGAACAACAACGGATAGCGCGGATGCGCAACAAACGCGGCCTGGTTGCGCAGCACCCGGCGCAGCCGCGCATTGGCGTCCTGCAACGAACTGACGATCCCCTGCGCGACGCAGGCCTGCGCGCCGTCGAGCAGCGGCAGTGCTGCCAGGCTGAGCTGCACATCGACGCCCGATGGCCGCGTCATCTCGACCAGATGCCCCAGCAGGCCGAAGCCGGTCAGATCGGTGCATGCGCTGGCACCATGCGCCTGCAACACCCGTGCGCCAGCCTGGTTGGACTGGCGCATCGCGGCCAGCGCGGCCTGGACCCAGCGCCCGCGTGCCGCCAACCGTGCATGGGCCGCGAGCAAGGTACCGGTGCCGATAGGCTTGGTCAGCACCAGCACATCGCCCGCGCGCATGCCGCCCTTGCGCAAGACGCCCTGCAGTGACGCGTCAACCAAGCCGTTCACCGCAAAGCCCAGCGCGAGTTCCTGCCCCTCCCCGGTGTGACCACCCACCAGGGCGCATCCGGCCGCATTGAGCACGTCCAGCGCGCCGCTCATCATCTGCAGCAGCACGTCTTCGACCTTTTCCTCCAGCCCCGGCGGCACCGTGGCGATAGCCGTGGCGGTGTGCGGCGTGCCGCCCATGGCGAAGATATCGCCCAACGCATGGTTCGCGGCGATCTGCCCGAACACATAGGGGTCCTGGATAAAAGCTCGGAAAAAATCAACGGTCTGCACCAAGGCCATACCAGGCGGCACCCGTACGACGGCCGCGTCGTCCGGCGCATGCAGGCCGATCAGCACATCGTCACTGTGCAGTGGCCTCAGCTTGGCCAGCGCACGCGACAACACGCTGGCCCCGACCTTGGCGCCGCATCCGCCGCAGCGCATCGCAGTCGCCGAAATCGCCTGCGCCGACTCCTCGGGCGTCAAGGCCACGGCGCCTGCCGCCGAGGTCGCCACAGCAGCCTGGTTCATCTGCGAGAACTCGCTGAACCGTCGCATGAAGCGGCGATCGATCCAGTCCTTCCAACGCCACACCCAGGCGCCCGCAAACGACAGGCGGCCGCGCGAGGCCACTGCGTAACGATCGCCGGTGCTGATCAGCGCCAGCCAGCGGCGCTGGGGCCGATAGGGTTGAAGGGCCTGTTGCGCCAGCGCGCGGCGCAGATTTAGGGCCAGTGGCCTGGCCATGCGCACCGCGAACACGCCGGCCTTCTCCAGTCGGTGGTTGTCCATGCTGGCCACATCGCCGGCGGCAAACACCAACGGGTCGCTGACCGATTGCAAACCATCGTTGACGCGCACGAATCCATGTTCGTCGAGTGCCAGCGCCGTGTCGCGCAACCATGCAGCGCCACCAGCCTGGGTAACCCAGACAATCTCGTCGGCCTGCAGCCAATCGCCATCTTCGATACGCAGCCTTCCCTCTTGCACTTCATGCACCGCTGCGCCGCAATGCAGTTGTACGCCACGCTCGCGCAACACCCCGGCAAAACGCCGCTGGACCGCAGCAGCATGGGTCGCCAACAGCACGGCGTCCGCGGTGAACAAGTGAAATTCCAGCGCATCCGGGTCGCGGCCGCAATCGCGCAGCACGGCGCGCAGGCGATGCTGCATGGCCAGGGTCAATTCAACGCCACCGGCGCCGCCGCCCACCACCGCAATCGTGCGGCGCCCGGCATGCGCACGGACGCGCTCGAGCAAGGTCAACCAGCGCTGGTTGAACTGGTAGATCGGCTTGACCGGCGCCGCATGTGCGTCCGCCCCGGGCACGCCACCGCGCTGGGGCGTGGAGCCGATATTGATCGACACCAGGTCGTAACGCATCGCCGGTCGATCGCGCAACATCAGCTGGCGGTTCGGACGGTCCATGCCCGTGACCTCGGCGCAGATGAAGCGCGCTCCCGCAAACTGTGCCAGCCGACTCAAGTCGATATGCACCTCGTCGAAACCGTAATGGCCTGCCACATAGCCGGGCAACATGCCCGAGTACGGCGTATGGGTGTCGGTACAGACCAGCGTGATGCGCACGCCGGGCATCGGCCGCATCGCAAAGTCCCGCAATACGCCCACATGGCTGTGCCCGCCGCCCACCAGCACGATATCGCGCACAACGGGTTGTGGGTCGTCCAGCATTCAGGCTTGCGCCAGTGCACGCAGGCGCGATAGGCAGTTGTGACGGCCAGCAGGCAAGCGCGCGGCAGACGGCAATGGCAATGGCAAGGCAGCGCGGGTGCGCACTTAGGGCTTGACCCCCGCGCGCGGCGTCGCGCCCGACGCCCGTTGCTGGTCCTGCCACAGTTCCTTGAGTCGCACCAGTTCCTCGTCAAAACGTGTATCGACACGCTTGCGCTCTGCCTCCTGCGTCTGCAGGAAGCGCCGCTGCGACTGCATGGATTGCCCCACATAGTCGATCTGGCGCTGCAACACTGCCGGCGCCTTGTTCGGGTCGCCCTGGTAGAACTCGAGCTCCTGATCGATCTTCTTGCGCTCCTGGCGCAATACCTCCATGCGATTGCCTGCCTCTTGCACCACCGTATCAACCCGCGCGTGGGCCAGCGCACGTTCCTGGTCATGTGCGTCGCGCGTGGGGTAGCGAGCCAGCATGGCCCGGTCGCGGCGCCTGTCTTCCAGTGCCTGCGCCCGTTGTTCCTCCTCGGCCCTCCATTGCGCCTCCTGCCCGGCGCGCTGCTGCGCGCTCAGCGAGGGCCCGACCTTCGCGCGAACGGTTCCACTGGGATTGAGCACGGTCTGCTCACGGTCGATGCAGGCCGCAATAGGTCGATCGGAGCGCAACTTGCGTCCGTTGGCGTCGGTGCAGGTATAGATGCCGTTGATCGGTAGGGCCGCTTGCGCGCAAACCTGGCCGGCAACACCGAGCAACAGCACCGCCCCCCAGGCCATTGCCCAGGAACGCACCAGGGGTCGTGCGCAAAAAATCATGACGGATCGAGCGCGACGTCCACGCCATAGCGCTGGCGGTACGCCATGACCCGCGTGTACTCGGCCGCAAGACCGGCGCTGCTGCGCTCGCTCAGGTACTGCAGCAGATCCGTCAACCGGGCCACGCTGCATACCTGCAAGCCGAGCTGGTCGCGCACATACTGCACCGCACTGGTCGGGCTGTCTTGCCCGTTGTCGGTCGCCTTTTCCTGCCGGTCCAACGCGATCACTACCGCATGCGGCATCGCGCCTGCCGCCCGGATGATGGCAATCGATTCGCGCACGGCCGTGCCAGCCGACATGACGTCGTCCACAATCAGCACCCGCCCCTGCAACGCAGCGCCCACCAGCGAGCCACCCTCGCCATGGTCCTTGGCTTCCTTGCGGTTGTATGCAAACGGGACATTGCGGCCCAGCCGTGCCAATTCGATCACCAGCGCAGCACCCAGCGGAATACCCTTGTACGCCGGGCCAAACACCATGTCGAACGCGATGCCGCTGGCCATCAGCCTGCGGGCATAAAATTGCGCCAGCAGGCCCAGCTTGGCCCCGTCGTCGAACAGCCCGGCATTGAAGAAATAGGGACTCAGGCGCCCAGCCTTGGTCTTGAATGCACCGAAGCGCAATACACCGGACTGGACCGCGAACTGCACGAATTCCAACGCCAACGGGTCGTGCTGCGGCGCTGGCGATACCGGCCGGCCTGCACTAGCGCCCATCACTTCCGACATGGAGACTTCCTTGTTCACATTGACCAGCCTGAACCTCAACGGTATCCGCTCCGCCACCAGCAAGGGCCTGGAGCCCTGGCTGGCCAAAGCCAAGCCCGATTGTATTTGCGTACAGGAGGTCAAGGCACAAGCGCCAGACATCGAGGGGCGATTTGAACAGCTGGCCGGTCTGACCGGGCATTTCCATCTTGCGACGAAAAAGGGCTACTCCGGCGTCGCGGTCTACACCCGCAAGGAGCCGAGCGACGTCGTGATCGGGTTTGGCGCGCTGGAATTCGACGCGGAAGGCCGGTACGTTGAGCTGCGCTTCGACACGCCGGCGCGCAAGTTGTCCGTCGTCAGCTGCTATTTCCCCAGCGGCTCATCGGGCGAGGAACGCCAACTGGCCAAGTACCGATTCCTGGAGCTGTTCTATCCCTACCTGACCCGGCTCAAGAAAAAGCGCGAGCTGGTGCTGTGCGGCGACATCAACATCGCGCACAAGGAAATCGACCTGAAGAACTGGAAGAGCAACCAGAAGAACTCTGGCTTTCTGCCCGAGGAACGCACATGGATGACCAAACTGCTCGACCAGGCCGGCATGGTCGATGTCTACCGGCAACTGGAAC
>JAYUQC010000008.1:0-48701 GCA_043759735.1 Rhodoferax sp.
GGGCACGGCGGCGATTCGAAACCTGATCCGCGAGAACAAGGTGGCGCAGATGTATTCGTCGATCCAGACCGGCAACAGCATGGGCATGCAGACGCTGGACCAGAACCTGGCCGATCTGGTTCGCCGCAACCTCGTCTCCCCTGCCGAGGCACGCGGCAAGGCGAAGTTTCCTGAGAACTTCCCCGGCTAGTTATCGGCGCATCGACAGTCAGTCAACAGGGCCATCTCATGGAACGCGACCAAGCATCGAAATTCATCAACGACCTGCTGCGCCTGATGGTGTCGCGCAACGGCTCCGACCTGTTCCTGACGGCTGACTTCCCGCCGGCCATCAAGGTCGACGGCAAGGTCACCAAGGTGTCGCCGCAACCCCTCAACGCCGACCATACCCGGGCGCTGGCGCGCTCGGTCATGAACGACAAGCAGATCGCCGAGTTCGAGCGCACCAAGGAGTGCAACTTCGCCATCTCCCCGCCCGGCGTGGGCCGGTTTCGGGTCAATGCCTTCATCCAGCAGGGCAAGGTCGGCATGGTGATGCGGATCATCCCGGCCGTACTGCCCACCATCGACGGCTTGGGCGTACCGCAAGTGCTCAAGGAAATCGCCACGTCCAAGCGCGGTCTGTGCATTGTGGTGGGGGCCACCGGTTCGGGAAAGTCGACCACGCTGGCGGCCATGGTGGACTGGCGTAACGAGAAATCGCAAGGCCACATCATCACGATCGAAGATCCGGTCGAGTTCGTTCACATGCACAAGAACTGCGTCGTGACCCAGCGCGAAGTGGGGCTCGACACCGACAGCTGGGAGATCGCGCTGAAGAACACCTTGCGCCAGGCGCCCGACGTCATCCTGATGGGTGAGATCCGCGACCGCGAAACCATGGAACACGCGGTGGCATTTGCAGAGACGGGCCACCTGTGTCTGGCCACGCTGCACGCCAACAGCGCGAACCAGGCGCTGGACCGGATCATCAACTTCTTCCCCGAAGAGCGGCGTTTGCAGTTGCTGATGGACCTGTCGCTCAACCTCAAGGCCCTGGTGTCGCAACGCCTGATCCCCAAGCAGGACGGCAAGGGCCGCATCGCAGCCGTCGAGATCATGCTCAACACCCCGCTGATCTCCGACCTGATCTTCAAGGGCGACGTCTCCGAGATCAAGGAGATCATGAAAAAGAGCCGCAACCTGGGCATGCAGACCTTCGACCAAGCCTTGTTCGATGCCTACGAGAACAACGAGATTTCATACGAAGATGCATTGCGCAACGCCGATTCGCTGAACGACCTGCGCTTGCAGATCAAGCTCAACAGCCAGCGCGGCAAGTCGCAGGACCTGAGCGCGGGCACCGAGAATTTCGCCATCGTCTAGCTGGACCGGCGCCGGTGGTCCCGCAAGGACTACGCCGCACGACGCGGCACGGCCTTGCCGTTTGCGTCGGCTCGACTCGTTTCAACCCCGCATTTACCGATGTCCAATATCAACACCAAACCTTATGCAGCAACCGCGCCGTGCACCGTCGCCTTTCTGGGCCTCGGAGTCATGGGCTATCCGATGGCCGGCCACCTGGCGCGCGCCGGCCACCGGGTAACTGTCTACAACCGCAATCCGGCCAAGGCAGCTGCCTGGTGCGCCGAATTCGCCGACGCGCAGGGCGCCACAAGCGCGGCCACGCCAAAAGCTGCGGCGCAAGGCTGCGATATCGTGTTCTGCTGTGTCGGCAATGACAACGACCTGCGCGCGGTGGTGCTGGGCGCCGACCAGGGCGATGGCACGCGCGCGGACGGGGGCGCATTGGCGGGCATGCGATCGGGCGCCATTTTTGTCGACCACACAACAGCATCTGCCAGCGTCGCGCGCGAACTGCATGCGGCGGCCGCGCGCCGTGGCGTGGCCTTCATCGATGCGCCGGTCTCGGGTGGCCAGGCCGGTGCGCAGAACGGCTTGCTGACCTTGATGTGCGGCGGTGAGCAGGCCGCGTTCGACGCCGCTGCTCCCGCCGCGCAGGCCTTTTCACGGGCCATCACGCTGCTGGGCGACAGCGGCGCCGGTCAGTTGGCCAAGATGGTCAACCAGATTTGCATCGCCGGGCTGGTCCAGGGGCTGAGCGAAGGCATCGCCTTCGGGCAGCGCGCGGGCCTGGACATGGCGCAGGTGCTGGAGGTGATCGGCAAGGGCGCCGCACAAAGCTGGCAGATGGACAACCGCGGCAAGACCATGGTGGCCGACCAGTTCGAATTCGGCTTTGCGGTCGATTGGATGCGCAAGGATCTGGGCCTCGTGCTCGACGAGGCGCGCCGCAACGGGGCGCGACTGCCGGTGACTGCGCTGGTCGACCAGTTCTACGCCGACGTGCAGCAGATGGGCGGCGCGCGCTGGGACACGTCCAGCCTGATCAAACGCCTGAAATAGACACTGCGCGCGCCGCCATGGGCGCTGACGCGCAGGCTGTCCCTGCCGCGTCAGGACTTGGGCGCGGCCGGCAGCGTGCGTTGCAGTTCTTCCTCTGAAATGATCTCGAGCAGACGCACGACCTTCTGCACGCCGCCCATGCCGCGCGCAATCTCGGTCGCGCGATTGGCCTCGCGCTGCGTGACCCGACCCATCAAATAGACGACCCCGCGCTCGGTCACCACCTTGTATGCGTTGGCAAACAGGTCCTTGGAGTCGACCATGGCTGCCTTGACCTTGCCCGTGATCAGCGCATCGGACGAGCGCTGGGTCAGTGACGACGCGCCCAGCACCGCGAGCTCATTGGCCACCAGGCGCACGTTGTCGACCCGCGACACGATCTGTTCGACCAGCTGCTTGTCCTGCGCGCTGGGGACCTCGCCCGTCAGCAGCACCTGACGGTTGTAGCTGGTGACGTTCACATGCACCCGCGAACCCAGGTTCTCGTTGATGCGACCAAATGACCGCAATTCGATGCCCTCGTCCTCGAGCTGGGTACCCGAGGTCCGACGGTCCGTGGCCACCAGAGCGCCACTGACCGCCGCACCACCGATTATCAGCGGCACACAGGCGCTCAGCATGCCCCCCAGGCAGGCCACACAGACAAGGGTGGCACCCAGTTTGATCACACCAGATTTCGTCATCATCAGCCCTATTCCTCTTGTTCGCCCAGCAGCTGGGCATCGACGGCGTCGCACATGCAGTGCAGCACCAGCATCAGAACCTCCAGTATGCGCGCAGTACGCTCATGTGGCACGCCGACATGGACATCGGTGTCGCGCATCAGCTGCGCCATCTGCCCGCCGCCATGGCCCGACAGTCCGATCACGACCATTTCCCGCTCATGCGCGGCGGCTATGGCTTGCTGCACGTTGGCGCAATTGCCGTTCACCGACAGCACCAGCAGCACATCACCCGACCCGCCCAACGCACGCACCTGGCGCGCAAACACCGCGTCAAAAGTGAGCGCATTGGCCGGCCCGGTCAGCGCCGAGCTATCGGCCGCCAGCGCCAGCGCCGCCAGCTCGGGTCTTTCCCGCTCCAGGCGACCGACGAAGCTGGCCGCGAAATGCTGCGCCAGCGCGGCACACCCGCCGTTGCCACAGGCCAGTACCTTGCCACCGCTGGTGACGCACACCAGCACGGCCTGAACCGCGGCCGCGATCGGCTTGCTCAGGATCTGCGCCACCTGGTATTTCAAATCGGCGCTATCAATGAAATGCTGTTCGATGCGCTGCTCTAACATGGCGCTGATGATACCTGCCACACCCGCAACGTTTTGTAATCCGTCGGCGCCGAGTCAGCTTGCATCGAAGGCCGCGCGCAACCACTCCAGGCCATGAGCATCGAACGCCACCACATCGAACCGGCACGGTGGCGGCGCCGCGCAACGCTTCAGATACTGGCGCGCCGCAAACACGATCCGGCGCCGCTTGACCGCTCCGATACTGGCCGCCGCCCCGCCATGGTCACGCCCGCTGCGCGCGCGCACCTCGACGAACACGACGGTGCCGTCCAGATCCTGCATGACCAGGTCGATCTCGCCGCCGCCGCGCCCGGGCGTTCGATAATTGCGCACGACCAGGCGCAGGCCGGCCTGCTGCAGATGGCGCAGCGCGGTTTCCTCGAAGGCGTCGCCCGCCTGCTTGCTGTTGCCACGCATACCCAGCACCGTCCAGAATCCGGGAAAGCCCATCGATGACACCCTATGCCTTGGCCCTGAGCGCCGCCCGCGACGCTGCCAGCTCACAACATTATCCGCAGGCAGCCCTGTATGTGGTGGCCACGCCGATCGGAAACCTGGCCGATATCAGCCTGCGGGCCCTGCATGTCCTGCAATTGGTGGATACGGTGGCCTGCGAAGACACCCGCCATACCCAGACCTTGCTGCGCGCCTACGGCATCGAGCGGCCGGCGCACCAGCTGCTCGCACTGCACCAGCACAATGAGCATGCAGCCACGGAGCAGATCGTCCAGCGGCTGCGCCAGGGCCAACGCGTCGCCTATGTCAGCGACGCCGGCACGCCCGCCATCAGCGACCCAGGCGCGCACCTGGTGACGGCGCTGTCCGCCGCTGGCCTGGCGGTCATTCCGGTGCCTGGACCCAGCAGCATCACGGCGGCACTCAGCGTCGCCGGACTGGCGGCCACGGACGGCGACGACGGGTTCGTTTTTGCCGGTTTTCTGCCTTCCCGCAGCAGTGTACGCGCCACACGGGTCGCGGCATTGGCGTGCGAAGCGCGGGCCATCGTCCTGCTCGAAGCGCCGCACCGGATACAGGCGCTCGCCGATGCCCTGGTCGTCCTGGGCCAACGGCCGATCACGGTGGCGCGTGAGTTGACCAAACAATTCGAGCAGATCGCAACCATGCCGGCCGCACAGTTTGCTCAATGGCTGTCCGTCGATGCAAACCGGTGTCGCGGCGAGTTCGTCGTCGTACTGCACGGACAGCCGGCAGCACCGCAGGACGACGACGCACTGCGGGTGCTGGAACTGCTGATGGCGGAGTTGCCGCTCAAGTCGGCAGTGCGACTGGCTGTATCGATCACCGGTGCTGCGCGCAATGTCCTGTATGACGCTGCCCTGAAAATGCGCGCGACCAACACTCCAGCGCCGGATTGACCGCGTCCGCCGTGCAGCCAGCGGCGACGGCAGGCCGATAATCGCGCCATGGGACTGGAACTACAGGGAGAAACCATTGGCAGCGGGCCGCCACTGGTCGTGCTGCACGGACTGTTCGGCTCGGCCACCAATTGGCGCAGCGTGGCGCGCCAGCTGGCCCCAGGCCATGCGGTGCATGCACTGGACTTGCGCAACCACGGCGCCTCGCCATGGGCGCAAACCATGGCCTATCGGGAAATGGCCGACGACGTGCGGCAATACATCACCCGGCACGGCCTGCTGCAACCCGCCGTGATGGGCCACAGCATGGGCGGAAAGACGGCCATGGCGCTGGCGCTGGCATATCCGGGACTGGTCGAACGGCTGATCGTGGTTGATATCGCCCCGCGTGCGTACAACGACTCGCTCAGCAGCTATGCCCAGGCCATGCGCAGCATCGACCTGATGAGCGCCGCCAGCCGTGGCGAAGTGCAACGCCGGTTGCAGGCCCTGCTGCCCGATGCGTCGGTGGCGCCCTTCCTGGTGCAGAACCTGGTGCCGCGCAACGACCATTTCGATTGGCGCATCAACCTGGCGGCCATCACCGCGGCGATGCCCGATCTGTGCGGTTTTCCTGCCGAACTGCTTACGAAGCGGTTTGCGGGTCCCTGCACCGCCATTGCCGGCGCCTTGTCAGACTATGTGCCGAGCGGCGATGGCGCACCGTTTGCGCCGATGTTCCCGGACATCGCCGTCACGGTGATCGACGGCGCATCGCACTGGGTGCATGCCGACCAACCCGGCAAGTTCGTCGACGCCGTGCTGCAGGCGCTGCGCCGCTGAGGCGGCCGCCCCGGCTTCAGCGCCATCGGTTCTCGCTCACTCCGAGGGCACAAAAATCCACAACAGCAGGTAGATCAACAGCCCGAACCCACCAAACAGCGTCAATACCGCAAGAATAAGACGACAGACCCACGACTCCATGCCCAGGGTACGCGCCAACCCGCCGCACACGCCACCCAGCCAGCGGTCGCTGGCACTGCGGCGCAAGCTGTTGAAACCGGCAACAAACGGCATGCTGGATGGCCCGGAGAACGACGCAGCAGGCCCGTCGGGCGAACCGATCAGGCGCGACTTGGCCCGCGCAAACTCCTCGTCCGTCAACACGCCGCGCTGGTGCAGTTCAGCCAGCTTGCCCAGTTCTTCGCTGATCGACATCGTGATGCTCCTTGCAGTGCCATGGTGCGCGTCGCACCCGGCTTGATGCTTGATTATGCGCAGCGGTCGACATAACCCCACCGATCCGGGGCAAAGTGCAGGCGCACCGGATCCTGGTCGGAGGACGCCCGCACGCCATCCATGCGAAACTGGGCCATGGTAAACGTGGCATGCCCGCCCCAAGAGACCCATACACGAATCCGCCGCACCCGACGACCCGTACGGTACCGACGCCCCCGATAACGGCGTGCCGGTCGGCCCCCGCAATAGGCAATGGAACTTCGTGTCCGGCCGCAGGGAACGCCGCGAGCAGGCGAACGGTGACTGGATGACCAGACGCCTTGCGCCGGCGCCGGGCGAGGACACCGACTTCATCGCCTTGCCACATTGACAACCCCACACCACAGATCCATACCACCATGCCATTGCCCGCACCACCCACCCGCAAAGGCGACAACGTTGCCCCGATTCAGCCACCCAAGGCCAGGTCAGGGAGCGACGACGATGTATTGATCAAGGGCATACTGTGCGCGCTGATCGGCGCGGTCATCCTGGTCGCGCCGTATGTCGCGCGTTCGCCCAGCGTGCAGGAACTCATGGGCAGCGCATCCGTCGTGGGCTGGTTCGCACTGGTATTGGGTTGCGCATTCGTCGCTTTGGCGGCCAAACGACGCATCGCCGCTGCCCGGCCGCAATGACGCGTGCCGCCCGCCGCGTGCCGAGTTGCAGCGCGGCACCCTGACCCCGCTACAGATCGACCACGATCTCGCCGCCGGCCTCCTTGGCACGCGAGCAGCACAGAATGACCTTGTGCGCGCGATCCTTGCGTCCGAGCACGAAGTCGCGGTGTTCGATTTCGCCCGACGCGCCGGCGTCATAGGGCGTCGCGCATACGCCGCACAGGCCATCGCTGCATTTGGTGTCGATCCGGATGCCGGCCTGTGCCAGCACATCGGTGGCGCTGCGGTCGGCCGGGATCGTGAATGACTTGCCGCTGCGCGCCAACCGCACGACAAACTCCCGGTTCACCCAGCCGTCGGCCTCCGGGACACTGAAGTATTCGCGGTGCAAGGCCTCCTCGGGCCATCCCTTGGCACCGGCGGCCTCGAATACGCCGTCCATGTAGCGCGGCGCGCCGCAGGTGTAGACGTGGGCACCGGCCTGGTATGCCGGTATCAGCGCGGGCAGGTTGGCGCGTGCGCCTTCGTCCTTGAAGTGGAAGCTCACCTTGTCCTTCCACGGCACTTGCTGCAGGTCGTCCAGGAAACCGGCCGTCGTCCGGCTGGCCGCGCTGTAGTGCAGCGCAAATGACCGGCCCAGCGCATGCAGCCGGTGCGCCATGGCGATCATCGGCGTCACGCCGATGCCACCAGCCAACAGCAGGCTATGGGTGGCGTGTTCGTGCAAGGGGAAATGGTTCGCCGGTTTCGTGATGAAGACCGTGCGCCCTGCGCGAAAAGCGCGGTGCATCAGCGCCGAACCGCCGCGACCCTGCGGCTCGCGCAGCACGCCGAGAACGTACTTGCCTCGGTCTGCCGGATCGCCGGCCAGGCTGTACTGGCGCTGGTATTCGGGCGCGATGACGATGTCGATATGCGCGCCGGCATCGAACGGCGGCAATGGCGATCCGTCTGGCGCGGTGAACTCGTACTTGGCCACATCGGCCGCCATGTCCTGGCGCCGCTTGAGCAGCACCGGAAACACCGGCGGCTCGCCGTCGGGCATCGTGAATTTTGGCACCAAGCCCTGCGTATCGCCCGCGGCGATGCGTGCCTTGTGTTGTTCGGGCGTAAGCATGGCTCGGTAGCGCTCGATGCCCTCTTCGCGGTTGGCCACAAAGGTGACCGGGTACGGTGGCGGCATCCGGTCGGCCGGATAGACGGCCAGGTTCTGGTCTTCGTACCTGAGTTGCAGGTCCTTTTGCAAGCCGCGCTGATTGACCTGCGCCGCGCGCAGGTAAGCCCCGCTGGTGCGATCAAGTTCGATGTCCCACCACCATTTCTTGACCGGATTGATCGATCCGTTGTCCAGTTTGTCGTCGAGTTCGGCCAACATCCGGGCGCTTTGCGGGACGTTCATCGCCAGCCAGCGAAAGCCGCTCTCGGCAAACAGGCCCTCCAGATTCCACGGACAGGTCTTCATGCAGCGCCCGCACATTGCGCCGGCGGCATTGGTGAGCCGGTAGCGGGTGCATTTTTCGGCATCGCTTTTCCAGATCTCGTAGCCGTTGTACATCAGCTTGGGGCCGGCGCTGATGGCACCCGAGGGGCATTCACGGGCGCACTTGTTGCAGTTCTGGCAAAAGGTCTGCAGGCCGAAGTCGATCGGCTTGTCGTACGCCATCGGCATATCGGTGGTGACGGTACCGCTTTTGAGACGCGGACCCAGATACGGGTTGAGGATGACTTCGCCGATACGGCTGACTTCGCCCAGACCCGACAGCAGCAGCAACGGCGGCTGCAGCACATCGCCGTCGAGCACCGAATGCACCCGCGCCGAATAACCCAGTCGGCGTATTTGTTCGCCGATGATGCCGCCCAGCATCGAGAAACGCAGATAGGCACGCATGCTTTGCGCCACCGCGATCCAGTCGTCGCCGCTGGCGCCCTCCATGGTCTCGTGACCCTGGTCGAGCAGCAGGTTGACGCCGTTCTGGTGATAGGCCGGCATGGCATTGCCGCCAGCATCATGCGAGTAGTAGGCCCATTCGGGCACTTTGCACAGGCCCACGGCGTCCACGCCCAGGTAGTAGGAGGCAGCCTTGAGGTTGTCGGCATTGCGCTTCGGATCGGCCGTGCTCGGCGCCACCGGGCCGCGCGCCTCGCCGAACTGCAGCAACAACAAGGCACCGAGTGCGCGCCGGGCGCAGGCACCGATCGGGCTCTTGAGCACATAGTGCCCGCCCTTGGCCGCGTCCTGCACCGC
Organism: Rhodoferax sp.; assembly: GCA_043759735.1. Lineage (GTDB taxonomy): Bacteria > Pseudomonadota > Gammaproteobacteria > Burkholderiales > Burkholderiaceae_C > CAISIP01. The sequence goes on from JAYUQC010000008.1 coordinate 9,190, forward strand.
CTTGCCGAGGTCGCCGAACAGCGAACGGGCAAAGAAGTCGGCGCGTTTGGGAAATCGCGGCACGCGTTCATGGTCGATGAAGGTGGTCGGCGTCTCGACCCGCCTGAGCTTCTCGAACGGATAGGCGCCCATGCGAAATGCGCGACCCTTGAACGCCTCGCGGTTGAACGCACTTTTCAGCGTTCCCTTGCCCAGCCACCAGGCCGGCCCATGCGACTTCCGACGATCCTGGCCGGTCGCAGGCGCGAGGTGTCTGTCCGGTGCCATCGCGAAGGTGGTGCTGACCGCGGCCAGGCCATAGCGCTTGCCGACGTAGGGGTTGGACCCGTCCGCATGCGCCAGGCCGCATGCCACCGCCAGCACGCCCAGGTCGAGGTCGGAGCAGGTGGCGCTGTGCGCGCGCGCCGGGTGGCCGAGCATGCGCAGGTAAGTCGACAGCAGCACCGCTGTTTGCGCCGACAGCACTGCGGCGCGCTGCGCCTGCGTGCCGGTGATCCAGTCGCAACCTGGCTCACCCGGCGCCGGATCGCGCGGATATTCGACCAGGACCAGCAGCACATGGCTGTGCTGGTCGATCGGTCCGTGCACAGTACGGGCGGACTCCATCACGTCGGCCAGGATCATGTCCATGCCGGCGGCAAAACTCTTGGGCTGGCTGTGCGCCAGTTCCTCGCCGATCGAGGCGACCATCGGGTTGCGAATAGGCTCAGCCATGATGGCCGAGGGCGGCAGCGCGCCCACGCCCATCATGCTGGCGTCGAAATAGTAGCCTGCCGCCTTGAGGTGGTTTGCGCGCTCCAGGAGGTCGTCGGGCACCTCGCCGCGCTGCGGATTGACGCTGCCATCGCGTACCAGGTCGAACATGCCGATGTAACGCGCCATTGCATGGTTCAGCGACTCGGGATCCGGATCGTCGAACGACAGCGGTCGCATTGGCGCGACCGCCGTCAGATCTGGCGAAACCATGCTTCGCGTCAGGCGTTCAAGCGGATACGGACCGAGAGGCACAGGCCGATCCCGGTAGGAGAAAAAGCGCATGCAGTGCCTTTCGTGATCACCGGATTCTGCGTCATTCCGATCAACTGCACCGACCTCGCCTGTTGGGCGCCCGCAGGTAGACCGCCTGGAACAATCCCCATCGGCTGGCCGTATATTCTGTTATCCGCAAAGCAGGGCCCGACTGCCCCGACCTCAGCGCCAACGACCGGACATTCACATGCATCTCCAGGACTGGGTCGGTCGATCGGAATCCGTATCCGACATCGCCACCGCCACACCGTACGCCGCTTTGTCGGCCACGCTCGATCGGCCGTCCGCGCGACCCGCGGTCGGGACCACATTGTCAGCTCTGTGGCATTGGCTGTATTTCCTGACGCTGCATCGCCAATCGGAGATCGGGCCGATGGCCACGCCCGCTCGGCCTTGCACGCCCTGATCGTGCAGGCGTTCGCCCAGATGAGCGCGGCCGAAGTCGTACATCGGCTGGAGGCGGCGCAGATCGCCAACGCGCAAGTCAACACCATGCGCGAGGTCTGGGCACACCCGCAACTGCAGGCGCGCAATCGCTGGACTACGGTCGACACCGCGCAAGGTGAAATCCCGGCCTTGTTGCCACCGGGCTCCTGGACCAGGGGCGCGCCGCGGATGGACGCGGTGCCGGCCCTGGTCCAGCATACTGAAGCGTTGCTGATGAGCCTGGGTTATGGCGCAGACCAGATCGCCGCCCTGCGTGCGCAGGGTGTAGTGTGACGGCACTGGCCCGCTCGTTCCATTGGTAGAGCCAATGCGGTCCTATACTGTTCTGGAAGAAAACTCAAGGGGCTGGCCGCACCCCTGTTCGCGAGGAAAACATGAACACCCTCTCCAAGACCGAAACCGCACGCGTTGCCGCCGCTGGCAAGCGCACCAACGCCCAGATCGATGCCCGCCGCGTGGCCGCAACGCCACGCGGCGTCGGCATCGGCTTTCCGATCTACGCCGAGCGTGCGCAGAACGCGGAGTTATGGGACGTCGAGGGTCGGCGCTATATCGATTTCGGCTCCGGTATTGCGGTGCTCAACACCGGCCACCGGCACCCGAAGATCGTTGCGGCCATCGCCGCCCAACTCGAGCGCTTTACCCATACCGCCTACCAGGTCGTGCCCTACGAGAGCACGGTCGAACTGGCCGAGAAAATCAATGCGCTGACGCCCGGAACCCACGCCAAGAAGACGGCGTTTTTCACTACCGGTGCCGAAGCGGTGGAAAACGCGATCAAGATCGCCCGCTCGGCTACCAAGCGCCCCGGCGTGATTGCGCTCGGGGGCGGCTTCCACGGCCGCACGATGATGGGCCTGGCCCTGACCGGCAAGGTCGCGCCGTACAAGGCCGGCTTCGGCCCGTTCCCGGCCAGCGTCTACCACGTGCCCATGCCCAACGCCCTGCACGGCGTGTCGGTGCACGATGCGCTCAAGGCGATCACCCACCTGTTCAAGGCCGACATCGAACCCGAGCAGGTGGCGGCCATCATCGTCGAGCCGATCCAGGGCGAAGGCGGCTTTTATGTCGTGCCCAAGGACTTCATGATCGCGCTGCGCGCGATCTGCGACCAGCATGGCATCGTGCTGATCGCCGACGAGATCCAGACCGGTTTTGCCCGTACCGGCAAGATGTTCGCAATGGAGCATTACGGCGTGGTGCCCGACATCATGACGCTGGCCAAGAGCCTGGCCGGTGGCATGCCGCTGTCGGCGGTGTGCGGCCGTGCCGAGATCATGGACGCGCCGGCACCCGGCGGGCTGGGTGGCACCTATGCGGCGAATCCGCTCGCCGTGGCATCCGCACTGGCGGTGCTGGACGTGATCGCGGATGAAAAACTCTGCGCACGCGCCGAAAAAATCGGCAACAAACTCACCAACCACCTTACCGCCCTTCGCTCCCGGGTGCCCGCCATCAGCGATGTGCGCGGCCTGGGCTGCATGGTGGCCATCGAGTTCGCCAAGCCGGACGGAACGCCCGATCCCGATTTTCCCAAGCAGGTGCAACAACGCGCCCTGGACGCCGGCCTGCTGCTGCTGACCTGTGGTGTCTATGGCAACGTGATCCGTTTCCTGTTCCCGCTGACGATCGAGGACGCCGTGCTCGACGAAGGGCTGGCGATCCTGACCCAGTCCCTCAGCACCTGAATCCCTGGTTCTGGCGCCCCTTCAACCTGCTGCTCGATGACATTTTCATGCTCAAACTGAATGATCCTTCCCTGTTCAAGCAACAGGCCTATGTGGCCGGCCAATGGATCGATGCCGACGACGGCAAGACCGTCGACGTTACCAATCCGGCCAACGGCGAGAAGCTCGGCAGCATTCCGGTATGTGGCACCCGGGAGACAGAGCGCGCCATTGCCGCTGCCGACAAGGCGCAAAAGGCCTGGCGCAATGTGTCGGCAAAGGAACGCGCCGCCATCTTGCGCAGGCTCAACGACCTGATGCTGGCCAACACCGAGGACCTGGCGCTGATCATGACCTGCGAGCAGGGCAAGCCGCTGGCGGAAGCCAGGGGCGAGATCGCTTATGCCGCGTCGTTCATTGAATGGTTTGCCGACGAGGCGCGCCGCACCTATGGCGATACGATCCCGGCGCCGCTGGGCGACCGGCGCATCCTCGCAATCAAGCAGCCCATCGGCACGACCGCGGCGATCACGCCGTGGAACTTCCCCACCGCGATGCTGACACGCAAGGCCGGCCCGGCGCTGGCGGCCGGTTGTTCGATGGTGGTCAAACCGGCGACCCAGACACCGTATTCGGCGCTGGCATTTGCCGAACTGGCCGAACGCGCCGGCGTGCCCAAGGGCCTGCTGTCGGTGCTGACCGGCTCGGCCAGCCAGATTGGCGGCGAGATGACGCGCAACCCGCTGGTGCGCAAGCTCACGTTCACCGGCTCGACCGAGGTCGGACGCCTGTTGATGCGCCAGAGCGCCGACACGATCAAGAAGCTTTCGCTCGAACTGGGCGGCAATGCGCCGTTCATCGTGTTCGACGACGCCGACCTCGATGCCGCGGTCGAGGGCGCGATGATCTCCAAGTACCGCAACACCGGCCAGACCTGCGTCTGCGCCAATCGCATCTATGTGCAAAGGGGCGTACTCCAGGCCTTCACCGACAAGTTGGTGGCCAAGGTCAATGCGCTCAAGGTCGGTCCGGGGATCGACGCCGGTGTCACGCAAGGCCCGCTGATCGACGACAAGGCGGTGGCCAAGATCGAGGAACACATCGCCGACGCCAAGGCCAAGGGCGGCACGGTGCTGACCGGTGGCAAGCGCCACGCGCTGGGAGGCCTGTTCTTCGAGCCGACCGTGGTCGCCGGTGCAACCAGCGACATGCTGTTCGCCAAGGAAGAGACCTTCGGCCCGCTGGCGCCGGTGTTCGTATTCGACACCGAGGAAGAAGTCATTGAACGGGCCAACGATACCGAGTTCGGTCTGGCCGCCTATTTCTACAGCCGAGACGTCGGCCGTGTGATGCGCGTCGCCGAGCGCCTGGAGTCGGGCATGGTCGGCGTCAACACCGGACTGATTTCAACCGCCGAGGCGCCGTTTGGCGGCGTCAAGCAGTCGGGCCTGGGCCGTGAAGGCTCGCGCTACGGCCTGGACGAGTTCATGGAGATCAAATACATCTGTCTGGGGGGCCTGGGCAAATGATGGCGCTGCAGGCAACACCCGATCGATGTCCGATCTGAGGCCGTGCACAACTTGAGCATTGCCGGTATCCGGGTGGCGGTGTCGGTTCTCGCGCCATCCTCGTTGCCCTGATCACCGCTTCGCGGTGGGTTGCAGCGGCTTGGGCTGCGGTACCGCCTGGTGTCGGCGCGATCCCAAGGTATGGGCATAGACCCAGGTAAATTCCGCGCCGAGCAAAAATATCTGCGCCGAAAAGTAGACCCATACGAGCAGGGCAACCAACGAGCCCGCCGCGCCAAATCCCGAACTGACGCCGCTGGTGCCGATATACAGGCCGATCATCCATTTGCCCCAGGCAAACAGGGTCGAGGTCGCGAACGAGCCCACGGCGACGTCGCGCCATTCGATACGGGCGCGCGGCATCAGCTTGTAGATCATGGCGAACATCAGCGTCACCAGCGCGAACGTGACCACCTGGTTGACGATAGCCAGCACCAACTCCCAGCCGACCATGCGCGGCGTCCACCAGGCTTGGATCGCCGACAGGGCGGCACTGAGCAACAGCGATACCACCATCAGAAAACCGAACCCGAGGATCAGCCCGAACGACAGCAACCGGGTGCGCAGCAACTGCCACAGGCCGCTGCCGACCCGCACCGGTGCACGCCAGATGCGGTCCAGCGAATCCTGCAGTTCGGCAAAGACCGTGGTCGCGCCAATCAGCATCAGCACCAGGCCGACAGCAGTCGCGGCGATGCCGCCAGCCGGCTTGTTGACGCTCTGGAGCAGATCCTGGATCGTCGCGGCGCCAGCAGGGCCGACCAGGCCGCTGAGCTGGCCGAAAATTTCGCCACGCGCCGCGTCCGGGCCAAACCAGATGCCGGCCACCGATATCACGATCAGAAGCAACGGTGCGATCGAGAACAGGGTGTAATACGCGAGCGCGGCACCCATGCTCGGCGCATAGTCGTCGATCCAGGCATTGAATGCGGCTTCACCGATCACCAATGCCTGTTTGTGGCTGGGCAGCTTGCCAATGTCGATCTGGTCAGGCAGCAATGGTTCAGGCATTGCTGCGCATTCCTGGTGATTGGCCTTGTTGCCATGTCGCATTCACCTGTTGCAGGCGGCGCCGCATCCAGCTCTCGATCATCTTCAGCTGCACATGCATGCGCAACCGACGCGGGAGCGAACCAGAACGGTGGCTCCCGATGCGTGCGGGAACCTTCGCCGGGGGTACAAGCAGCGCCAGCAACATCCCACCGTGAAACGCAAACCGATACTGCGATCGACGGCCATCAGCGTGGCGTGAAGGCCTGCCGGAATTGTCTGACACAGGGCGGGCCACTCCGTCAATTGCCGATTCTGCGGGTCGCTGCCGGATGCTGCCATGGCGTCTTTCCGGTCGCGATGAAATGCTCCAGATGTGCCACATCCAGCACCGAGGACAGGTGGCCCGCGCAGTCGTCTACCGGCCTGTGACCGGATAGCCATTGGTTGGGCCTGGCGAACCAGTTCGCCATTTCCCACGCGTCATACAGCGGAACGAGCAGTCCGAACAGCGGCTGCAATGCCCGTCGGGGCTGCAATCGCGGACCAGCGTCGAACTGGAACATTGGCACCCAGGGCTCCGCTTGCCACATGAAGCCGATGATCTCGCGTGTCGCAATCCATCTGGCAATATGCGCGAATCGGGTCCGACTGTGCGCGTCGTGGCGATGGGCCAGCTCGCCGACCGATCGCAGGCCGCCGCTACCAGTGAACGCGATGCGCATTCCGGCCATGCGGTGCGGCGCCGAACACTGGCTTTTGCACTGATCGGAGCACTGTCCATTGGCTGCACCCGGCAAGCCTCGGGCACACACAAACCCGGGGTGGTCGGCGCCTGCCGTTGTACGTTGCAAACGGTCATGCAGGCCGTCGCGTGCAACCATGCTTGCGTCGCGCCGCTCGGCATGCAGGGGAAAGACAGCGTTCGATACGTGGTTCATACTTCGGCCGCTTGCGTAGTGTTGCGGGCGATGGCACAGGACAACGCATCGACCTGTTGCGGGCACTGCTGCACCGTAGCCCGATCACGAGCCAGCGCGTTGTCGTCGGGCCCGTCTTGCTGCCTGGCGGACGGATTGCCGCTGCGTGGCGCCTTGCCGGCTGGTGTCGATCTGCCCATGCTCAATCCTTTTTCGATGGTTGCGCAACGGTTTGAATATGGATTGCGGGGTCGGCAGGCCATCGGAACCTGCCATGGCAGGCGCAAAGGTCGCCCTGACAGCGAACTGGCGTACCCGGCAGACATGTAGAACCGTGGTGTGTGTGATCGTCCTGCATTCGGTGCGTGAACACTGGCGGTATGCGCCTCGATCCAGCAACACCGATTCTGTCGAATGTGTGGTTGCTGTGCATCAGGCAACGCGCGACTTTGGCGTAGGAGATTGCCGACACCGCAACCTGCAGGCGCCACGTCCTGCATCGCTCCATCCTGCCTCCCGATATGTTGCATCGCAACATGACCCTACTATCGCTGTTCAGGATGACCTGCGACCCGCGAGAAACGACATGCGCAACCCTTGGTTGAAGAAGAATCCAATCATGAGCCTGTGACCAGCGCTAGCAACGATCTGTTCAGTGCCTGGACACGCGCCCTGACGGATACCCCTGCGCCGAAGTCGAAGACCAAGCGCCGCCAGGCAATGGACGTAACCCGGGCCTGCGGTCAAGGCGCGGCAAAGCAATTTCGCCGGTGAGCTTAAATTCCATGCGAGTCCCTTTGCGCGCAAGCACCTTGAATACGCCGACAGAGAGCCCCGTCGAATGCCGCATCACGAGCCGGGTCGCCGCGTCAGCGGTCGGATGCCGGTGTCGGGATGCGCGTGGTACTCGGGCGCTGTTGCGGCTTGGAGATCCGGCCCTGTCTTTGCGCCAGCGCCGCGCATTGCGCACCAGCACGCTGCGCTTCCTTGTCGGCACCCGGATCGATGAAGGGGATGATGGCGGCCAGTGGATTGAGCAGGGCGAGCAGCCCGGCGATACCGGCCTTGCCGGCCAGCTTGCCGAGCTCCAGCGAGACCGCAGGCTTGCTGAAAGTACCGCGCACATGCACGGGAGTTCGCAGGGTCAGCGGACTGAAGTCCTTGGGCGAGACCACGGCGCGGACATCGAGTTCCTCGGTGCGCAACGACGCGCTGCCGTCGAGCCAGATGGTCGAGTCGCGCGTGTTGATGACGAAGATTTTCGGACGGACCACACCGTCCATGACGCTGAAGTCGGCGACGTTGCAAAGAATGGGCAGGGCATCGTCGCCCTGGATGACAAGACCAAGCGCCTGCGCCAGGTCGATGCCCGCGGCTTCGACGAGCAGGTGCGATATCGCCGCTTCGCGCATGTGCATGCGCATGCTGCCGTCAAGGCTGGCCAGGATCTCTGCGGTCGAGCGGCCGCTCCCGGCCACCTTGACTTGGGCGTCGAGTTTGCCGGCAAGGTAGGGCGGCTTGTTCGCGCCCCGTTCCAGCTGCAGCCACTGTGCCAGGTCGACGCCGAGCAGCCGCAGATCGGCGGTCCATTTCGCCAGTTTTCCGCGCCCGTCTAGCTGCAGGTAGCCCAGTAACCGGCCCTTGGCGGTTCTCGCCTCGATGTCGGAGAGGGTGAGAACGCCGTCGGCCAGCAGCAGATGGGCGCGCAGCGGCCGCAGTTGCTCGAGCACCTCGGTGCCGGTGTTGAGCTCGGCGATGTCGACCATGACATTGGCATCCATCTTGCGAAGCGAAGGCAGGTCGAATGCACGATCGGGAATGACGCGTCCAGGGCCCTTGGTCACCTTGGCTGCCCCATCGCCGCCGGTCGGAGCGCCCACCGCCGGGCCGAGGTCGCTCAGCAATAGCCGCGCGCCACCCAGGCGTCCGGCGAGCAACGGCACCGCGCGGCGGGTATCGTAGGTGAACGCGCCGCTGAGCAGGCTCGATCCGATGCGGGCATCGTCGACGACTGCATTCCAGAGCGTGGCGTCCTTGACCAGCGTGCCCCGGGCACGAAAGGCTGGCGTGGCCGGCAGCGTGATGCCCAGCGGATCGCCCACGGCCGCCAGCGACGGGCCCGCCAGCGAGAAGCTTCCACGCAGGCCGGCAAAATGCAGCGGGTCGGTGGTGCTGCCGTTGAAGCTGAGCTCCGCACGACCGATCGACGCCAACAGCCGCACCGGTTGCGCGACCGCGTCCTTGCCTTCAGCCAGCAGCTCGAGCACGCCCGCCGTCCGCAGGTCGATGCGCACTGGCTGCTTGCGGTAACTGCCGGAGCCCTTGAGCGTGAGGCCGGCTTCTCCCGGCGCCAGGGTCACCGGCGCGGAGTCTGCTGCACCGGCACCGGTGGCCTTGCCGCCGGCCCGGATGGCGATGCCGCCCGGGGAGCTTGCAGCCTGCGCCGGCGACGGTGCGGACGCCGTCGCCGGCGCGGCACCGGCGGCTGAAGTGGATCCGCTGCGCTGCCCGTCACTGAGCGCGAAGCGGGCGTCGATCGCGGCGGGAGCCACCGCGTCGGCAAGAATCAGATGGCCGCTACGCACGCGCAGGGTGCCGAAGCTGGGCAGCGCCGTCGGCTTGTCCGATGGTTCTGCCTGGGGCGTCTTGCCGAACTGCCAGGAGGCCCGGCCATCGGCCTCGCGTTCAAGCCGCACATCGAGTTCGCCGGCCTCGAGCAAGCGAACGTGCAGCGGTTGGCCCCGCCACACCCGCCACAAATCGGCGTACCCCAACGTGAGCGACGCGTCGTGGGCCAGCAAGGTGTGAGGCGCCTGGCTCCACACCGGCGCGGCGATCTCGATGCGCGGCGCCTGCACACGAACGCTGCCGAACAGGCCGACGCGGGTGCGTGCGTCATCGCTACCGGCCTCGGGGCCGAATTCGACGCCACGGTCGAGCGTCTTCGACAGCCACGACTGCACCGGAGATACGAGCCATGGCCAGCCGATCGCCTCGCCGACGCCGACGCCAATGACGATCGCCGACAGCACGCCGAGCAAGAGCAGCGGCCAGCGGGTGCCGGCCTTCCATGCCGCGACCGGATTTTTCATCGGCCGCTCACTATGCGGGCGCACAAGATGTCATGTCTTCATTCTCACCGGGCGGTCCGCGCGAGCGCCATCAGGCACCGCGCTTGCACCTTGTAGGTTCGCTCCTACGCCCCACGGCTGGCGCTGTTGCGCGACCGGAAGCTGCGTGGTGCTGTAGGAATTGGCCCACATCGGCGGGCGGGTGCCTCCTATTTCCGCTGCAAGGATGAGCAACGACGATCGACGCATGAACACTGGAGGAGTTTCATGAACGCGCTGTTGCAATACCTGGCACACGACGAACCGGCGGTGCGCCTGCCGACTTCTCCACGGCAATATAAAGGGCATGGCTCATCGCCATACGGCGTTTCGCCGCCTGCACGCGCACCAAGGGCAGAAACGTCAGAGGATCAATTCGCGAGTTGGCGCGACACCCATGACGCGACCTCCGAGAGAGACCAGGAGTTCTTGGAACTACTCGTTGCCTATCGCGCCAGTGGCGGCCTTGCACGCACACATGAAGTGATTGGCTCATGCAAGCGCCGCGACGGCTGCGACACCGGGCAACTTGCACGCTGGATCGTCACGCGCCAGATCATCAGCATCCATTGGCAGAACCAGACGTGGATCCCGTGGTTCCAGTTTGACCCCATCCTGGGCCAGCCCCGATCGCCGGTCGGTCAGATTGCCCGGGAACTGTGTTCGGTGTTGGACGAATTGATGACCAGCACTACTGCTGGAATGCCAAACAACCAGCCCAGAACATATTTACCCATGACGCACTCCCGAAGTTGGTGAACAGGACCCCAGCCGTAGAGAACAACCATCGCGCATGCTGCAGGCCTGAGGCGCTGCTGGAAGTAGGACGAAGTCGGCGGCGGGTGCAGGCGGCAGCCGGGCGATTGACGCCAGAGGCCAGCAGCGTCGGCTTCCGCCAGACCGCGCCGCCGGTTTCTGTCGTACCCCTGCGGCAAGCACCAACGCAGTTTCAACCGCTGCGCCACCCAGGTCAAGCGTGCCCGGAGCGTGTCAGCCGCGAAACAGTGGGCAGACCGTCCGTCGTCAGCCAGCGACCGACGGCGCTTTGTCCTACTGCGCTGCGGCGGTTTCCGGGCTTCTCAGCGCCGCTACTATGCACAACACTGATGCCGTGGCTACTTGTTGACCACCTACGGAAACGCCCGGAAAGGACACAACCGTTATGCACCCGATCGCATCCGGCGTAGCAACCACACACCCGACCTCCAGCACGGTACCGGCAGCGTTGCACTCGGCCATCGCCCAATTGGGTGAGCGTCTGTCGAACGCGACGCTCCTCCATCAGACTACCTCAGAACAGGCCTTTTTACGCTCGCTCGACCTGCGCTGCAGACTGGAGCAACTCGTCGTGATGCCTGCCTTGCGTGAAACCGGATCCGTATCCGACGCCACGCTGCGCAGCTGCGAGCAGGAGTTAACGCATTTGGGCGATTCGATCGAATCTGCACGGCGCGCGGCGGTCGAACCAGGCCAAGCCAGCGCCAGCGTTGTCACTGTGACAAGCGCCGCCATGACGCACTTCGACCGCATGGATCAATTGTTGTGCGATCCGACTTGTGCAGCGGCGATGGACCTGCGTGAGCTGGCGCCGGAAGTAGAGGCCTGGACGCAGCGCTGGATAGAGGAGATCACCACCACCGGTGACATTGAAGACGAGGAACAGGACCCGGTTGGCTTGCCACCGCGGTAGCCTTGGCCAACCGGTCGGTGGAGCTGTCTGGCGAGCCCTGTTGGGGTTGAAGTCAGACCGGCTTTGGCTAACCGCACTGGCCGCGTTGCTCGGCCGCACAACGCTGATCGTGTGCGCAACCGCACAGACACGGCCGAGCGCCAACGCGAAAATCCGCGCTCAAGTCCTGCACACCTGGTGCGGGACATCCGTTTGCATTCAGGAGCGCACATCATGAATTTCATTGTCTGGCTGATCGTTGGCGGCCTCATCGGTTGGCTCGCCAGCACTTTGATGAAGACCCATGACCAGCAAGGCGTGTTCCTCAACGTGATCGCCGGCATCGTCGGCGCCATGTTCGGCGGCTGGTTCATTTCACCGCTGGTCGGCGTGGGCACGGTCAACCAGGACAACTTCAGCCTGCCGGCCATGCTTGTCTCGTTCATCGGTGCTGCCGTCCTGCTGGAGATCGTCAACTTCTTCAGGCGTGGCAGCGCGCGTTGAAGCCCATCCGGGGCGGCTACGACGCGTTTGACTGGGGCCAGGGGTTCAATACCGGTCCACACGGTGATCTCGCCGCCTGGCTGCACACTTTGAAGTGACCATCCGCCTATTGACAGCGCGGTCGCCTGAAAGGGCCGTCCTGTGCGTCCTGCGCTCATGCAGCGCCGGCGCGTGGTAGCGCCATGAAAAATCGCACCATCTCCGCCGAAGCATCCGGGCCGGTGGCGTCGGTATAGGAACCACTCGCGTGGCCTCCCGACCAGGCGTGTCCCGCACCATGCAAGGTCCAGCTTTCGATCCGCGCCTGCCCCTCGGTGTCGGCGTGGACGGTGCGGCTGAACCGCCGGCCGCCCGGCGTAACGCCGGCCTGCGTACTGACACGCAGGCCAGCGCCCCCCCCTTGAACGCCATGCGCGTCCCGTGCCTGCTGCACGATGTGTGCGCCGTTCGTCTGCTGCACGGTGTGGTCCCGATCGCCGTGGAACACGATGACCGGCACCGCCTGCATGGTTTTCCTGCGCGGCGCTGCGGCAACACCGGGACTGTTTTTCAGCCCCGGCATCCTGCCGCGCCCCCCTTTCATCGCGGCCAGGGCCGACGGGATGTCGTGTGCACTGCCATACGGGAGGCCGGAATGGGCGCCTACACCGGCAAACAGCTCCGGATAAGTCTCACCCAGCACCACGGCCATCGCCGCTCCGGCTGACAGCCCGGCAACATAGATGCGGCGCGGATCGGTGCCGTGCCTTCGCGCGACCTGGCCGACGATGCCGGCGATCAGCGAGGGCTCGCCGGTGCCGCGCAACTGGTCCAGTGGCTGGAACCAATTCCAGCACTTCGATGCATTCGCATGCGCAGCTTGCTCGGGATACACGACCACGAAGCCGTGCTCGTCGGCGAAACGATTCATTTGCGTGCCTGCGGCGAAGTCGTCTGCGTCCTGGGTACACCCATGCAGCATGACCATCATCGCGCGCGGCGCGTCGGACTTGCCAGAAGGAACATAGACCTTGTAGGCCCGCGTGCCAGCGTCGTTGCTAAATACGTGCGCCTCGAAGCTGCCGGGACGTTGCCGCGCTTCACCCATCGATGGCTCGTGCTCCCATGGCGCGTTGGTGTCGTCGCCAGCGGGGACAACGCGTGCTGCGACATCGATGATGGATGCGCTGTCGAACCTAGGGGCTGCCGCGGCAGGACGCCCCGCGGCCATCGCGCGCCGGATGGTCTCGGTCACGTCGTGCATCGGGCCTGCCGTGGTGTCGAGTCCCGCGGACGCGAGTGCCCGTTGAATCGTTGCGTTGATCGCGTCGGCGTCGAAGGACGACGCCCGGGCGTCGAAGGGATTCTTCATGATGTTCTTTCTGTTGATGGGGTGGCGGTCTGCAGATTCAATGGATACGATCGGACAGGGCCCGTCGCACCGCCGGGCTCGCCTGAAACGCACCCAGCACGGTCACCGATTCGATGGCATCGCGCGCCAGCTCGGGTGGCACGTCGTTGGCAATACGTGCCAGTCCGACGACCTGGAGCTGGAGTCGCTGGCCTGCAGCCACCACCGTCTCGAGGTCGGCGCGGCTGTAGTGCTGAAGGCCAACCGTGAGCGTCCGGCGGGCCACGGTCTGCTTGACCGTGTCGGCATGCAACGCAAGCTGGTTGCGAAGTGCCGTTCGCATGAGGTCCGAGCGGTTCAAATAGAAGCCTTCCTGGACCAACAGGTCGACGTGACCCAAATCGACCACGCCGACATTGACCGTCATCTTCTCCGTCTCGCCCGTACGTTGCCTGTGTTCGATTGCCGTGCTGTTGCTATTCATGTAATCCACCTGGAATCTGTATGGATTCCAATTGGAACATTTAAAGTGTGTTGCAGCGCTGCGACTGGCGCATGACCACTTTCCCAGCATGGCGCCCGAAGACCTTTGTCACAGCCGGTGCCCTCCTACGTGAGGACGCGGTGACGTCCCAGTCCCCAAGCAAGAGTAAACAAGTACGCTGGCAACCCCGGCCACGCAGATCGCTCGACTCGGCCTGTTCGCGGAGCATCCAGTGAACCTCTTCGACTTCGACCTGGCAGGCATTTTCTCCTTCACGGTGTCACCACTGGAGATGATGCTGCGCGGAACGCTGATGTACTGGTTCCTCTTCATCGTCTTGCGCTTCGTCCTGCGGCGCGACGTCGGATCGCTGGGCATCAGCGATTTCCTGTTCGTGGTGATACTCGGCGACGCTGCGCAAAGCGGCATGATCGGCAAGGCCACCTCGGCCACCGATGGCATGGTGCTGCTCGGCACGCTGGTCTTCTGGAGCTACATGCTCGACTTCATGAGCTTTCAGTTCCCGCTCGTACAGCGCTTCACTTCAGCGCCGCGCCTGTGTCTGGTGCGCGATGGAAAGCTGATGCGCAGAAACATGCGCAGGGAGTTCATCACCGACGACGAGTTGCACGCGAAGATCCGACACGAGGGTGTCGAGGACCTTGCCACCGTCAAACGCATGTACCTCGAGGCGGACGGCGAGATGAGCCTGATCCGCAACGACGCGCCGAGGGCGGCAGCATGAATCGGCGTCCATTGCCTGCGCTTGAGCCGGCGCACGATTCCCTACACATCTACAGATCGAAGCGCGACTTCGGGCGTACGCCACTCCATGCATCAACCGTGCCACGGCGACCAGCGCGCGGCACGTGCGCTTGAAATCCGTCACCGACCGACACCGGGTTTCAGACCGGGGCGCGCAGCAAGCGGATCGTGAACACCGTGCCCGCTTCGATCGAGGACTGCACCGTGATCGTGCCACCATGGGCGAGCACGATCTCGCGCACGATGAACAGGCCCAGTCCAAGACTGGTCTTGGAGCGTTCGTGTACTTCGGAGCTTGCGTTCGGCGCCCGAACAAGTGGCTCGAAGATCGCATACAGTGCGTCCGACGGAATCGGATCGCCCGAGTTGCTGACCTTCAGAACAATGGCATCTGCCTCGCCATCGGCGGTGAGCGTGACCGGTGAAAGCCGGTCGCCATGCTGAACTGCATTGGCCAGCAGATTGGACAGGGCCTGCTGCATGCGGGTCGCATCGGCCTGCAGGTTCAGGTCGCCGGACATCCGCTGCACGAACTGATGCTCGGGATTACCGGCGCGAATGTCCTCGAGCGAGGCTTCGCAGACCGGGCCAAGATCGCAGGCGGACCGATCGATCGGAATGCCGGGGCCCAAGCGCGTGCGCGTGTACTCCAGCAGGTCGGTGATCAGGCGATTCATGTCCCGGGATGCGCGCTTGATGCGCGCAGCAGCCGATAGCCTGGCCGCGTCCGACAGGCCAGGCTTGGCGAGCAGCATCGCAGACATGTCGATGCCCGAAAGCGGGCCGCGCAAATCATGGCCGAGCACGGCTAGAAACATGTCGCGCGACGCGGCAACTTCGCTCGAGTAGCGCTGCACCGACTGCGCCAGTGCCTTGTCCATGCCTTCGTTGAAGAGCGTCATCTCCTTGATCGACGAGGATCCTGGCTCTACCCCTTCAGAGCGTTGCCAGAACGCCATGACGCTGGCCCGCATCGCACGAAACTCGGCGAACAATTGCACGAGGTCGAAACCCGCCAACTGCCGCAACGCACCGTGCTCCGCGGCCGCGGTGGTGGTGGATTCTTCGGTCGGAACGATGTCCTGCGCCTGCTCGGCTCGTTCCTGGTCGGATTGTCGAAGCTGCATGTCGCCCGCAATGGCCAGCAGGATCTCTCGGCTGTGGTCGCGTAACGCGAGGGTAGACATCCCCTGGCCCGCTGGCAATGTCCTGGCAAAGGCCTCCCAGTCGGCGACTATCGCGTCCATGTTGTCCTTGATGAATTCGCTGAGTTTCATATGCGGTTCCTGCAAACTGATACATCCGGTGGCAATTGTTGCTTCGCGCAATCGATCTCTATTGGGTATTGGACACACCGCTCATCATCGGAGCCCTGGATTGCGCCGACTGCGCGCTACCGCGCATAGGGCCCCTGGCGGGACGGCACCCGAACACACGCGCCGCGACACCGCATTATCTCTCTGCCGCGTCGCTTCGGCACGCCAGGTGGCAAAGGCTGTCATAGGCTATGTGCGCAATCGAACAGACCTTGCTTCGTCGCGTCCCTACAGTCTCACATCCCTCCTCTCAACCCATCCAAGGACTCTCCATGACCGCCACCAAGACCACCGCGCCCAGCAAGGCCAAGCCAGCACCGAAAGATGCCATCGCCTTGCTCAAAGCCGACCACCAGGAAGTGAGCCAGCTGTTTGCCAAATACGAGAAGACCCGTTCGGTCTCCAACAAGAAGGCACTGGTTGCCGAGATCTGCACCGCGCTCAGCGTGCACGCGCAGGTCAAGGCCTCGTCGCTCGACATGGTCGAGCTGGGTGCACGCATGGCCGCCCGCAAGGACGACCTGCTGGCCCTGGCAGCCTGAATCGAACGGCAGGTCTGCTCCTATGCCACAGAACCCGAGAACACGACGTCCGGTCGGACGACAGACAGCCACGCCAGCGCGCGGGGCAAAGGGAGCTGCGCGGCCAGCCAGTGGCTTGGCGCTACCGCACGAGCGCGACCAATCGACCCAAGCTGTCGCAGTGACGCCCGACCCAGTGATGGTCCAGGCCAAACGCGATATCGACGCCGGCCTTGTCGATACCGACATGCGGGCGACGCCCGGGCTGGACGCCGAACTGCGCGCCCGACTTGTTCCCGGTCCTGGCGGCAAGCCGCCACCGTCGGGTGCCTGATCCTTGCAACAGGGGCCGGCACACACGGGGAGCGTTCTTACTACTTCCACATCACGAGGTCACCCATGAAGACAACTACCAAGGCCAGGCGCGCAAACACCCCGCGGCGCGAGGCACAACCGCTGGCGGAGCAGGCGGCAGCGGCGCAGGCCCTGGCCGCGGCGATGCCCTACAACACAGGCAAGGCCCTTGAGTTCGGCCGCGAAAACGCCGTTGCACCACCCCGCGGCGCCAGCGCGTCAAGCAACTCGCCGACGGCGTCGGCCAGCACGCTGAGCGAGCGCAACGTGTCGCCCAAGACCCGCGCCCTCGACCCCGCACGCCTGGACGCGTCGGGCCAGACGATGACCACGAACCAGGGCGTTTCGATCGGCGACAACCAGAACTCGCTCAAGGCCGGACTGCGCGGACCGACGCTGCTCGAAGACTTCGTCCTGCGCGAGAAGATCACGCACTTCGACCACGAACGCATCCCTGAGCGCATCGTGCATGCGCGCGGCTCGGCAGCGCATGGCTTCTTCGAGGCCTACGAGCCGATGACGGCGTTCACACGCGCCGCCCCTTTCCAGGAGGCCGGCAAGATTACACCGGTGTTCGTGCGTTTCTCGACTGTCGCAGGCGAACGTGGCTCGACCGACACCGCTCGCGACATCCGCGGCTTTGCCGTCAAGTTCTACACAAACGAGGGCAATTGGGATCTGGTGGGCAACAACATCCCGGTGTTCTTCATCCAGGACGCGATGAAGTTTCCCGACCTCGTGCATGCCGTGAAGCCCGAACCGCACAACGGCATGCCGCAGGCGGCATCGGCCCACGACACTTTCTGGGACTTCGCATCGCTTAGCCCTGAGACCACGCACACGCTGATGTGGGTGATGTCGGACCGCGGCATCCCGCGCAGCCTGCGCATGATGCAGGGCTTTGGCGTGCACACCTACCGACTGATCAACGCGAAGGGCGAGTCGCATTTCGTCAAATTCCACTGGAAGCCCTCGCTCGGCACGCACTCGCTGGTGTGGGACGAGGCGGTGAAGATCTCCGGCGCCGACTCGGACTTCCATCGCCGTGACCTGTGGGAGGCCATCGAATCGGGCGAGTACCCCGAGTGGGAACTCGGCCTGCAGATCTTCACCGAGGCCCAGGCCGAGAGCTTCAGCTTCGATGTGCTCGACGCCACCAAGCTGATCCCCGAAGAGCTGGTGCCGGTGACGCCGGTGGGTCGTATGGTGCTCAACCGCAACCCGGACAACTTCTTCGCCGAAACCGAGCAGGTGGCGTTTTGCACGGCGCACGTGGTGCCCGGCATCGACTTCAGCAACGATCCGTTGCTGGCCGGCCGCATTCATTCGTACATCGACACCCAGATCACGCGGCTGGGTGGCGCCAACTTTCACGAGATCCCGATCAACGCCCCGCTGGCACCGGTGTACAACAACCAGCGCGATGGGCTGCACCGCCAGGCCATACCGCGCGGCCGTGTCGCGTACGAGCCCAACTCGCTCGGCGGCGGATGCCCGTTCCAGGCCGGAGCTGCGGGCTTCGTCTCGTTTCCGCAGCCGGTGGAAGGCGACAAGCTGCGCGGCAAGCCCGAGAAGTTCGCCGATCACTACACGCAGGCCACCCTGTTCTACGACAGCCAGAGCGCTGTCGAGAAGGCGCATATCGCAGGCGGTTTCCGTTTCGAGCTGAGCAAGCTCACCGTACCGGCGATCCGCGAACGCATGGTGTCGTCGTTGGTCAACGTGTCTGCCGAACTGGCCGCGACTGTCGCCGCGGGCCTGGGCATCGCCGTACCCAAGGCCATGCCGAAGGCACTGGCGCATCCCGCAACACCCGAGGTCACCACCTCGGCCGCGCTGTCCCTGACGGCCTTGCCAGGAGAGGGGGGCATCCGCACGCGCAGTATTGCCATTCTGGTGGCCGATGGCGTGGATGGCAATGCAGTT
Organism: Rhodoferax sp.; assembly: GCA_043759735.1. GTDB lineage: Bacteria > Pseudomonadota > Gammaproteobacteria > Burkholderiales > Burkholderiaceae_C > CAISIP01. Next base: position 27,790 of record JAYUQC010000008.1, read on the forward strand.
GCGGCGGTGCAGTCTGCCCTGAACACGGCTGGCGCGCGGGTGCACCTCATTGCGCCGCGGCTTGGGCCGGTCAAGGCCGGTGTCGGTGCCGGATTCGACGCCACGGGGACGCTGGAGAACTCCGCGCCGGTGCTGTTCGACGGACTGGTGCTGCCTGACGGTGCTGACGGGGCGAAGCGCCTGGGCAGTCGGGTGGAAGTCATGGACTTCATCTCGAACCAGTACCGGCATGGCAAGACCATCCTGGCGCTCGGCGCGTCAAAATCGCTGCTGGACCAGGCCGGGATCGACGCGACCCTGCCCGACGGCAACCGCGACCCCGGCATCCTCATCGCTGGCGGCACAAAGGCCACAAGCGCGATGGCCGATTTCATTGCGGCTCTGGGAAAACATCGCCACCCCGAACGCGAGGCCGCCGCGGCCCGGCAGAAGTAGCCGACAGTTGCGGCGGATGCATGCGCAGTGCGATCCAAACATGGTCTGGAGAAAACCGATAGGCCAACAAGACTGCCTTGCCGCCGCGCACCTATCCGATGTAGGCGCCGTCCTACCGCATGAAGGGGCCCCAACTTGCATTCCTGCAACGCGTGGCGATTTACAGTCAAACCCTTCCAACCGCCATTTCTTCTACCCATTTTTTTGCAAGAGGTTTTACCATGCATCTTCAGAACTCCGACAACGCCAGTACCTATCGCCCCGCTTCGTTGGCATCCGATTTGTCCGCCAGTGCAGCCGCACAAGCCGATATGGCAATTGCCGCGACCAAGCGCGCCACCGACAGTGCGGCGCATTCCGTGCACGCGGGGCTCGAGACCTTGCAAGAGAAGGTTCCGAGCATGCTGACGCACGCCGGCGCGGCTGCCGATGAACTCATAGCCCAAGGCGTTCAGCGCGCACGTGAAGCGTCGAGCGCGGTGCGCGACACGACCGGCCGGGCGCAGGAGCGGGCCGTCGTATACATCCGCGAGGAGCCAATGAAAGCGGTGCTGATCGCCGCCGGCGTGGGTGCCTTGGTTGCGCTTGTTCTGTCCAACAGATCGGGGCGTTAAACCGAACAGGCCTCGCGCACCGCCACTGAATATGCAGGGGTACCCGCATCCGTCGGCGCGGTCGCAGCACGGCCCGACATGTCCATTGTTCACTGTTTCAGTGCCGTGATCCACCCGTTCTTTGCCACATTGGTGACCCATCCCGGTCTGCTCGTCGAGCATCTCGACGCCTATGCTGATCTTGCAAAGGCTGAAGCAGGTGCGTGGGGATCTTCGTTGCAGTCCCGCTGGGTGCTCAAGCTGGTCATTGGCGTGTCGGGGTTGCTGGCGGTAGCGTTGGGCGCGATGGCGGCGTTGCTGGCCGGTGCCATCGATTGGCGTTCGATGCCCCATGGCTGGGTCTTGCTGGTGGTGCCCGCAATCCCGATCGTGACGGCGCTCGGCTGTTGGTGGCGCTTGAGGGCGCTTGCACCACAACAGGCTTTTGCACAGCTACGCGATCAGCTTGCGACGGATCTGAAGATCATGAGATCGGTGGACCGGGGCTGATGGCGCCAATCAACGACACGCACCATGCCCCCTTTGCCAAGCCCACCGGACGGGCATACGCCCGCCGGCCTCCAAGCCGATCCGTCCGTCGATGCCACAGGCGCAGCACTGGCCCGGTTGGCTTCGACACGACAGCGCCTGCTGCTGACAATGGCGCCGCACCAGTCCGACGGCGCAGCGCAAGCACATGGAGTGTCCGCGTGGATTCCGCGTCGTTGGCGTGCGCTGGGTCGCATGCTGATGTCGCGCGGCCCGAGCGCGGCACTGCTGCGTGGCGCGTCGGCTGCCGTGGCCCTGTGGTGGCGCGCGCAACCCTGGTCGACTGCATCCGGGATGCTGGGCCGTGCCGTCGCACACGAGGTCACGCCGGTGGTGCGACGCCATCCCTGGTTGTCGGTCATCGTCGCGCTGGCGTTGGGGGCCGCTGTCGTCTCGGCAAAGCCTTGGCATTGGCGCGCCGTGCGTCCGTATGTTGCGCCGTTGGGCCCACGGCTGCGCCACGCTGCGTGGAAACTATTCACACAGGCTCCGGTGCAGATGGCTATCGCCGCGGTCCTGGCCGCCTGGATCGGTGATCAGAAACGCCGAACAACACCCCACGACGACGTGTCCCCGCCTCCAATGGCCTGATCTGCGAGGAGCGAACCCCCATGGCCAAGATACGTACCGGACAAGCACCTGCGTCCTTGACACGTGCGGCGTTCAAAGAACGATTCAATGTGCGCTTCTTTGACCCCGCCTTCGAGGTCGAACGGGACGCCATCACACGGCTCGAGGCGATCGCCTGGGATGCCTTGCAGCAAGGTCGCAAGGCGCCGATCACGCGAGCGGCCGGCCGTGGCTTCGCAGATCCCACATACGAAGTTTCAGTGCAATGGCTGGACACCCGCAAACGCCTCAAAGCTGCGCAAAAGCGTTGGGGCGAGCGCGCGACGCCGTCGCGGGTGCTGCTGGTCTGCGGCAGCGCGCGCAACGACGGCACCTGTCCCGGCGAAGTGTCGAAGACCTGGCGACTGACCGAGTTGGCACGACATGTTGTCGAGCGTTCGGGCATGCAGGCCGATGTGCTGGACCTGAGCCTGATCACATCGGAGTATGGCCGCAACATCCACCCGTGCAAGGGCTGCGTATCGAGCGCCATGCCGCTGTGCCACTGGCCCTGCAGTTGCTACCCCAATCATGCGTTGAATCAGGCCGATGACTGGATGGCGGAGATCTACGAACGTTGGGTCGAGGCCCACGCGGTGATCATTCTGGCACCGACCTACTGGTACCAGTCGCCCAGTCCACTGAAGCTGATGCTCGACCGCATGGTCTGCGCCGATGGCGGCAACCCCGATCCGACGACGACCCACGGCAAGCATGTGGCCGAGGCCAAACGGATCGAACAAAAGGGGTGGGACTACCCGAAGCATGTCGCGGGTCGGGCCTATGGGGTGGTGGTGCATGGCGATGTGGCCGGCGTGGAAGTGCATCGGCGCAATCTCACCGATTGGCTGGATTGGATGGGAATGATCGACGCCGGAGCGGGCGCCAGGCTTGACCGGTACATCGGCTACTACGAGCCCTATTACAACAGCCACGTCGCGCTCGATCAGGACAAGGCGGTGCAGGAAGAAACACGCAATGTCGCCAGAGCCGTTGTTCAAGCCGTCAAACAGCTGCGATCAGGCGCGTTAACCCAGCCGGATCAGCGCATCGACCCACCACGTCCGAAATAGCACGCCTCCGCCAGCAGCCACGCCAGCGGTCTGGCGCGGCCAAAGCGCACTCCCGTTCGCCTGCGCCTTGCCCTCGTAGTCCGGTTGGCCCTGCTCCCCGACGACGCAAGAGCTCGGTCGCCACAGGCTACGGCCGACCGCGCCCTACTACCGGATTCAGGTCTTGCCAAAGCGGGCCTTGGCTGCCGCAATGCAACTGTTTTTCGCATCACCCGCCATGGCGTCGCATTTTTGAGCGGCCACCGCGTAGTCGGCGTCGCGCTTCTCCTGCGCCGCGTCCTTCTTGATCTCGACCACTTCTTGCGCCGACTTTGCATTGACCAGCGCCTTGGTCTCGACCGCCTTGGCTTCCTTCACGCACACATCCTTGGCATTGCCTTCCAGGTCGTCGCATTTTTCCTTGGCCAATGCATAGTCGGCCTGCGCACGCACCTTGAGCATTTTCATCCGGTCCGCCGGTTTTCCGGAGTAGCCGTGCTGGAGTTCGGCCAACGCAACATTCTGCTTGCCCTTGGACTCGACCTGGCAGACATCCTTGGCGTTTTTCTTCAGGTCAGCGCAAGCGGCCTTGTCGGTCTTGTACTGGGCGCTGATGCGGGTCTTGGCGGCATTGTGGTCTGCCTTGGACATGGTGGCGGATTGCGCCGCGGCTGCGACCATCATGGCGGCGATGATCATTGAGGACTGGAGTGCGGATTGCAGTTTCATGGCTGTCTTTCAGGGTTGGCGAACGGTAGGAAACGGTTTGGAACGGAATCAGGATTTTCGAAGTGCATGCCGTCGAAGCTGCCAAGGGAATACATCGCTGACGACTCATGCCGGATGGCGAACCAGATCCAGGCCCATGCGGCCAGCGCCAGCGTGGCCAGGACCGCAGCGCCAAGAACGAATAACGCCGCCATGGTCATGGCATCGCCGCTTTTGGATTGGAAAACTCCAGCGGCAACTGGCCACCGACGCGATACCACGCGTCGCGCGCCGCGTCGCGGGCCCTGGCCCAATCCAGGTTCGATTGGCCGCGTTCGGTCGACCAATCGCGCGACAGTTGGTCTTCGACCTCTTCGAATCGGATTCCCGGATTACGGTTAAAGGCGTTCACGCCATAGCGGTAGGCCGGGCCATAGTCGTCGTATCCGACGCCCGGCTCGATGTAGGGACGCTCGGTGTGGTTCGCGCGCCAGTAAGCATCCTCACGCGTCGAGTCGGCCGATTCGGCGATGCTCTTGCCGGCCAGGCCGCCGACGATGGCACCCAGACTGGCTCCCACCAAAGTACCGAGCGGACCGACTGCGCTGCCGGTCAACGCGCCCGCTGCTGCGCCGCCCAACGCGGCACCCACGCCGGTGCCCACTGGATGCGCTCCGGGTGTTCCGGTGATCGGATCCAGGTTGTCCTGTTGCGCGTAGTTGGCGTCGCTGCTGGCCATGATGGCTCCTTGAAAGGTTCGGGTTGGCGCAGGCAAAGCGCCTGACGACGAGCATAGGCGTTCGATGACGCAGGCACCATCGTCAAAACACGCGCCAAGCACGTAAGGCTGCGCCGCTTGCGTGTCGGACAGGGCCTACGCGCGCTGCGGCAATGGCAACAACGCGCGCCACGGGCGGCGTAGGGCAATCAGGGCTGGAACGGCGCAGCACGCAGTGTCTCGACCAGGAACGCGGAAACCTCGCGGACCACCCGATGCACGGCCTGGTTCGCCGCAACCACGCCGCCATAGGGATCGTCGCTCGCGGCCGCAACCCGCGCATCGAATTCACGCCAGGCCAGCACCCGCTGGGTGCGGCCGTCCAACAGCGTGGCACGCAAGGTGAATCGCATCTGGCTGGGTCGGCTCTGGAACTCCTGTTGCAGCCGGACGATGTCGGTCACCAGACGCAACTCCGCGCCGGCCGCGCCGGTGCCCATGGCGGCGGAACGAAAGGCACCGTTGTTCGACATCTCCATCACCAGCAGCCCGCCCAGCATGCGCGCCGGTGTGTCGACCCATTCGCTGCGCGCAAAGTATTCGATCCGGTGGTCCTGGCGCACATAAATGATACGTTGGCTGTCGAAACCCGCGGCAGCCCGGGTAGGCACGATCAGCAGCGACGGTGCGCCTTGCGCGGCCGGCGGCACCACCGCCACCGGACCACCGGGCATCGCATCGAGAGAGTAGAAAACTGTCTGCGGCGCAGCTGCGGGTTTGAGCGCGTTGCAGCCGCCAAGCAGCATCAGGCACAGCAGCGGGCCGACAACCCGGCGCAGGCGCAACAGGGTGAAAATTCCTGCGGCGATCATGGCGTGGACTTTGTTTCACCCGGACCATCCGGCACGGGTGTGCGACCGAACAGCAGGCCGGCTGGATCGCGCCCGGTCTGGTCGCTGAGGCGTCGCAACGAGACCGCCAGCAAGTTGAGTTCCGTCATCAGCCGCTCGAGCTCGGGCAGGGTTTGCGCACCGAGTCGCATCACATCGGCGCCCACGGTATCGACCGTCTTGCCGGCGCTGGCGCTGGTGAGCGCCACGGCATCACCCATCTTGCCGACCGAGTCGGCGCTGCGCCCGATGCGCTCGACCAGCGGCGCAAGACCGGCTGAGGCGACCGCGGTGTTGTCCAGTGTGCTCCCGGCCTGCGTGATCAACGCGTCCAGCGCCTTTTTGCGCGCCGCCAGGGTACGGGCCACAGTGGCGGTATCGCGCAGTGCACTGGTAAACGCGGCCCGGTTTTCCTCGCTCAGTATGGCGTTGAATGTGCTTGAGGTGTTGTCGAGCTTGGCCAGCACGTCGGTCAGCACGTTTTCAAGCCGGGTGCTGAGCGATGGTTTGGTGCGGATCTCCGGGTACCGGCTTCCGGGCGCTGCCTGCAGGCTGGGCGAGGCCATTGCCCCGCCGCTGAGTTCTACATAGGCGATTCCGGTCAGGCCCTGCGTCTTGAGCGTGGCGACCGTGTCCTGCTTGACCGGGGTTCCGCGTTCGATGGCGAACAGCAGGATGACCCGCTGCGGATTGCCCGCATCGAGCGCAATCGAGCGCACCTTGCCGACGTCGACACCGTTGTACTTCACCGGCGCGTTCGGATTGAGCCCGGCAACCGATTCCTCGAGCGCGGCCTGATACACATCGTATTGTGTCTGGTATGCGCCACCCGATGCGAGCCATAAACCGCCGGCCACCAATACTGCTGCCAGCGCAAGCACAAACGCACCGACCAGCGGCAGGTTCACCTTGGTTTCCATGCTGCCTCCTGATGCGTGTCGCCGGTGGCACCGCCCGACGTTTCCCGCCGCCGGGCAGCCCGACCGCGCGCGCCGGTGAAGAACGGGCGTACCAGCGGGTTGTCCAGGGCGGACAGGTCGTGCATCGACCCCACCGCCTGCACCCGGCCGTCGCCCAATACCGCGACCCTGTCCGCCGCCTGCCACAGCAGGTCCAGATCGTGGGTCACGACCACGATGGTCAGACCGGAATCGTCGCGCAGGCCGCGCACCAGTTCGTCTATGCCCGCGGCGCTTGCGGGGTCGAGCCCCGCCGTGGGCTCGTCCAGGAACAGCAGTTCCGGATCGAGCGCCAACGCGCGCGCCAGTGATGCCCGCTTCATCATGCCGCCGCTGAGTTCAGACGGATATTGCGCGCCGACGTCCGGCGCCAGGCCCGCCAGGGCGATCTTCCAGGCCGCGATCTCATCGATCAGGTGCTCGTCCAGACCGGTGTGTTCACGCAGTGGCAGGCCGACGTTTTCCAGCACCGTGAGCGATCCGAACAGGCCGCCATGCTGGAACAGTACGCCCCAGCGCAGACGCAGCGCGCGCGCATCCTTCTCCTGCAGGTCCTGCAGGTCGGTGCCCAGCACCCGTATCGTGCCCGCGTCCGGTCGATGCAGCAGGATCATCTCGCGCAACAGCGTGGACTTGCCCGAGCCGCTGCCGCCAATCAGCGCAAAAATCTCGTTGCGCTGCACGCACAGATCGATCCCCGTGTGCACCACGTGCGCGCCGAACCGGGTCGCAACAGCGCGCATCTCGATCACGGCCTCGGTGCGCGCAGCGGCGGCTTTCACGTCACAGATCCAGCACGCTGAAGGCGACCGAGAACAGCGCGTCGACAACGATAACCAGGAAAATGGCCTGTACCACGCTGCGTGTGGTCTGACGTCCCACACTGTCGGCTCCGCCGCGGGTGCGAAAGCCCTGGAAGCAGCCCACCATGGCGATGATCGCGGCAAACACCGGCGCCTTGGCGATACCCACCAGGTACGAGGTGACACTGACGGCCTTGACGAACCGGTCCAGGAAATCGGCGAAACCGACTCCAAGTTGTATCCGAGCCATGACCATGCCTCCAAAGACTCCCAGCACGTCGGCGAACACGGTGAGCAGCGGCAACGCGACGACCAGCGCCAGCACCTTGGGCAGGACCAGCACCTCCAGTGGCGGTATTGCCAGCGTGCGCATCGCGTCGATCTCCTCGGTCACCGCCATGGTGCCGATCTGGGCCGCGTAGGCCGAACCGGAACGGCCCGCAACGATGATGGCCGTGATCAGCGGTGCGAACTCGCGCAGCATCGACAGGCCGACCAGATCGGCGACAAAAATGTTGGCGCCGAACTGCCGCAGCTGATCGGCAGCCTGGTATGCCACGACGATACCGAGCAGGAACGACAACACCGCCACGATCGGCAGCGCTTCGAGGCCAGCGCTGCGGATGTTGAACAGGATCGGCCGGCCCCGGATGCGCGAAGGATGGGCAGCCCATCCAGCCAGCGCCAGCGCGCAGGCGCCGATGAATCCCAGCGCCTCCACGGCGAGCTGCCACCATCGCTGCGCCGCCTGCCCGACGCCCGCCAGCAGTTCCGGCTGCCGGCGGGTGTCGGGCAGGCGCGACGGCCCCTGGTCCGCAACATGCTGGGCGACTGCATTCATCACGGGCAAGAATTCGGCCCGCAGGCCTTGCAGCGTCGGCGCAGCACCTTCACGCTGCAGGCGCAGCAGCAGGTCCTGCAGCAACCAGGCGCCGGAGCTGTCCAGTGACTCTATCCGCGCGGCATCGGCGACGACGCCTGCCGCCCCCGTGAATTTGAGCTGCGCCAGCTGCGCTGCCACCACGCCGACAGACCGCGCACTCCAGTGCCCGGACAACAGCAATTGGTGCGGTGCTGGTTGGGTGACGGCGGCAGGTGACGATGCGACGGGTTTCATGGGCCATGCCAACGGTAGATGAAACCGATCTCCCCGTATGTGCACCAGCGCACAGAGCAGGCGTGCAGGTTCGTCTCCGCAACGGCTTCGCAACCCCCTGGCATCGGCAGTCGTGGCGGTGCGGACGCGGAAATCGACCTGGCGCTGCAGGCGCAGGACAACGGCTACTCGTGCGGCATTGCGGTCAGCAGGCTGGCAAGCCCATCGGCGTGTTCTTTCTCCACTGCAAAAATGCGTTAGGCAAGATCGCGGGTGGAGCCATCCTTGGTGCCGAAGTACTGGATGATCTGGACGCGGTACTCAGGACCCGGGTACCACGATGACGATTTCACGCAGAATGCCGCCGCCATCCACACTGCCACTGCTGGTGCCTTCACCGCGCATGCGCGCTTCGCAAGCCCGACGGTCGATGCCTTCGTGCGCCGCGCAGCGCTGCAAGGCGTTCTGCTGCAAGCCGACACCGGCTCCGGACAAGCCGCCACGGCGGGCCTCTTGCAATGCAGCGCCCGCCTCGCGCCGGCAGGTCTGGACATCCTGGTTCGATTGGCCGCTGTTGCACAGCGCCATCTCTTGCCGATAGCGCGCATGGGCTGCGTCATTGGCGCTCGCGCCGGCGGCAATCGCCTGGTTTGCACCGAGCACCAGTAGCGCGGCGCCCAAGAGCCGGGTGGATACCGAAAAATGATGAAATAGCATGGAACCTCCAATAGATCGACCGATGGATCGAACCAGGAGCAGACTACGCGCGATCGCGCGCTCTGTATGTGCGTTGTGCCACGCAGCCGTCACTTTCGCGCTGCATCATGCCCTTATGCGCCTTTTTCGCCATGGCAGCGCCTGTAGGAATCGTCCGACCCGCGAACGGGTATTTGTCCCCTGTGCAGGCCGCCCTGTCCGGGCCACACTCGCGTCATGCTGTCATCCCTGCCCGAGGCGGCCTCAGCCAGTCGCCCTGGCGTGCCGGCGTATGCGCTTGACTTGCCCGCCACCCTACGTTACGCCGGCACTGCCCTGCACCAACAACACCCGCAAAGCGATCCATGACCATTACCAACGCCATCTCTCGACACACGGGCGCAATCACCCGCGCCATCTCCTCCACGACCGACAGCGCCCTGCATGCGGGCCGCCATGCGACGCTCGACACCATGGACGGCCTGTACAGTAGCGGCCGTCAGCTGCGCCATGCCCTGCTCGACACCCGCGACGACACCCTGCGCTACATGCGGCACGAACCGGCCAGGGCAATCATGATCGCGGCAGCGGCGGGGATCGTGGTTCTGGGCGTTGCCGCACTGCTGTCGCGCCCGCGTCATCGCGACTGAAGAACGCGTGCCCGGCGCGCTGTCGCCTGGCTGCACCCATCGCCAGATCGGCGCTATCGAGCAGCGCGTCGGCGCTGATTCCATCAACCGGGCATATGGCGATGCCAATGCTGGCGTGTACTGCCAGCTGCAACCGGTCGATGCTGCAGGGTGCCGCAAGGGCCTGCACCATCTTGTCGGCCAGGTGCGCCAGCTGCGCTCGGTCCTGCACACCGCCGATCAGGCATGCGAACGCGTCGCCTGCGACGCGACTGACCACATCTTGCGCGCGCACAATCCTCATCAGCCGGGCCGCCATGATACGCAGCAACTCGTCGCCCACCGCGTGGCCATGGCTGTCGTTGACCAGCTTGAATCCGTTCAGGTCGAGAAACATCACCGCGAACATGCTCTCGCAAGGATCGGGTCTGGCCAGTTCCTCGGTGATGCGCTCGAGCAGGAATCCGCGATTGGGCAGCTGGGTCAGGCTGTCGTGTGCCGCTGCATGGCGCGCCACGCGCTCGGCTTGCTGCGTCCCGATCAGCGCCGCACGCACCTGCGCCAGCGAGGTCTGTGCTTCGAACACCGCGATCTCGAGCCCTTCATGCCGCACCCGTTCGACGGTCACTGTCTCCTGTAGCTGATCCAGCGCCGCGACGCACTCCAGCACCGCATCGCGGATCTGCGCAGCACCCGGGTCGGACGACGCGGCCAGGCCGCACGGGTTCTCGGATACGGTGCGGGTCAACCGATCCTTGACCGAATTGAGCAGGTCATCCCAGTCGCCAATGGCAATGCCCGGACTAGCGTCAAGCACCAGCACGCGCGCCAGCGCCGCAACCCGGAACACCGCGTCGCCGTCGATCGGCCGGGCCGTGTGCCAGCGCGCCGGCTCCAGCGGCCATTGGTGGTCGGCAAAGTCCGGGGTGCCAGCGGCCGGCGCCGCGGGTATGGCGCTCCGAGTGGGCATGCTTGTTCTTTCGCAAATGGAGGTTCCGAAACCACCTGTCGCCCATTGGAATACCGTAGTTGATTTTAGTCTGTACGCCACCGCACATTTGAGTGCCGATTTTTGGTTTCCGGTTGCGCTCCATCGTTGCCAAGGCGGCGCATGACCCGAGCATGAGGTCGTCTGTACGCGTCAGATCCGGCCGGTCAGCAACAACACGACCGTGATGGCCAGCACCACGCCGAGGACGCCCGTCGGTACGTATCCCCAGTTGCGGCTATGCGGCCACGACGGCAAGGCGCCGACCAGCATCAATACCAGCACGATCAGCAACAGGGTTCCGATACCCATGATGTGCTCCAGAAAGGTTCAGTCGGTGGTGGCTCAACCGCCCGGCGCGGACGCGGCCGGCGCAATGATGATCGTTGTTCCGTCGCCGGACTTGCCGGTGGCACCCGTACTGCCGGTGTTTCCGGTAGCACCCGTACCGCCGGTGTTTCCGGTGGCGCCAGTGGCTCCGGCAGGTCCGGCCGGACCTGGAACGGCAACCGGCGTGCCCGGTACGGTGACGACGGCGGGGCGGTCGCAGGCGCTCAGGCCCGCAACCGCGAGCAGGCTGACCAAGACAAATGAATAGTTCATAAAAACTCCCTGAAAAGTGAAAGTGGGTTAACCGCGTGTTCGAAATACCAGCCGCCATTTGCCCGGCGCCTGGCCTGTCCCGAGCCCGCCTAGCAGCTGGCAGCTACCAATTGCCAGCGTACGCCGGGCTGGCCGCGTTTTCTGTGCGATACCGTACGCTGCGCGTCATTTAGTTGCAGCGGGCTTTGCGCCCGTGGCAACAGCGCGGTCAGCGCCACGGCAATACCGCTGCACATGCGTGGGACCGGGCGTCGATGAAGCCGGACAGCGCCGCAAGATCCGGGATCACAAATTGGCGCCGGCCCTCGCCGTCGAATGCGATCAATCCGAGTCGTGCCAGCTGGCTGAAGCAGCGGCTCGCCGTTTCCATCGACATGCCCAGGTAGTTGGCAATTTCGACCCGGGTCAGGTGCATCGCGATATGGTCGTCGCGCAACTCGCGTTGCGCCAGCGTGACCGCCCACACGCGCAGGAAATCGGCCAGCCGTGCTTCAGCCGACAGGGTTGCCAGCGCCCGTCGCCAATGGCGTTCGCGCGCCAGTTGTTCGGCCATCGCCAGGTGCAACACATGCGCCAACTGCGGTAGTGACTGCGTCAACGCGAGCAAGGTCGCGTAGCGCATGCTCCAGATTTCGATATCGTTCATGGCCTGCACATCGGCGACACATCGATCCTGGCCCAGCGCGTCGAATCCGATCCAGTCACCCTTGACATGCAACCCGGTGATCTGCGAACAACCGTCGGCCTCGATGCCCACGGTCTTGACGGCACCCCAATGCACCAGGTGCAGAAAAACAAAGGCCTGGCCGGCATACTGGACCGTGGCGCCGGCCCGCAAACGGTGACTGACAAACGGCACATGCAGCTCGATCAGGGTCATGGCCGCACGCCAGGGCAGTGGTGCCTGACTGGTTGCCAGTACGCACGGCGCGGGCGCGGCATCCGGCAGTGGTGGTCTTGCGGACGTCGGGCGCAGGGTTTGCCGGGAAGCCCCGGCGGTTTGCAAATGCATCATCACCCCGGTTGTACCGGCCCTCGGGCGATTGATCTGTGCGCTGGCGAACACTGTGATTGATCGGGCCGTGTCGTGCGTGCCGGCCGTCGATACGCCGGGGGTCCCTCGTGTGTCGGCAAACGCGTCGTGTCGTACACCCTTGCCGCGCCGGTCGATGTCCGGCCAGCGGAGAGACCAGGCTCACACGCTTGCTCAGGCCAGCAGCGTCTGGTAGCCCCGGCGATCGGTGTCGTAACAGCTGCAGGCTGCCGCCTCGAGACCGCTGCGGTCGGTCACGGTCATGCGGCCGTGGTGGTATTCGATCAGCCCAGTGCGCTGCAGCGCACTGGCGGCCTGGGTCACGCCGACCCTGCGCACACCGAGCATGTAGGCGAGAAACTCCTGCGTCAGATGAAAACTGTCGGCGTGGGCCCGGTCCTGGCTCATCAGCACCCAGCGCGCCATGCGCGGTCCGATCTGGTGATACCGCAGGCAGGTGGCGGAACTGGCCAACTGCGCCATCAGCACATAGATATACCGGTTCAGCAACTGCTGCAATGCCGTTCCGCGGGTAAGTTCGTCGCGAAACGCCGCCGTGGCGATGCGCCACGCAGCGCCCGCCCCCTGCACCAGCCCATGCAATGGCACGGTGAGCACACCCAGCGCCAGCTGCGCGCCAACCATGCCTTCGCGGCCCACCAGTCCCACTTCGACACCCGGCTTGCCGTCGATCGATGCCAACAAGGAGATGAAACCGTGGGTAGGGAAATAGACGTGTCGCGTCGGCTTTCCGGGTTCGCAGACGATCTCCCCCAGCACCAGATGCACCGGTTCGCAGATCGCCAGCAGCCGCGCCCGGTCCTTGCGAGGCAGTGAGTCGATCAGATGGTTTTCGGTGGCGCTCAAGTCGGTCTCCGGTGGTTGCAGAACCGGTCGGGCTCTGCGATGCTACCGACGGTTACCCCGGAGTTGGAACAATCTTCGCGCGTCAGGGCCAGTCTAACCGCGCTATTCGTCCGACGTATGTACGCTGGCACACACTGGCCGAAGTTTCGCCTCGCTACGCGCGCCGGCGTCTATGCGGCCATGACCGCCGCATGCCTGGCCTGCCCCGCATGGCCAGCCAGATTGCACCCGATCGGCCCGCCAATCGCACGCAGCGTCAGTTGGGCACGGTCCAACACGTCGATGCGCCCCCGGCTGTAGCGGATCGCACCGGCCGCCTGCAGCCTGAGCGCAGCGGCGGTCACGCCTTCGCGGCGCACGCCCAACAAACTGGCCAGCAGCTCCTGGGTCATCATCAACGCACCCGAGGGCACGCGGTCCAGTCCCAGCAGCAGGCGCCGGCACAACAGCTGGTCGATCGAGTAATAGCGGTTGCAGGCCGCGGTCTGCGCCAACTGGTCCATCAGTGTCTGGACGTAACGCAGCAGCAACTGCGTCGAGGCGCCGCCACGCCGCATCTCGTCACTGACGACCTGCGCACGCAGCCGAAAGCCCAGCCCCGCGCTGTGCACCAACGCCTGGTACGGCATGGTACTGCCGCCCATGAAAAGCGATACGCCCACGATTCCTTCATGACCGACGACCGCCAGTTCGGAGCTTGCGCCGTCTTCGGTCATGTACAACAGCGACACGACGGCCGTCGTGGGGAAATAGACATACCCTGACGCAAGACCCGAGTCGGACAGCACCTGACCGCGCGCCAGGTTCACCGGTTCAAGGTAGGCCGACCAGCGGCTCCACTGCGCCGCGGGAATGGCAGCCAGCAACGCGTTGCTTCGTGGATCGGAGGCGACAATTGCGGGCAAAAGGTGCATAGGACTCTCGTGAAAGGGTTCGAGTCCCGATGTTCACCCCCCATGCGCCCCGCAACCATCGGCGGATAACGGCTTCGCGTGTCGTCCGGCTCCTACATGCCTACGATCGTCGCGCAGCTTGCCCGGCTGCGCGCTGGCTCAACCGGCGCTCGCCACCGGCAGCAACCGGTCATATTCGTTTTTCACCACCGCATAACATTCGCAGGTGCGCGCCTCCAGTCCGGCCCGGTCGAGGATGGTGATGCGGCCGCGGCTGTAGCGGATCAGTCCGGCCTCCTGCAACTTGAGCGCGCCTTCGGTGACGCCTTCGCGACGCACGCCCAGCATGTTGGCGATCAACTCCTGGGTCATGACCAGTTCATTGCCGCCCAACCGGTCCAGGCTCAGCAGTAGCCAGCGGCACAACTGCTTGTCGACCGAATGGTGGCGGTTGCACACCGCGGTCTGGGCCATCTGGGTTATCAGCGCCTGCGTGAAGCGCAGCAGCAGGTGCATCACCGGGTGCGAGCTGCCGAACTCGTCCTTGACAAACTGCGCCGGCAAGCACAAACCCTTGCCGGCACTTTGCACCACCGCACGGCTGGGCGTGGACTCGCCGCCCATGAAGATGGAAATCCCCACCAGACCCTCGTTCCCGACCACGGCAATTTCGGCCGAGGCGCCGTTTTCCATCACATACAACATCGAGACGATCGCGGTCGTTGGAAACACCATGGACGTGATCGCCCCGCCGGGCTCGTAAAGCACATGGCCCAGCGGCAGGTCGATGCTCTCGAGTGCGCTGCCCCAGCGCGACCATTCTGCTGCCGGCAAGGCCGCCAGCAGCTTGTTGCTGCGCGGGTCGTCTGCGGGACGGGTGTTGGGTTTCATCGATCGGGCCTGCGGCTTGAATACCACCGACCCGAGCTTGGCGGATCGGTCTGAAGCGATGGGGCCATTCTAGGCGCCTTGCCCAAAAGTCTGTTCGCTATCGAACATCAACATGCTGCAGCGAACCCATAAAAGTAGCTCCGGCCCGAGGCGGTGCTCGGCGCTTCGTCCGACAGACAGCGAATGGGTTTTTCCATAACCTAGGGCAACAGTGCAGCCGACTGTGCCCCGGGCGGTCGCAATTCGACCGCCGATCGGCCCGTCCAACCGGCACTTGCTCCAAGCAGGTGCACATTCGAAAGATTCTCCACATCATGCAGCAATCCACCACCCCCCATGGCTGGAGCACCACGTCGTTTGGCGGCCCCACCGACACCTCACCGATGGAACTCGACGCATTGGGCGAGCATCTCTCGGCATGCCGCGGCCAGCAGGGCCGGTTTCTCGCGCTGCGTTGCGCGGCCGAGCGGCTGCACGCGCATGTCAGTACTCGCATGGTGACCTCGCTGGTCGTCGCGGTGACGCTGCTGATCGGCGTCGGCGCGTTGCTACTGGGCGGGCCGGTGTAATTGGCGGGTCGCGTGTCGTGCCGCGCCTGTTACCCAACGCCACAGCAGCCCTGCGCGACATACTGGACGATGCGCAGGGACCGGTTGCGCCGGCCATCCGCTCCGAGATTTTCGGTCCGGAGCGTTTTGCACAACACGGTCGCAGCCTGGGCGCGACCCACGGCACCCGGGTAGCGCAGAACGGCTCCGGCAGCTTTTTTCCGCGTCTGCGCGGCAATATCGAGGTCCTGCGGCGGGCCAATCGCTATATCGGGCTGCACGCCGCAATTGGTTACGACACCAGCCCGGCCGCCCAGTGGCTGCTCGACAATTTTCACCTGATCGAAGCCCAGCTGCACGAGGTGCACGAAGGACTCCCGCGCAGCTACTTTCGAACGCTGCCCGTATTGCTGGAGCCGCCATTGGCAGGCCTGCCGCGGGTCTATGGCATTGCCTGGGCCTTTGTCGCGCATACCGACGGCGCGTTCGACGAGGACCTGCTGGTGCATTTCCTGCTCGCCTACCAGGAGGTACGCCCGCTCGACCTGCGAGAGATGTGGGCGCTGCCCACGACCCTGCGCGTCGTACTGATCGAAAACCTGCGCCGGCTGGCGGAGCGGGTGGCGCGCAACGAAGCCGCGCGCGAAGCCGCCAACCTGTGCTGCGACCATATCGCCACCACGCCGGTACCGGAGCTGGAGCGGTGGCGGGCCTACCTCGCACCATTGGGCGTCGCGCCGGCATTCCTGGCCCATATGGCAAGGCGCTTCCAGGACCCGCACAGTGCGCACAACGCGCTGCAACAGGCATGGCTGCTACAGGCCGAGCCCGATCCGGCCGCGTTCTGGCGCCAACAGCCGTCCGAGCAGGCTGCGGACAATCTCAGTGTGGGCAACACCATGACCGCACTGCGCGCCATGGGCGATGCCGACTGGAGCGACATCGTCGAGCGCAGCAGCAGCTTGATGCGCATGATGTGCGGCGCCGGATCCTTCGAAGCCGAAGCCATCGTCACCCGGGACCAGTCGTTGCACGCGATCGAACGTCTGGCACGGCGCGGTGGCCACAGCGAGATCGCCGTGGCCACCGCGCTGCTGGCATTGATGCAGGCCCATGCCGGCGAACAAGCCGTCGCCAGCCACTGGCTGTCGGGCCCTGGCCAAGCCACCTTGCTGCACGCGCTGGGTCTGGAGGGCAGGCTCGCCGCCGTATGGCGTGCGGTACGCCGCCATGCGGTGCTGCCGGTTTATCTGGGTGTGCTGGGGCTTGCCACCGTGGGCCTGGTGGCATGGATGTCGCCGGTTGGTGCGGTCACACCCGTGGAACCCGGCTGGCTGACCCTGATCGGCATCGTGCTGATGGCATTCCCGGCCTCGGAGACGGTCATCGCGCTGGTCAACCGGCTGATCAGCGAATCGGTGCGGCCCCGGCAACTGCCACGCCTGGCGCTGGCGAGCGGGATTCCGCCACATCACCGCGTGATGGTGGTGATTCCGTCCATCTTCTCGACTCTGCAGGGGGTTGCCGGCCTGGCACGCCGATTGGAGCTGCACTACCTGGCCAACCCGGAGCCGCAGGCCCAATTCGCGTTGCTGGGAGACTGGCCCGACGCCGACCAGCAGCAGACGCCAGCGGATGCGGGCCTGCTCGAAGCGGCCAGCGCGCAGCTGCGCACACTGAATCTGCGCTACCCGCCACTGCCGGGCATGGCGCCGCGGTTTTTGGTGCTACACCGCGCGCGCCAATTCAGCGAGACTGAACAACGCTGGATCGGATGGGAACGCAAGCGCGGCAAGCTCGAACAGCTGGTGCAAGCCCTGGCCACCGGCACCCACGCGCCGTTTCTGGACCTGTCGGAGTTGTCGGACATCGCACCGGGTACGCGTTATGTCTTGACGCTCGACAGCGATACCCAGTTGCCACCGGGTTGCCTGCGCCGGCTCGTCGGCGTCGCCGCGCATCCACACAACCAGCCCCGGATCGACCCGCAAACCGGCCGGGTCGTGCACGGTTACGGCATCCTGCAACCGCAAATCGTCACACCTTTGCCCAAACGGGGTGATTTCACGCTATTCCACTGGCTGTTCGCAGGCCATTGCGGCATCGATCCCTATAGCGCGGCGTCATCCGAGGTCTACCAGGACTTGTTCGACGAGGGCAGCTTCAGTGGCAAGGGCCTGCTGCAGGTTCAGGCGCTGCACGCCGTGTTGTCCACGCGCCTGCCGAGCGGACAGGTGCTGAGCCACGACCTGCTGGAGGGCGCCATTGCGCGCTGCGCCGCGGTGAGCGACATCGCGCTCATCGAGGATGCCCCGTTCCACGCCGACGTGGCGCTGTCGCGCGTCCACCGCTGGATCCGCGGCGACTGGCAGCTGCTGCCGTTCGTGGTCACGCGGTGGCATTGGCAGCTGGGTACCATCAACCGCTGGAAGATGTTCGACAACCTGCGTCGTTCGCTGGTCGCACCGATGTCGCTGGCATTGCTGGCGCTGGCCCTGGGCGGCGCGATCATGCCGCCCTGGGAGGCCGCGGCGCTGGTGCTGGCGGCATTCGCGGCCGGTCCGTTGATGGGCGCCGTCGCCGGCTTTGCGCCCAGCCGCGACGATGTGGCCAAGACACACTTCTACCGTCAGGCGGCCATCGGCATGGGTCGTGCCTTCGGCGCCACCATCTGGCAGTTCGCGCAGCTTGTGCAGCACGCCAGCATGTCCGTGGACGCCGTCGCCCGAGCGCTGTACCGCATGGCAGTGAGCCGGCGCCATTTGCTGCAATGGACAACCGCCGAAGCGGCGCAGGCCCGCGCGCAAACGGCATTGCCCGCGTTGCTGCGCCTGCACTGGCGCACGCCGGCAGCGGCGGCGCTGCTACTGGCCGCCGTGCTCGCATCGCCCGGTGCATTCGTGTGGCTCGCCAGCGCCCTGTGCCTGCTGTGGGCGGCGTCCCCGCTGTGGACCTGGCTGGGCAGTCGGCCGCACACGGCGCTGGGCGATCCACGCCTGACACCGCCAGAGCGTGACGACCTGCATGCCATTGCCCTTGCCACCTGGGGCTATTTTGTCCGCTGCGTCGGTGCGCCGGACAACCACCTGCCACCAGACAATCTGCAGACGACGCCGCACGACATGCTGGCGCACCGCACCTCTCCCACCAACATCGGCCTGTACCTGCTCAGTGTGGCCTGCGCCCGCGCGTTTGGCTGGATTGACACGCCACAATTGCTCGAGCGGCTGGAGGCCACGCTTGCCACGCTGGCGCGCCTGCAGCGCCACCGCGGCCACTTCCTGAACTGGTACGACACGCAGACCTGTGCCCCGCTTGCGCCGCTGTATGTGTCGACCGTCGACAGCGGCAACCTCAGCGGCCACCTGCTCGCGGTGGCGCAAGCGTGCCTGGAGCGCGCGCGTTCGCCGGCCGAAGCCGACAACGCGCCACGGCTGAACGCGATCGCCCGCGATTGCGAGCAACTCGCCTGGCAGGCCGACTTCGCTTTCCTCTACCACCGCAAGCGGCACCTGTTCCACATCGGCTACCGCGTCGCCGAGCAGCAGCTCGACGCCGGCTTCTACGACCTGCTGGCGTCCGAGTCGCGCCTGACCAGCCTGCTCGCCATTGCCAAGGGCGATGTGCCGGTGGGCCACTGGGCCTCGCTCGGCCGGCCGTTCTTCGCTGTCGGCGCCGACGCCGGCCTGCGCTCCTGGTCGGGCTCGATGTTCGAATACCTGATGCCCAGCCTGGTGCTCGACGAGCCGCACGGCAGCGTGCTGCAGGGCGCCGGCCACGCCGCGTTGCAGGAGCAGATGGCGTTCGCCCGCACGCAGGGCGTGCCGCGCCTCGCCCTGCGCCGCACGCCGCCCGACGAACTGGTGATCGCGCCCTACGCCACCGCGCTGGCGGCGCAGATCGCGCCGCACTGCGCCAGCCTCAATTTCGCGGCGCTGCAGGCGCTGGCGCCGCGGGCCACGTACGGCTTCATCGAGGCGCTCGATTTCACGCCGGCGCGGCAGAACGGCGGCGAGGCTTTCACCCCCGTCGGCACCTTCATGGCGCACCACCAGGGCATGACCATCGTCGCCCTGGCCAACGTGCTGCTCGGCGGCGTGGTGCGGCGCTGGGGCATGGCCAATGCGCACATCGAGGCTGTCGCGTCGCTGCTGCACGAACGCGCGCCGCGCGAGGTCTCGCTGCTCTATGCGCCGCCGTCGGGCGCGCCGCCGCAGGCCTTGCAACGGCGCGCGCCGGGTTTGCTGCGCGAAGTGCTGCCCGGCGCCACGGCGCTGGAACCCACGCATGTGCTGGGCAACGGCCGCTATAGCGTGACCTTGCGCGCGAATGGCGCGGGCTGGAGCCGCTGGGGCCAGACGGGCATCACCCGCTGGCGCGACGACGCGCTGCGCGATGCCTGCGGCAGCTTCTTCTACCTGCGCTGGGACCGCCAGCCGCAGCCGGTCTCGATCACCCAGCACCCGGCCCCCGACCCGGCCGCGCACTACAAGAGCACCTATCACGCCGACCGGGTGTGCTTCGACGCCGCGTGGCCCGAACTGCAGGCCCAGACCACGGTCTGGGTCAGCCCTGAGGACGACATCGAATTCCGCCAGGTCGAGTTGCGCAACCTGAGCGAGCGCACGCTCGACATCGAGCTGATCTCGGCCTTCGAGGTGACCCTGGCCGACCCCCGCGCCGACGAGGCCCACCCCGCGTTCTCGAACCTGTTCGTGCGCGCCGAATGGCAGCCCGCGCAGCAGGCGCTGGTGTTCGAGCGCAAGCCGCGGCTGGCGACCGAACGGGGCCTGCGCGCCGCGCACTTTCTGGCCGACACCGACCCGCAGGTGGTCGGCCTCGGCGTGCAGACCGACCGCCAGCGCTGGCTCGGCCGCAACCACGCGGCGAGCCGGCCGCAGGCGTCGTTCGATGCCCTGCCCGATGCGGTGGCGGCATCGTCGGCCGCTCCGGTCACCGGTCTCGATACCGGCCTCGACCCGGTGTGCGCGCTGGCGGTGCGGCTGCGCATCGCGCCCAACGGCAAGGCGCAACTCACCTTCGCCACCGCGGCGTCCGACAACGCCGGCACCCTGCACGCGGTGATCGACAAGTACCATCAGGCGAGCCATGTCCAGCGCGCGTCGCTGATGTCGGCCACGTTGACCGGCATCCGGCTGCGCGCGCTGCGCATCGGGGCCGAGAACTTCGCCGCCGTGCAGACCCTGACCACGGCATTGGTGCTGAGCCTGACCCGCCCGCAGCTCGCGGCTGGCGGCCCGGAAGGAACCGCGGATGAGGTCTGCGATCGCCGCCTGTTGTGGCGCTTCGGCATTTCAGGGGACCGCCCGATCGTGCTCGTCACGGCCGGCG
>JAYUQC010000009.1:0-6044 GCA_043759735.1 Rhodoferax sp.
AGAACTTGCCCGCCTACGTCCCCTTTGTCAGCGGCCAATCGGTACCACCTTGCAGCCTCGACAAAGTCCTGAATCACACCTGCGCCTTTCTCATAGGCAACTCCGAGATATCGGGCCGCCTTCGGGTCACCTTGTTCCGCCGCTAACCGATACCACTTTGCGGCTTGTACATAATCCTTGGGAACTCCTTCCCCGCTTTCATAGGCAATACCAAGAAGTCGAGCCGCAGTTGGATCGCCTTGCTGTGCGGCGAGCCGGTACCACTTCGCGGCTTCGGTCTGATCCTGTGCTACGCCTTCACCACGGCTATACATTTCCCCGAGGCTGCGCTGTGCGAAGGGGCGCCCTTGTGATGCGGCCAATCGAAACCACTTTGCCGCTTCAACGTAATTCTTGGCAGTAAATAGGCCAAGTCGGTATAAGTTTCCAAGGACGGACTGACCGGCGGCATTTCCGCTTTCTGCTGCGGCTTTTGCGTTCTCGAAAGCGCGGCTGTCACTGGTTTCCGGCGGCACGACAGTGATCTTTCCACCCGGTACCAGAACGCAACCTTCGGCAGGTGCATTCGTGTATTCGTTGCCACACCTATAGACCTGTGCACGACCGTCGGCAGGCAGGCCAATAAGCAAATTGAAGGCAATCAGAATCAGAACGACTTTTGGCATGTTGGCCCCGGTAGGGTGACGTCAGTTCGTTTGACTTTGTGGTGAAAATTTTCAGAATTTTTTTGAGATCGAATTCGCCAGATTTGCCTGCCTATTGGGTTCTGAAGTTGGAAACTGATTCGCGGTGCGGACGTGACCACCCTGCAACCTTTTCCACCGAGCCCGTGGGGTGTCCCCCCCCTGGTCCAGAATCCCGCACCCGATGCCCCTGCAAGCATATGGCAATCGACGGGCGGGGCCAAGTGGGGCAAGGGCGCCGGATGCTGCCACGGGGCGATCTGAGGGCATGGCGGGCCATCTGTGGCGCGGTAGCGGTGCACTGGTGGCCTTGGATCGCGGGGACAACATGGCGCAGCCGGTCGGCGTGCATCGCCTGCTGTTTCTCAGGTTCGCGCCGGCGAAATCCCGTGCACCTCAGTCTGTAAAAAGTCTGTACAGCCCCAAAAGCAGAAAAGCCTGCTATGTTTTAAATAGCAGGCTTTCCTTATCTACATTGGTGCCGGAGAGATGAATCGAACACCCGACCTTCTCATTACGAATGAGCTGCTCTACCGACTGAGCTACACCGGCGAAGGCGCGATTATAGCCCGCCCCTTTTGGGCGACGAGCCCGGCGCGGGCGCATTCTCCTCGCTGGCCATGGCCGCGCGCTGACCGCCCCACTCATCGGCCTCGGTCAGCACTTCGTTGGCGATGATGTCCGGCATTTTTCTGGACCTCGCCCTGCGCGTTTTCGGACTGGGCAGCGTCGAGCACTATGCCCGGCGCGCCCTTGTTGACCGCCTGGCTGATGCTCTTGCAGGCGCGCGCGACCGCTTCCAGCAGCAGGCGCAGATCGGACGGGATCAGGTTATGCACCCGCTGGTGCCCAACGCGGTAGCGGGTCAGGGAATTGTCGATGCCAGGGAAGGAAAATTGCTTTGGTGTTGTTGCGTTGGGACCGGGCTTGCATCTCAATCGGCCAGCGCGCGGCTGACTACCTCGCGCACGTCGTTGCTCAGGTCGGGCTTGGCGGCGACCCTGGCGATGGCCTGCCTGGCCGCGCTGCGGTAGGGTTCGGCCAGCCGGCTCCAGCGGTCCAGTGCTCGCGCCAGGCGCGCGGCCAGTTGCGGGTTGAAGGCATCGATCTCCAGCACGCGCAGGCTCCAGAACTGGTAGCCGGCCCCATCGGGACGATGGAACGCGGCCGGGTTGCCGTTGCAGTAGCCAAACAGCAGGCTGCGGGCCCGGTTCGGGTTCTTCAGGTGGAAGTCGGGGTGCGACATCAGCTGGCGCACCAGTGGCAGGATATGGCCGTCGCGGTCGCTGGCGCCGGCCTGCAGCGCGAACCATTTGTCCAGCACCAGTTCGTCGCCCTTGAACATGGCATGGAAACGCGCCAGCGCTTCGCCCGCGAGCGGATGTGCACAGGACACCAGTGCGCCGAGCGCATGCAGCCGGTCGGTCATGTTGCCAGCCTGCTTGAAGCGTTCGAAGGACTTGGTGGGCCACATGTCGGTGTCGGCGCCCAGGCAGAGCATCGACAAGGCCATGCCGGCCAGCGCGCGCTTGCCGCTGGAGACCGGGTCGGGACGGTAGCCGCCGGTGTTCTGGTTCTCGGCATAGGCTTGTTCCCAGTCCTGCGCCAGATCCGTGGCCAGCTGCATGCGCATCGCCTCGCGCACGGCGTGTACCTGCTGCGGGTCCACCACCGTCAGTTGTTCGGCGATGTAACTTTCCGAGGGCAGGGTCAGCGCCAGCTCCTTGAACGCCGCGTCCAGGGTGGCGTGGTGCAGGATGCCGCGCATGGCATCCAGAAAGGCCGGGCTCAGCACCTCGATGACGGGTTCATCGAGCGGCTGGGCCAGCGCCGCCAGCGCGCAGCGCATGGCCAGCCGCTGGCCGGCTTCCCAGCGGTTGAACGGGTCGCTGTCGTGCGCCAGCAGGTGCAGCAGCTGGGCGTCGCTGTAGTTGAATTCCAGCACCACGGGCGCGCTGAAGCCGCGCAGGATGGACGGAACCGGCACCACCGGCAGGTTGACGAAGATCAGAGTCTCCTGTTGCTGGCTCATCACGAAGGTACGGGGCACCAGCGTGGGCGTCGCTTCGTCGGACAGCTGCAGCGGCAGGTCTTCACCCTGCGGGCCGACCAGCCCCAGGTTGATCGGGATGACAAACGGTTCTTTGGCGCTTTGGCCGGTCGTGGGCTTGCAGCTTTGTGTCAGCGTCAGCGTGTAGCTGCCGGCGGCGGCGTCGAAATGGCCCACCGCATGGACCAGCGGCGTGCCGGCCTGGCTGTACCAGTGCTTGAACTGCGCCAGCAGGGCAGCCAGGTCGGAGCCAGGGTTGGCGTCGGCCTGGGCCTGGGCGAAGTCGTCGCAGGTCACTGCCTGGCCGTCGTGGCGTTCGAAATACAACTGCATGCCCTTGGCGAAGCCGGCGCGGCCGACCAGGGTCTGCATCATGCGCACCACCTCGGCGCCCTTCTCGTAGACGGTCACGGTATAGAAATTGTTGATCTCCACATAGCTGTCGGGCCGCACCGGATGCGCCATCGGGCCCGCGTCTTCCGGGAACTGCACGGTGCGCAGCACCCGCACGTCGTCGATGCGCTTGACGGCGCGGGCCGAGGCGTCGAAGCACAGGTCCTGCGAGAACTCCTGGTCGCGGAACACCGTCAGGCCCTCTTTCAGGCTGAGCTGGAACCAGTCGCGGCAGGTCACGCGATTGCCGGTCCAGTTGTGGAAGTACTCATGCCCCACTACCGACTCGATGCCCGAAAAATCGGTATCGGTTGCGGTAGCCTGGGTTGCCAACACATACTTGGTATTAAAGATGTTCAGGCCCTTGTTCTCCATCGCGCCCATGTTGAAGTCGCTGGTGGCCACCACCATGAAGCGCTCCAGGTCCAGGCTCAGGCCAAAGCGCGCTTCGTCCCAGGCGATCGAGGCCATCAGCGATCGCATCGCATGCTCGGTCTTGCCCAGGTCGCCGCGGCGCACATAGATCTCCAGCAGGTGCTCGTTGCCGGCGCGCGAGATGATGCGTTGCTGGCGCGACTCCAGTTGCCCGGCCACCAGCGCGAACAGGTAGCAGGGTTTGCGGTGCGGGTCGACCCAGCGCGCGAAATGCCGGCCGGCATTGCCCTCGCCACTGAGCTCGCCGCTGTCGACCAGATTGCCGTTGGACAGTAGCACCGGATAGGCAGCCTTGTTGGCGCGCAGCGTGACCGAGTAGGTGGCCATCACATCCGGTCGATCCAGGAAATAGGTGATGCGCCGGAATCCCTCGGCCTCGCATTGGGTGAAGAACGAGCCATTGCTGACATACAGGCCCATCAACTTGGTGTTCTTGGCGGGCGTGCAGGTGGTGAAGATCTCCAGATCAAAACCGCCGGCCTCGGCCGATGGCAGGTTCTCGAGCACCAGCTTGCCGCCGTCGATCTTGAACGACGCACTAGCGCCGTTGACCAGCACCCGCGACAGATTGAGTTCATCGCCGTCCAGGCGCAGCGGCTGCACCGGTACCTCCGGGTTGCGGCGCAGCCGCATCTTGTTGAGGACCCGGGTCTTGGCCGGGTCGAGGTCGAAGCTCAGGTCGACGGTGTCGATCCAGAACGCCGGCGCGCTGTAATCCGTGCGCTGGATGCTGACAGCGGGGCCTTGGTCGTCACGGGGTGCTGCGGTCATGCAATGTCTCCAGGAAGTTGGTATTGATCAGTTCGTGGTAGCTGGCGATATGGGCGATCACATGGTCGCCGGTCAGCTGCTCGGCACCGTGGCTGGAGCAGACGGCCACCACCTGCATGCCGGCGCGCCGGGCCGCTTCGATGCCAAACGGCGCGTCCTCGAACACGATGCAGGCCTGTGGCGCGACGCCGATGCGCCGCGCCGCCTCCAGGAAGATCGCCGGCTCGGGCTTGCCCGGCAGGCCTTCGTCGCCGCCCACCACGGCATGCGGCAGCGGGTCCATCTGCAGGTGCTTCAGCGCGAATGCGATGTTGTGCTTGTCGCCGGCCGTGCCCACGCCGATGCGCAGACCCTGGGCGTGCGCGCTGCCGCAAAAGGCCTTGAACCCGGGCACCTCGGCAAAAACCGGCGCGAACAGGTCGCGGTAGATCTGCTCCTTCTGGTGGATCAGGTCCCAGCACTCCTGCTGCTCCATGGGGCGGTTGAACAGCAGTTCCATGCACTCGGCGCCGGTGCGGCCGGTCGTGCGGCGCAGCAGTTCGGCCACATCGATCTGCAGGCCGTGCCGCTGTGCGAACGCGACCCAGCTTTGTGCGTGGTACGGCATCGAGTCGATCATGGTGCCGTCCATGTCGAAGATCAGCCCCCGCACCCGCATCACACACCCTGCTTCAGCGAGGCTTCGATGAACACGTCCAGGTCGCCGTCCAGCACCTTCTGCGTGGCCGAGACTTCGACATTGGTGCGCAGGTCCTTGATGCGGCTGTTGTCCAGCACGTAGCTGCGGATCTGGTGACCCCAGCCGACGTCGGTCTTGCTGTCCTCGAGTTTTTGTTGCTCCTCCTGGCGCTTGCGCATCTCGAAGTCGTACAGGCGCGAGCGCAGGCGCTTCCAGGCCACGTCGCGGTTGCTGTGCTGGCTGCGTCCATCCTGGCACTGTACGACGATGCCGGTGGGAATGTGGGTCAGCCGTACCGCCGAGTCGGTCTTGTTGATGTGCTGGCCGCCGGCGCCGCTGGCGCGGTAGGTGTCGGTGCGCACGTCCGAGGGGTTGATGTCGATCTGGATTGAATCATCGATCTCGGGGTACACGAAGACGCTGGCGAAACTGGTGTGGCGACCGCCGGAGGAGTCGAACGGCGACTTGCGCACCAGCCGGTGCACGCCGGTTTCGGTACGCAGCAGGCCGAACGCGTATTCGCCCTCGATCTTGATCGTGGCGCCCTTGATGCCGGCGGTGTCGCCGGCGGACTCATCCTCGATCGTCGAGGTGAAACCCTTGCGCTCGGCATAGCGCAGGTACTGGCGCAGCAGCATGCTGGCCCAGTCGCAGGCCTCGGTGCCGCCGGCGCCGGCCTGGATGTCCAGGAAGGCATTGAGCGGGTCGGCCGGGTTATTGAACATGCGCCGGAACTCCAGCGCTTCGACGTCCTTGGCCAGCTTGCCGCTATCGGCTTCGATCGTTGCCAGGCCGGCTTGGTCGCCATCCTCCTTGCTCATTTCGTAGAGCTCAAGGTTGTCCGACAGCTCGCTGGTGAGCTTGCCCAGCATCACGACGACGTCGTCGAGCTGCTTCTTTTCCTTGCCGAGTTCCTGCGCCTTCTTCGGGTCGTTCCAGACCTGCGGATCTTCGAGCGCGGCGTTGACTGTCCTCAGGCGCTCCGATTTGGCATCGAAGTCAAAGATACCCCCGGAGCGCTTCGGTGCGCGTT
>JAYUQC010000010.1:0-6028 GCA_043759735.1 Rhodoferax sp.
TGGACCGAATCAGTCAAATCAAAATGTAGACAGAACGCGGAACCACAAATTCCGGCTCATGGGAGGGGAAACTTGCTTTTTTGGGGGAGGAACTTCAGCCTAGTCCAGGCGGGTGTTCGAAGCGCGGGCCGCACCGCTCCATTTACCGATCTCAGTGGCGACAAAGCTTGAAAACTCCTGCCCCGAAATGGCACGGACTATCGAACCGCTTCCGTTGACACGCTGGACGATCGCGTCGTCACGCAGCACCTCGGCGAAATCGCGCGAGATTTTCTGTGTCACTGCGCCTGGCATGCCTGCAGGTCCGATCAGCCCGCCCCAGCCCACAGCTTCGAAATTCTGCAGCCCCTGCACGCCGCTTTCCGCCACGGTCGGCACGCCAGGCAACGAAGCATTGCGTTGCGAGCTCGTCACGGCCAGCGCCCGCACTCGCCCTGCCTGGACGTGACCGAGGGCCGCGGAGACGCTATCGATCATGAACTGCACTTGGCCACCAATCAGGTCAGTCAGTGCGGGGCCACTGCCTTTGTATGGAATATGCAAGGCGAAGGTTTTTGTGGAGAGCTTGAACAGCTCGCAGGCCAGGTGTTGTGAGGTTCCCGGACCGCCTGACGCATAGCTGAGGCGTCCCGGTTGCTGTTTCAACAATGCGACCAACTCTGCCACGTTGCGGGCCGGAAGCTCATTGTTCACCAGGATGACGAGTGGCGCGATGAAAGCCAGCGAGATGGGCGTGAAATCCTTGATCGGGTCGTACGACAGTTTCGAGAAGACCGACGGGTTGATTGCCAACGGCCCGCTGGAAGCCATGCCCAGCGTGTAGCCGTCCGGCGCACTGCTCTTGATGGCTTCCATGCCAATGATGCTGCTGGCGCCCGCGCGGTTCTCCACCACCACGCCTTGGCCCCAGATGCGCGACAGGCGCTCCGCAAACAGCCGCCCATAAATATCAGTCGCTTGACCAGGCGGGAACGGGATGATCATCCGCACCGGTTTGGACGGCCAGCGATCCTGAGCCATTGTGCAAGGAAGGAAGCCGATGGCACCAGCGGCCAGCAGCAACCGACGGCGACGCATACCTACCACCGGACCGACTGTGTCGTTCTTCATACCATCTCCGTTTTGTTTAAGTTTTGAATCGCGGTCATGAACGTGGCGCAGATTGGCTCCAGCAAATAGGATGCCGGCGTCTGCAGAGGCGCATCCAGAATGCGCAGCATTTGCGCGTCGTCTACCCCGATTCCGCCATAGCGGGCGCAATCGCTCCATTTGAGACGAAGCTGGTCGCGGGTCATCGGGTCGGCCAGGGAACCGGGCGCCCAGTCAACGGCGAGGCTGTCCATCCATCCTTCTGCGCGCACAGTCACAGACACGGGGGCGGTCTCCAGGCTCTCCCCCGCCTGTGTCCGCTCCATCAGGGTCGTGCGCGTCATCTGCGTCTGGACATCGGCGCGATGGACGGCCTTGTCTTCGAAGCTCGCAAGCTCGGCCGCGCCGTCGATCCATGCTGCTGCCGCGCAGTAGTGACCGCTGAACTTGGCTTGAAGTCCTGTCGCCGGCCGAGGATGCTTGAGTGCAGACAATCCATTTTTCGGCACCTCGATCTCAATCTGCACGGCTTGTGCGCGATCCGCTTCGGATCGGCGCTGGCGTATTTGCAGCACGCCCGCGATCAACCGGTGCGTGAGATAACAGCTCGGAAAGCGTTTGTGCTCGAAACCAGGCGACTCGACTGCCCAGCCCGCTTCAGGCAGCCACGGCAGCGGGGCACTTGGCGCACCACCGTTGAACGCGTGGAAGTAGCCAGCGGGCCCCCATACGTCGTTGCTCGCCGTCGCTCCAGCCTGCGCCAGCAAGGCCGCGCGGATTGCCGACGAGGCGGCGAAGCCGACATGCAGGGGCTTGGTGTCGGTGCCGAAGTTCGCGCGCAGCCCGCCAGCACTACTGGCTGCGATCGACAGGGCCGCATGGGCCTGTGCCGACGGAAAATTCATCGCATGCACAAGTGCGGCGCAAGCTCCGACCACACCCAGTGTGTCGGTCGCATGGAAGCCCAGCGCGTAGTGGCGAAAGCCAAGCCATTGGCCAAGGCGCAGCGTGGTTTCGGTCCCGAGCAGATAGGCCTTGATCACGTCTTCCCATTGCAATCCGGGTCGCTGCTTCACCAGCACCGGCAGCATTGCCAACAGCGCTGCGACAGGCGGCGCGCTGGGGTGGCAGGTCGCAAGCATGCATACATCGTCGTAGTCAAGCGCATGTGATGCCGTGCCGAGTATCAAAGCCACGTCTTCGGGACGCAGCAGTTGTCGTTCGCTGGCATTGCAAGCGCGCCAAGCGGCTTGCGTGCAACTTTCGGAGACACCACCCGCAGTTGCGGCGAGCGTGTCGAACCAGTTGCGTCGCGCCTGCTCCAGCACGTTGTCCGCCAGTTCGGCACTCGCGCGCTCGCGGCAGCTGTCCCATGCAGTCAAGAATTCGGGAAGGTCTGCGTTCATCACAACACCTCAATAGGACCGCGGCATGCCGAGCACGTGCTGCGCCACCTGCGCCAGCACCAGGTTGTTGGAGATCGGCGCGATGCGAAACAGGCGCGCCTCTTTCCACTTGCGCTCGATGTTGTACTCGCAGGCGACGCCGTTGCCGCCGAAAGCCATCATCGCGGCCTCGGCCGCTTCCCACGAAGCCTCAGTGCACAGATACTTGGCCATGTTCGACTCTGGTCCGCAGGGTTTGCCGGTGTCGAACAGGGCAGCTGCCTTGTTGCGCATCAGTTCGGCCGCCTGCAGGTTCATATGCGCCTTGGCGATCGGGAACTGCACGCCCTGGTTGGCACCGATCGGCCGGTCGAACACGATCCGTTCGCTGGCGTAGCGGGACGACTGCTCGACGAACCACTTGCCGTCGCCGATCGATTCGCTGGCCACCAGCAGCCGCTCGGAGTTGAGCGAATCGACCAGGTAGGAGAAGCCCTTGCCTTCCTCGCCGATGCGGTCCGCGTCCGTCACCTGCAGGTTGTCGATGAACACCTGGTTGGTGTGGTGGTTCAGCATCGTCTTGATCGGCGTGGAGCTGAGCGACGAGCCGGCCTTCTCGATGTCCACTAGGAACAGCGTCAGGCCCTCGGTCTTCTTCTTCACTTCCTCATAGGGTGTGGTGCGCGCGATCAGGAGGTACATGTGAGACTGCTTGTAGCGAGAGGTCCAGACCTTCTGGCCGTTGATCACGTAGCCACCGGGCACCTTCCTCGCAAAAGTCTTGATCTTCAGGGTGTTGGAACCGGCATCTGGCTCGGTGACGCCGAAGGCCTGCAGCCGCAGGCTGCCGTTGGCGATCCGCGGCAGGTACTTGCGCTTTTGCTCGTCACTGCCGTGGTTCAGGATGGCAGCCATGGTGTACATCTGGGCGTGGCACGACGCGCCATTGCCGCCGGAGCGATTCACTTCCTCCAGAATCACGCAGCCATCGAGCAGTGACAGGCCCGAGCCGCCGTACTCCTCGGGAATCAACGCCGCCAGCCAGCCCGCCTTGCTCATCGCATCGACGAACTCCTCGGGGTATTTCTCGGTCGCCTCGCAGTTCTGCCAGTAGTCCGGTCCGAATTTCTTGCAAAGGTCGGCGACGGCGGTTCGGATCTCGCGAGTGGTGTCTGAATAGTCGAAGTTCATGATGCTTTCACATGGGTGGATGGTGCCGCGAGGGAGTCGATGTTTTCCAGCGACAGGTCGGCGGCGGCGAGCACGGACCGGCTGTCCTGTCCGACCTGCGCGCTCAGGTGTCCGTTGTAGCAGCGCTCGCCGTTGAAGCGGATCGGCGTGCCGACCGCGGCCAGTTCCGCCGATGTGCTGGAGCCGGAATCGACCGGCAGGCCATGGTGCAGACCCAGAGCCTGGACCTGCGGTTCGTCCAGCAAGCCCGACAAGTCGTTGACCGCACTGACGGGTACACCGGCCTTGCGCAGTGTATCGACCAGGACGCGGGTGGTCTGCGCGCCGGTGACGGCTTCCAGCTCCGCATGGAGCGCATCGCGATTTGCCACCCGCGCGGCGTTCGTGCGGAAGCGTTCGTCCAGCGCCATGTCCGCCTGGCCGAGCGCCGCCGCCATCTTCTGAAACATGCGGTCGGCACCACAGCCGATGAACACGTAGGCGTCTGCGGTTGCGAACACCTCATAGGGCGCGAGCATCGCGGTGGCCGAACCCATGCGCTTGGGCAGCTTGCCGCTGGCACTGTAGTTGGCGATGGGGTTGGTCATCCAGGCCAGGCCGGTTTCCAGCAGCGACGTGTCGATGCGCGCGCCCTCGCCGGTGTCCTTGCGCCGGGCCAGCGCCGCAAGAATTCCGACGACAGACCACAAGCCGGTGCCCATGTCCACCAGCGACACGCCGACGCGTGCCGGCGGCTGACCGTCGTGGCCGTTGACCGACATGATGCCCGCAAAGGCCTGGATCAGCGGATCGTAGCCCGGCAGGGAGGACAGCGGGCCGATGTTGCCGAAGGCGCTGATCGCGCAGTAGATCAGGCCCTTGCACTGCGGCTTCAAGTCGTCGTAGCCGAGAGCGCGCTGTTCGGCGCTCCCCGGTTTGAGCGAATGCACCAGGATGTCGTCGGGCCGCAGAATCTTGCGAAGGGCCGACTGGCCCCTGGGGTCGTCTAGGTCGAGCGCGATGCTCTGCTTGCCACGATTGAGCGTTGCGTAGGTGGCCGACATTCCGCTGGCCACTTGCGGTGCCCAGTGCCGGGTGTCGTCGCCGGAGCCGGGCCGTTCGACCTTGATCACCTCCGCGCCGAGGTCGGCCAGGATTTGGGTGCAATAGGGGCCGGCGACGTTCTGGGTCAGGTCGATGACCCGCTGACCGGAAAGCGGTTTCATGTGATCTCCTTGCCCTATCGGCCAACGAAAACAGGCTTGCGTTTTTCATTGAAGGCACGCACGCCTTCGCGCCGATCCTCGGTGTCAACCAGCCGGTTGTAAGCCTCGATTTCAAAGCGGTAGCCGGTGAGCAGATCCATCTGCAGTCCGTAGTGGATGGATTTCTTGGCTTGCCGCACCGACAGGGGCCCGTTCTCGGCGATCGCGTGTGCTGTGCCGATGGCATCGACCAGAGTCGTGTCGGGCTCGCACACTTGATTGAACGCACCCCATGCCAAGCCGTCCTCGGCGCTGAAGGACTTGGCCGTGAGGATCAGTTCCTTGGCGCGACGCTCGCCGACGGCGCGCGCCAGGTTCTGCGTGCCGCAGCCGCCCGGCATGATGCCGAGCCGGGTTTCGGATAAGGCAAAGCGCGCACTTTTTGATGCGTAAATGAAGTCGCAGGCCAGCGCCATCTCTAGCCCGCCGCCGTAGGCATGGCCGTTCAGCGCTGCAATCACGGGGATCGGCAGCTCCATCAGCGCAACGAAGGAGCGCTCGAAAAGTTCGTGCTGAGCCTGCCACGCGGCCTGCGACATGCCGTCGCGTTCCTTCAGGTCGCCGCCGGCGCAGAAGCCCTTCTGGCCGGCGCCGGTCAGCACAATGCAGCGGACGCCGCCGCCGTCTGCCGTAAGCCGCAGCCAGAGATACAGCAGCTCGTGGCCCATCTGGGTATTGAGCGCGTTGAGAACCTCGGGCCGGTTCAGGGTCACGACAAGCACGGTGTCTTCGTGGGGATGGATCTGCAGCGTTTGGTACTGGGGAAAATTCATGGTGTCGCTCCGTGGTGCAACTGCAACCGCGTCGAGTATTTGAATACCTCGCTCGGATGGACTGTCCGAGCCACCTCGAGCACCCGGCCGTTGCGGCCAAGATAGCGTCGGGTGATTTCCATTCCCGGCGAGCCCGGCGGCACCTTGAGGTACGTGGATTCGTCCGCTCGCATGCTGGCGATCACCGCAATATCTTGCTGGATTTCGACAATGGTTTCGTGAAACCGCCGTTCCACCAACGCGAAGATCGGCTGCCGGCTTTTCGCGGTTTCGTCCAGCACTGACCCAAAGGCCAGCGGAATGTGGATCTCTGAATAGGCGACCACTGAACGGCCCGATGGTTCCG
>JAYUQC010000011.1:0-17348 GCA_043759735.1 Rhodoferax sp.
CACAACGCCGGATCAAACCCATCAACGTTGGTCCGCACAGAGCCGAAGACGGACCGCTGCAGCGCGTCCGGGTTTCATGCGTCGTGGGTCGCGCGCCGCACGGTGGAGCAACTGACATGGCGGCACGGCGTTATGCTAGCCGCCATGAACCTTTTCCTCGATTCCTTCTGGCGTGCGGTCACCGATTGCCTGCGTCCGCGCGTTATTGTGTTGTCGGTGCTGCCGCTGGTCCTGATGGTGGCCCTGTCCCTGACCATCGGCTACTTGTATTGGGACGCCGCACTCGATGGCGTGCGCGGCATGCTGGAGGGCTCGTCGATCGTCAACACGCTGTTCGAATGGTTGCAAGGAATTGGTGCCGAGGGTCTGAAGTCGGTGCTGGCCCCGCTGATCGTCGTGTTTGCCGTAACGCCGGTCATTGTGGTGGCGTCGCTGTTGCTGGTTGCACTGATGATGACGCCGACCCTGATCGCCATGGTGTCCGAGCGGCGGTTTCCGCAGCTCGAGCGCAAGCGGGGTGGTTCCTTGCTGGCGGGCCTGGTCTGGTCGCTGGGTTCTACTGTCCTGGCTTTCATCGCACTGCTGGTGTCGATTCCGCTGTGGCTGATCCCGCCGCTGATCCTGATGCTGCCGCCACTGATCTGGGGTTGGCTGACATACCGTGTGATGGCCTTTGATGCGCTGGCCGAACACGCGAGCAAGCCTGAGCGGCTGGAGTTGATGCGGCGCCACCGCCCCTGGCTGTTGGGTATCGGGGTGATCTCCGGTTTTCTGGGCGCCGCGCCCAGCCTGCTATGGGCCTCCGGTGCCCTGTTTGTCGTGGCATTCGTGATCCTGGTGCCGATCGCCATCTGGGTTTACACGCTGGTGTTCGCGTTCTCGTCCTTGTGGTTCGCCCATTTCAGCTTGTCAGCATTGCAAGCCATGCGCAACGAAGGATCCGGCAGCGGCAAGGGATTGACGGCGCAACCGCAGGTTTTGACCCATGCCGGAGCATGAACATTTGGGCGCGCAAGTCCTGCGCGTCGCAGCAGCGGATGGCTTGCATGCCGGACCAGCCTGGCCCAGCTACTGAGCGCCTCCAGTCCTGGCTTCGCCAGGCCCCCCAAGGGGGTACAAGAAAACTTGGGAGCGGCCCGGCGTTTTCTCAAGATCGCCCCCAGCCCTGGCTTCGCCAGGCCCCCCAAGGGGGTACAAGAAAACTTGGGAGCGGCCCGGCGTTTTCTTTGGAGATATCCATGCAGAACGACAAATGGGTCCCCGCCTTCGGCTTGATCATCATCGGCGACGAAATCATGTCGGGCAAACGGGCCGACAAGCATCTGCCTGCCGTCATCGAGCGCCTGCAGGCGCGCGGCCTGCAATTGGCGTACGCCGATTACGTCGGCGATTCGCGCCAACGGATTACGGCGTCATTGCAGCGCGCCTTCGCGTCGGCCGACGTTGTTTTTTCCTGCGGTGGCATCGGTGCGACGCCCGACGACCATACCCGCCAGTGCGCTGCGTTGGCGTTGGGTGTGCAATTGCAACTGCATCCACAGGCGCGTCAACTGATCGAGGAGCGTATGCGCGATGTGGCCATGGAGCAGGGTGGGACGTTCGATCCGGATCGGGCGGACAACATCCACCGGCTCAACATGGGTGTGTTCCCGGTTGGCGCCAGCATCATCCCCAACCCGTACAACAAGATTCCGGGTTTCAGCTGCAGCCCTATGACTGGCAGCGCGCATGGCGGGGGCGCAGTGCACTTTGTGCCAGGTTTTCCGGTCATGGCCTGGCCGATGATCGACTGGGTGCTCGATACACACTATGCGCGTTTTTTCCATCGCCATAGTCGGGTGGAAAAGTCGGTGATTGTCTTTGGCGCGATGGAGGCGGCACTGACACCCTTGATGGAGGAGCTGGAAAACCGGTTTGACGGCGTGCGTGTATTCAGCCTGCCTAGCGTCGACCATCCCGAGTACGGGCGGCACATTGAATTAGGCGTCAAAGGGCAAACCCCGGTGATCGAGCCGGCGTTCGCAGCGCTGATTGCCGGACTGCACTTGCTGGGTGCGCGCCTCGGCCCCGAAATAGTGCGAAGCTGATTCGATCTATTTTGGTGCGCCCTGACCTATTTTGCCCTGTTATGGTGCGCTCTTTTGCTGGCCAACGTCGCTGCGGTACAGGGACTGCGACCGAATTGCGATGAAACACAAGGCAAAATAGCGCCTTGGCAAGTCCGAGCATTCGCCGAAGTCCTGGCACAAAAACTGCATTTACCTGTCGGTAAAACATTTCAGCAACAGCCCAATAGGAGTATTTGATGGCCAAGACCGTCGCAGACGTGATCAAGATGGTGAAGGAGAGCGAAGTCAAGTTTGTCGACTTCCGCTTCACCGACACCCGAGGCAAGGAGCAGCACGTGACGGTGCCTGTCTCGCATTTTGACGAAGACAAATTCTCGTCCGGGCATGCCTTCGATGGCTCGTCGATTGGTGGCTGGAAGGGCATCGAGGCGTCCGACATGCTGCTGATGCCCGACCCGAACACCGCCAACATCGATCCGTTCTTCGAAGAGACCACATTGTTCATGAGCTGCGACGTGGTCGAGCCGGGTGACGGCAAGGCCTATGACCGCGACCCGCGATCGATCGGCAAGCGCGCCGAGGCCTACTTGAAGGCTTCGGGTATGGGCGATACCGCCTATTTCGGGCCCGAGCCCGAGTTCTTCATCTTTGACGATGTGCGCTGGGGCGCCGACATGTCCGGCTCGTTCGTCAAGATCGACGAATACGAGGCGCCATGGAATTCCGGCAAAAAGATTGATGGCGGCAACCGTGGTCACCGGCCGACCGTCAAGGGCGGCTATTTTCCCGTTCCGCCGGTCGACAGCACCCAGGACCTGCGCGCCGAGTGCGCCCTGATCCTGGAGGCGTTGGGCGTGCCGGTCGAGGTTTTCCACCATGAGGTAGCTGGCGCCGGGCAGAACGAGATCGGCACTCGATTCAGCACGCTGGTCCAGCGCGCCGATTGGACCCAGATCCTGAAATACGTCGTATGGAACGTTGCCAATTCCTATGGCAAGACCGCTACTTTCATGCCCAAGCCTGTCGTTGGCGACAACGGCTCCGGCATGCATGTGCACCAATCGGTGTGGAAAGACGGCAAGAACCTGTTTGCCGGTGACGGCTATGCAGGCCTGTCGGACTTCGCGCTGTATTACGTTGGCGGGATCATCAAGCATGCGCGTGCACTCAATGCCATCACCAACCCGGGTACGAACAGCTACAAGCGCCTGGTTCCCGGATTTGAAGCTCCGGTGAAACTGGCCTATTCAGCCAAGAACCGCTCGGCCTCGATCCGCATCCCCTATGTGGCCAACCCGAAGGGTCGCCGCATCGAGGCCCGTTTCCCGGATCCGCTGGCCAATCCCTACCTGTGCTTCTCGGCCTTGCTGATGGCCGGCCTGGACGGCGTGGAAAACAAGATCCATCCGGGTGAGGCCGCTACCAAGGACCTGTACCACCTGCCGCCCGAAGAAGACGCGAAGATCCCGACCGTGTGCCACAGCCTGGACCAGGCGTTGGGCTATCTGGACCGCGAGCGTGCGTTCCTGACCAAGGGCGGCGTGTTCACCGACACCATGATCGACGGCTATATCGAGCTCAAGATGCAGGAAGTCACCCGCATGCGGATGACGACCCACCCGATCGAGTTCGACATGTACTACTCGCTGTAACCAAACGGCACCGACCCCGCGCAGTGCGGGGCGGCGACCGGTCGACAAGGGCGGTTTTCACCGCCCTTCGCTTTTTGCGGGAACTCTGCCTGTTTGGTCAATCCAATCAATTGACGCATACTGGCAAGCCGTCCCTGCCTTTGAAGGCGCGTGGAGAATACATGAAGACCCGTTCACTGATACCCCTTATCGCTAGTTTGCTGGCAATGTCCGGCACTGTTCATGCGCAGATTTACCGCTGCGGCAACGAGTACACCAACAAGATATCAGACGCCCAGAAGGGACATTGCAAGCTGGTGGAAGGTGGAAATGTCACCATCGTCGAGGGATTCAAACCTCCGGTTGCCAAGGCCGCGACAGCCCTTGCTCCATCGGTGCGCCTGGCATCTGCCACGCCACCGGCGGGGCGTGTCGATGCGGCCGAACAGAAGGCGCGCGACTCGGATGCGCGCTTGATATTGGAGTCCGAACTCAAGAGGGCAGAGACCCGCAACGCAGAATTGTCGCGCGAGTACAACGCGGGTGAGCCGGAAAAACGGGGTGACGAGGCGCGCAACTACCAAAAATACCTCGACCGGGTGGCGGAGCTCAAGACCAGTCTTGC
This sequence comes from Rhodoferax sp., assembly GCA_043759735.1. Classification (GTDB taxonomy): domain Bacteria; phylum Pseudomonadota; class Gammaproteobacteria; order Burkholderiales; family Burkholderiaceae_C; genus CAISIP01. The sequence goes on from JAYUQC010000011.1 coordinate 4,326, forward strand.
GCGCAATGAAAGTGATATTGCTGGCATTCGGCGTGAGCTCGGGCGCTTTGCTGGCTCAAAATAGCAGGCTTGCGTACAGGCACTTCATCCTTCTCACCGGACGCGGCTTCGACCCGTTTTCGCCCCTTTGACCTGCTTGCCACATTGGTGGCGGTGGTGCGCGAGGACGGCATCGTGGTGTTTGCGAACTCCGCGCTGGAAGACGCCCTGGGTGTGTCCCGGCGCACTATCGAAGCATCGCAGTTTTCCGACAGCTTTGCCGAACCGCAGGCCTTGCTCGCGGCATTGCAGGGTGCAGGCGGCAATGAATTCGCCGCGTTGCGCTACGACGGATGGCTCAAGCGCCTGAACCATGAGCCTTTGCCGGTCCATGTGATCGTGACCCAGATCGAATCTGGTGGCGAAATCATTGTCGAACTGCTGCCGCTGGAGCAGCAGGCGCGCCAGGACCGCGAAGAGCGGCTGACCGACCAGGCGCAGGCCAACAAGGAACTTATCCGTAACCTGGCGCATGAAATCAAGAATCCGTTGGGCGGCATCCGGGGTGCGGCGCAGCTGCTTGAGATGGAGATCGAAGGCCGCGGGCTGACCGAATACACCCAGGTCATCATCCGCGAGGCGGATCGGCTGCAGTCCTTGGTTGACCGTCTGCTGGCGCCACATCGGTTTCCACACCAAGTAGGCGACGTCAATATCCACGAAGTCTGCGAACGCGTGCGCTCGCTGGTGGTGGCCGAGTTTCCGCGCGGCCTACGCTTCGTACGTGACTACGACACCTCGATTCCCGAGTTGCGGGCGGACCGCGAGCAATTGATTCAAACGCTGCTCAACATTGCGCGCAATGCCTGCCAGGCGCTGACCGAGGGAATCACTGCGGGTGAAGCCTGCCTGACGCTGCGCACCCGGGTTGCACGCCAGATCACATTTGGCAAGCAGCGCTACAGGTTGGCACTGGAATTGCATGTCATCGACAACGGGCCTGGAGTTCCAGACTCGATCAAGGATCGCATCTTCTACCCGCTGGTGTCGGGCAGGGACGGTGGATCCGGGCTGGGGTTGACGCTGGCGCAGACATTCGTCCAGCAGCACCACGGCATGATCGAGGTGGACAGCGCGCCCGGACGCACCGACTTCAAGATCCTCATACCACTGCCTTGACCGTTGACCCATTGCCCGCACACCCCACGGCGCCACGTGCGCCCGAAAGCGCCATGAAACCGATCTGGATTGTGGATGACGACCAGTCGATCCGCTTCGTGCTGGAGAAGGCACTGCTGCGGGAGAACCTGGCAACGCGCAGCTTTACCAATATGCGCGACGTGGTGTCCGCGCTCGATGGTGCAGGGGAACACGAGGGGCCTCAGATTCTGGTGAGCGACATCCGCATGCCTGGCGGTTCGGGACTCGAACTGCTCGAAAAAGTCAAGCGCGGTCATCCCGCGCTACCGGTCATCATCATGACGGCTTTCTCCGACCTCGAGAGTGCGGTGTCGGCGTTCCAGGGTGGTGCATTCGAGTACCTGCCCAAACCCTTCGATCTGCCCAAGGCGGTTGAATTGATCCGGCGCGCCATGCAGGAAAGCCAGCGCGAAGAGGTGTCGGAACAACGCGTGGCTGCGGCACCGGAGATGCTGGGTCAGGCCCCTGCAATGCAGGATGTGTTCCGCGCCATTGGTCGGCTGAGCCAGAGCAACGTCACGGTCATGATCACCGGTGAGTCGGGTACCGGCAAGGAGCTGGTGGCACGAGCGTTGCACAAGCATTCACCGCGCGGCGGCGGTGGCAGTGCTCCGTTTATTGCGATCAATACTGCGGCCATACCAAAGGACCTGCTGGAAAGCGAACTGTTCGGCCATGAGCGTGGTGCGTTTACCGGCGCGCAGACCATGCGTCGGGGACGGTTCGAGCAAGCCGACGGTGGCACGCTGTTCCTCGATGAGATCGGCGACATGCCGTTCGACCTGCAGACCCGGCTGCTACGGGTGCTATCGGATGGCAATTTCTATCGCGTTGGTGGCCATGACGCGATCAAGACCAATGTGCGGGTGATCGCCGCGACGCACCAGGACCTGGAGCAGCGTGTCAAGGAAGGCGCGTTTCGCGAAGACCTGTTCCACCGGCTCAACGTCATCCGTCTGCGATTGCCTCCATTGCGGGAACGCCGAGAAGACATACCGTCACTGACCCGCCACTTCCTGCAGGTCAGCGCCCGTCAGCTGGAGGTCGAACCCAAGCGCATTTCCGACCCCGCGCTGGCGCAGTTGTCGCGTTTTGCGTTTCCAGGCAATGTCCGCCAGCTCGAGAACATCTGCCATTGGCTCACCGTCATGGCGCCGGCGCAGGTGATCGATGCCAAGGACTTGCCGCCGGAGGTATTGGGCACCACCGGTGCTGGCCCCTCGGCCGAGCCGTTGGCCTCGGACCATTCGCAACCGGACGCATCGGCGGCGAACGTGCTGCGCCAAATGCCTGTGCCCGTTGGATTGCTGCCCGCGAGCGCAGCGGTGGCATCCAATGCGTTTGTGGATGTGCCGGCGGGCTCGAGCTTCCCGGTTGTTGGCGCGGACTGGGAATCAGGCGTCGAACGCGAGGCGAGCCAGATGCTTGCGGCCGGTCAGGTCGATGTCTGGGATGCGCTGACGCGCCGTTTCGAATCGCGCCTGATCCTGACCGCGCTGGCCAACACCCGGGGCCGGCGTATCGAAGCGGCGCAAAAACTCGGCATTGGCCGCAACACCATCACGCGCAAGATCCAGGACCTCGGACTGGAGTAAGCCGCCTGCGTTCGGCAGCTCGGGGTATGGGTCGCGCGTAATCGGTCAGTCCTGCAATTGCAGCACTACCGGCGCGTGGTCGCTGGGGCGCTCGTTCTTGCGCGGCGTCTTGTCGATGCTGCAGGCCAGCACCCGGGGCTTGATGGCATCGCTGACCAGGATGTAGTCGATGCGCAATCCGCGGTTGCGCCGGAACGCCATGTTGCGGTAGTCCCACCAGCTGTAGGTTTTCTCCGGCTGCTCGAACATGCGGTAGCCATCATGCAGGCCCAGTTGCAGCAGCGCGCGAAAGTGTTCTCGCTCCTGTGTCGTATGGTGGATGGTCTCGCGCAGGCCTTGCGGATCCCAGCTGTCGCGGTCCTCCGCCGCCACATTGAAATCACCGAGCAGCGCCAGAGCGGGGTATGTTGCCAGCTCCTGTTGCAACCAGTCGTGTAGTGCCTGCAGCCAGCGCATCTTGTAGGCAAACTTCTCGCTGCCGGGCTCCTGGCCGTTGACGAAATAGCCGTTGACCAGCCGCAATGGGCCACACGCCGTGTCCAGTGTTGCGGCGATCACACGCGACTGCTCGTCTGCAAATCCGGGAATATTGGTGACCACTTGGCGCACTGGGGAGCGACTGAGGATCGCGACGCCGTTGTAGGTCTTCTGGCCGAATACGGCACTTCGGTAGCCGGCCTGCTGCAACGCATTGTGCGGAAACTTGTCGTCTGTGAGTTTGAGCTCCTGCAGGCACAGGGCATCGACCGGGTTGGCTGAAAGCCAGTCAACCATCTGCGGCAGGCGCACGCTGAGCGAGTTGATGTTCCAGGTGGCAAGTTTCATTAGTGGCGTCCCCTGGCTCGGTTGAAAATGCGGCTGCTGCCTTGCACTGGCGGGCTTGACGCGATCGTTGTCGCGTTGCCCGGGTCATTGGCCCGCAATCGACGATTGCGCCGATGCGCCCAAACCTGCATTATCCCGCGCCGGCGCTATCAGGTTGGGTCCGGATCCGGATCCGATCGGATAATGCCGCTACGACGCACCAGCCTGAGGGAAATTGGCCATGTCTCCTATCCGCATTCGTTTCGCGCGCCCGCTGCGTCTGGCCGTCATTGGCGGCGGGCCTGGTGCCTGGATTGGCGACATGCACCGCAGCGCGGCCGAGTTGGACGGCAACTGGAAGGTTGTCGCCGCTGTTCTGTCCAGTAATCCGGAGCGCTCGCGCGCGGCGGGCGCGGGCATCGGGCTGAGGGCCGACAGGAGTTACGGTGATGTCGCCGAAATGATGGCACGCGAGCGTGCCCGGCCCGACCCGGCCGACGCAGTGGCCATCATGACGCCCAACGATACTCACTACCCGTATGCGGCGGCGGCGCTCGATGCCGGATTTGACGTGATTGGCGACAAGCCGGTGACGCATGATTTTGCGCAGGCCTGCGATCTGGCGCGCAAGGTGGCTGCCGGCAAGCGGCTGTTTGCGATCACCCACGGGTATTCGGCCTACCCGATGACCCGCTATGCGCGCCATCTGGTGCGCGAGGGTGTGCTGGGAGCTATACGATTGGTGCAGATCGAGTATGTGCAAAGCGGCATGGCGACCCGGGTCGAGGATGGTCCGCGCGCGCCGCGCTTGGACTGGTTGCTCGACTCCCGGCGCAGTGGGCTGGCGCTGGTGATGGGCGCCATCGGTTGCCATGCGCAGCATCTGGCCTGCTTCACCGTCGGTGCGCGGATTCGCCGGGTCTGCGCCGATGTGGGGTCACTTGTGCCTGGGCGCACGGTGACCGACCATGTCTCCGCGTTGCTGGAGTTCGACGGTGGCGCCCGGGGCACTTTCACAGCCACCCAAGCGGCAGCCGGCGCGGAGAACGACATCCGGCTGCGCCTGTTCGGCGACAAGGGATCGCTGGAGTGGTCGCACCGGCAGGCGAGTTACCTGCAATTATCGATACAGGGCGAAGCGACGCGGTTGATCGGACGGGGCGACGCGTTCTTGCCACCCGACATCCTGGCCGCCGGGCGTACACCGCGCGGCCACCCCGAGGGGCTGCGCGAAGCCTTTGCCAATATCTACAGCGAGATGGCGCAGGAACGCATGGCCATGGCAATGGGTGAACCCATCATGCCGGCGCCGTATCCGCGCATCGCGGACGGGGCCCATACGATGGCCTTCATCGAGGCCTGCGTCGGCTCTCACGCATCGGGCCGCTGGAGCGACGTCGCGCCCGTTCCCGTCATGCCGTCCTGAACCCGGTGGCCGCTGTACCGCTGCGCTGGCGGGTATAGGTTACGAACGCGAACCGCATCCCGTCGGGCGAGACATGATCCTCGCGCGTGGTTTCCTGCCACGGAGCATCCAGCACAGGCGCGAAGACATCGCCGTCGAAGTCCTGGTCCAGTTCGGTCACGATGGCCCGATCGGCCAGGGGCAGTGCCGCCGCGAACAATTGCGCGCCGCCAATCACCCACAACTCGGCCGGCTCTGGCTGCATGCCCGCGCACAACGCACAGCCCCATTCCAGGTTGTCGACCGCCAGTGCGCCATCGGCATTCCAATCACTTTGGCGGGTCACGACGATATTGGTGCGCCCCGGCAGCGGCTTGAAGCGCGCCGGCAGCGAGTCCCAGGTCTTGCGACCCATCATGACCGGCGCGCCGGCCGTTTGCCGCTTGAAATGCGCCAGGTCCTGCGGCAGGTGCCAGGGCAGTGTGTTGTTGGCGCCGATCACGCCATTGCGGGCGCGGGCATAGATCAGGTTGATGCGCATGGGATGATCCGTGATCGGTTCAGACCGCGACCGGCGCCGCGATGGCTGGGTGGCACTGGTAGTCCTCCACCGCGAAGTCCTCATACGCGTAGTCGAAGAGGGACGCAGGCCGGCGCTGGATGCGCAGTTTCGGGTACGGGTAGGGCGCGCGGCTCAGCTGCAATTGCACCTGCGCATGGTGGTTGCTGTAGATGTGGCAGTCGCCACCGGTCCAGATGAAATCGCCCAGCGCCAGGTCGCACTGCTGGGCCACCATATGGGTCAGCAGCGCGTAACTGGCGATGTTGAACGGCACGCCCAGAAAAATATCGGCGCTGCGCTGGTATAGCTGGCAACTGAGTCGGCCGGGTTGGCCTGCAACCGCAGAGGGCGCCACATAAAACTGGAACAAGGCGTGACAGGGCATCAGCGCCATCTTGTCGAGCTCGGCCACGTTCCAGGCGCTGACGATGATGCGGCGCGAATCCGGGTTGGTCTTGAGCGTGTGGATCACCTGCGCGATCTGGTCGATATGCCCGCCGTCCGGTTTGGGCCAGCTGCGCCATTGCACGCCATACACCGGTCCCAGGTCACCATCGGGGCCAGCCCATTCGTTCCAGATGCTGACGCCGCGCTCGGTGAGCCAGTTGTTGTTCGACGAGCCGTTCAGGAACCACAGCAGCTCCTGGATGATGGAACGCAGGTGCAGCTTCTTGGTCGTGACGAGTGGAAAACCTTCGTTCAGGTCGAACCGCATCTGGTGCCCGAACACGCTGCGCGTGCCGGTGCCGGTGCGGTCGCCCTTGTGCACGCCGTGTTTGAACACATGGCGCATGAAGTCTTCATATTGGGATCGGATCGGCGCGGTCATGGCAGGTTGGTCGGGTTCAACGGCTTGCGGTTGGCGCCCGGTCCCGCGCTGTCTGCCCATAGCGGCAATCAGCATCGTTTTGTGCGACAAAATGCACAGGGCGACGGTTGACCCCATTGTGCCTCACGCTACAGTGGATCTTGTCGGTGCCGGGGCGATCATCCCCGGCAGGAGTAGCACCAATGGCCCCTGATCGACGTGGTGCCACCGACGCCAATTTGCCGCTCCACCCGCTCGCTGGTCCGGCGCAGCAACGACAGTGCCCCCTCGGGGCGCCAGGCGCAGACCGGGTTTGGACGCTAGTCGGCAATGCCTTCGGCGCTGAGGTGCAGCACCCGGTCGGCCAGTCGCGCTGCTGCAGTGGAGTGCGTCACCAGCACCAGCGAGGCACCGTGCAGGCGGGTCTGGCCAATCAACGCGTCCAGCACCTTGGCGGCGGTGGTCGGATCCAGATTACCCGTCGGTTCGTCGGCCAGCAGAAGCATCGGTCGGTGCACCAGTGCGCGCGCGATGGCCACCCGCTGCAACTGGCCACCACTCAGTTGTTGCGGCAACCGCGCGCCCAGGCCGGCGAGTCCGACGGCGTCCAGCATCTCCTGCACCCGGTCCTGGTCGGCGCGGTTGCGACCGCCGCCCTGCAGCATCAAGGGCAGGCCCACGTTTTGCGCCACGTCCAGGTGGGGCAGTACATGGAAGGCCTGGAACACGAAGCCGATCTTCTCGCGCCGCAACAAGGATCGCTGCCGATCGTCCAGGGTCGCGATGTCAGCGCCCTCCAGCGTCACGCTGCCCTCATCCCAATGGTCCAGGCCGGCCATGCAGTTGAGCAGGGTCGACTTGCCGACTCCGGATTCACCGACGATCGCGACAAACTCGCCGCGTGCAACCGACAGCGACACGTCGCGGAACACGCAGGCCGCGCCATAGTTCTTGCGCAGGCCGCGCACGTCCAGTGTCATGGCCGCTGCTGCGCCAGGCGCTGGCCGGCGCGCAGCACCTGATCGAGCGCGTCCCCATCGTCACAGGCGATGACCTGGCGCCCTGGCATGCTGCGCAACCAGGTGATCTGGCGCTTGGCCAACTGGCGGGTGGCGATGATGCCGCGTTCGCGCAGTTCGCCGGCGGGCCATTGGCCGTCGAGCGCCTCCCAGGCCTGTCGGTAACCGACGCAGCGCATGGACGGCAGATCGCGATGCAGATCACCGCGCGCACGCAATGCCCGCACCTCGTCCAGAAATCCCTGCGTCAGCATGGTGTCGAAACGCTGTTCGATACGCTGGTGCAGCCATTGGCGCTGGCCTGGTTCGAGCGACAGCATCGGCAAATGGGAGAACCGGGTCGCGGACCGGGGGCGTGGCGGGCCCGCTGCAGACCCGCCGTGCAGGCGGCTGATCGGGTGTCCGGTCAGCCGGTAGACCTCGAGTGCCCGCTGGATGCGCTGGCTGTCGTTGGGGGCCAGGCGAGCGGCGGTAGCGGGATCGACCCGCGCCAGTTGCGCATGCATGGCCGGCCAGCCGGTCGCGCGTGCTTCCTGTTCCAGCACCGCACGCACCGCGGGGTCGGCCGCAGGCATCGCGTGCAGCCCGTCGATCAAGGCCTTGAAGTACAGCATCGTGCCGCCCACCAGCAAGGCCATGCGCCCCCGTGCGTTGATGGCCGCAACCAGCATATCGGCGTCCTGTGCAAACCGGGCAGCGCTGTAGGTGTGCAGCGGGTCGCATAGGTCGATCAGATGGTGTGGCACCTGCGCGCGCTCGTGCGCCGTTGGCTTGGCGGTGCCGATGTCCATGTCCCGGTAGACCAGTGCCGAATCCACGCTGATGATTTCCAGCGGCACGCGCTGTGCAAGAGCCAATGCCACCGCCGTCTTGCCCGACGCCGTCGGCCCGGCCAAAGCCAGGCACCAGGGCTGCATCTCAACCGCGCTCGGCGTTGCCATGCTCGGGATCTCCATACAGCAAGGTTAGCAGATGGGATGGCGGCGACGCGCGGGCAGGCCGCGGGAAAGGGGCTGGCCGGACAGCGCGAGCATGCCGGGTTGCTTCGGGCCAAAGTGCTGTTGCGCCCGTCGCGCATTGCGAGAACGGGTTCAGTGCGCCCCGGCTGCACGCAACAGCGCGGCAACGTTGTCCTGCCGCCGTTGCCGGGCATGCTGCAACGGCGTGACACCATCGCGATCGGGCAGGTTCACGTTGGCTTTGGCACCCATCAACAGCCGCACGATCTCGGTGTGGGCGGACCCACCGTCGCCAAGGATCACCGCTTCGAGCAGCGCCGTCCAGCCCAGGTTGTTGACATGGTCGACATTGATCCTGGTGCCCAGCAACAGACGGACCGTGTCCACATGCCCGTAGTGGCATGCCGGGATCAAGGCCGTACCGCCGTAGCGGTTGGTGCTGGCCAGGTCGGCTCCGGCTGCCAGCGTCGCACGCACGATGTCGGTGTAGCCGCGCGCGCCGGCCAGCAGGAATGCGCTGTCCCGCTGCTGGTCCTGCGCGTTGACGTTGGCACCACGCACGATCAGCAGCCGCACCACCGCAAGGTGGTTGCCGTCGGTGGCTGCCAGAAGCGGCGTTCGTCCACGCTCGTCGCGTTGTTCAATCGCTGCACTGGCGTCGAGCAAGACCTGTACCCGCGCCAGATCGCCACGTCCGGCGGCCGCGACCAGTGAGAATTCGGCGCCCACGGCCGGTCCAGGCCCCTGCGCCAATGTGACAGCCAGGGCTAGAGCGGTGGTGGCAGAGCGGCGGCGCATGGTCGTGGTCGGCGTTGCGTAGACAGTTGACAGATGGCAGTTGACAGATGGCAGATGGCAGATGGCAGATGGCAGATGGGCAGACGGCAGATGGGCAGACGGCAGATCACAGACGGCAGATCACAGACGGTGCGCAGATGCGCATGGCGAAGGATCGATCGCCTGCGATGCCCGATATCCTAATGGACTCCCCATGTGTGCGCACGAGCTTCCTTTCAGCTCCCTGCCAGCCCCGTTGCCGAGCGCGACATGCAGCCGATCCTGGACGCATTGCTGCACCGGTTGCCGGCGTCTGGACCGGCGCTGGAAATCTCCGCCGGCACAGGGCAAGCCGATGCCGCGCAGGCCGGCCTGCGTCAGGCGGCGTGCCATGCGATGCCGGCCCACAACCTGTTGCTGGAGCTGTTGCTGGAGCTGTTGCTGGAGCTGGAGCGTGCGCCTGCCTGAGGCGTCGACAGGATTGCCTCGACGCAAGCGGTGTTTCAGCGTCCGCGCAAGAACAGGCTGTCGAGTTCGCGCAAGCTGATCTGGCGCCAGGTTGGCCGGCCATGGTTGCATTGATCGGAGCGCTCGGTGGCCTCCATCTGGCGCAACAAGGCATTCATCTCGGCGATCGTCAGCAGGCGATTCGCACGCACCGCGCCATGGCAGGCCATGGTGGACAGGATAGCGTCACGCGCGCGCTGCACCACGGTGCTGGCATCATGCTGGGACAACTCCTCCAGTATGCTGCGCGCCAGCGCGGCGGCGTCGCCCTGGGCCAGTGCGCCGGGCACGGCCCGCACCACCAGGGTTGTTGCGGACAGCGGCGCGATATCCAGTCCCAGCCTGTGCAGCGTGTCCGCGTGCGCCTCGGCGGCCGCCATGTCGTGTGCGCTGGCGGCGAAGGTAACGGGTATCAGCAGCGGTTGGCTGGCGATGCGCTGTTCCTGCCCGGCCGCGGCGGCGTTGTCGAATTGAGTCTTGAGGCGTTCATAGACGATGCGCTCATGGGCCGCGTGCATGTCGACAATGACCAGGCCCCGGGCGTTTTCAGCCAGCACATAAATGCCCTGCAACTGGGCCAGCGCGCGACCCAGTGGCCATTGTTCTTGCGGCCCGCCGGCGTCCGCGTGGTCAATCGGCTGGGCGCCCGCAATCGCGGTGTCGTCGCCAGCCAGATCGGGCGTTCCTGCCCCAACCCGATCCGCCAGTGCCGGTGCCGGATCGTGCGCACGACGGACCGGCCACAGAGCCTCGAAATCGGACACCCTGTGCCCGCCGGCTGCAGCGCCAAAGCGCATCGCAGGCTGGGTCCAGGCCTGTTGGCCGAACGACAAACCGGCTGCGCCATCGCCGAGCGGCTCATGCGCACCGGCGGCCGGCGTGCCCTGTGCCGGTGCAGCCTCGCCTCCGGCGCGCGGTCGTGCGAGCAGATCCTGCACCGCATGGCGCACCGCCTGGTGCACCTCCCGGCTGTCGCGGAATCGGACCTCGATCTTGGTCGGATGCACGTTGACGTCGACCCGGCCCGGGTCCATCTCCAGGTACAACACATACACCGGCTGGCGCTGGCCATGCAATACGTCTTCAAATGCGCTGCGCACCGCATGGGCCAGCACCTTGTCACGGACAAAGCGGCCATTGACATAGCAAAACTGCTGATCGGCCCGCGCCCGCGCGGCATCCGGGATACCGATGCGTCCGTGCAGGTGGATGGGATGCGCGATTGCGCGCCGCTGGCTGGAATCGACAGCCCGGCAGGCAGGGTCTTCCTGGCCACCCAGCATGAGCGAACGCGTGACAAAATCGTCGCCGAGTACATCGGCCATGCGCTGTGCCTGGCGCGTCGGCAGGTCGGCGCTGTCGGTGCCAGTGCTGGCACGCCACTGCTGCACCAACCGGCCCTCATGCCACACCGCAAACCCGACATCGGGGCGCGCCAGGGCGGGTCGGCGTACCGCCTCGATGCAATGGGCCAGTTCGGTCGCGTCGGTCTTGAGAAATTTACGCCGCGCCGGTGTGCTGAAGAACAATTCCTTCACCTCCACCGTGGTGCCGGTCGTGCGGGCAATCGGGCGCAGTTCGCCGCTACGCCCATCCAGCGCAAATGCGCCCGGCGCACCCTCGGCCCGCGATGCGATGACGCAATCGGCAATCGCGTTGATGGCCGCCAGGGCCTCGCCGCGAAATCCGAAGCTGCCGACCGATTCGAGCTCTTGAAGGTTGCGGATCTTGCTGGTCGCATGGCGCTTGAACGCCAACGACAACTCCTCGCGCTCGATGCCGAAGCCGTCGTCCTCGACGGCAATCAGCCGCACGCCACCGGCCAGCAGCCGCACCGTGATCTGGCGCGCGCCGGCGTCCAGCGCGTTGTCGATCAGTTCGCGCACGACCGAGGCCGGACGCTCGACGACTTCCCCGGCCGCGATCTGGCTGATCAGTTCATCGGGCAGTTCGCGGATGGCGCGGCGCGGGGCAGGGTTCAGGACGGCACTCACCAGCGCATTTTAGGGGGCGCGCCTGGTGCCTGTGCCCTGGCGGCGATAATCCCGCACCATGGAACTCGCCGCCTTTATTCTGGATTTCATCCTGCACGTCGATCGTTACCTGGAGACTTTCGTGCAGAACTACGGGGCCTGGGTCTATGCCCTGCTGTTCCTGATCATCTTTGTCGAGACCGGTCTGGTCGTGATGCCGTTCCTGCCGGGCGATTCGCTGCTCTTCGTTGTCGGCGCGATGTGCGGCGCCGGCCTCATGGACTACCCGACGGTCATGGCCTTGCTGGTGGTGGCGGCGATCCTGGGCGACCAGTGCAACTACGGCATCGGCCGCTATTTCGGCCCCAAGGTGTTCCAGTGGGAGAACTCGCGTTTCTTCAACAAGCGCGCGTTCGACCAGGCGCATGCGTTCTACGAGAAATACGGTGGCATCACCATTATTGCGGCGCGTTTCCTGCCGTTCCTGCGTACTTTTGCGCCGTTCGTGGCCGGCGTCGCCTTCATGACGCGCTCCAAGTTCACACTATTCAACGTCATTGGCGCCGTATTGTGGGTCGTCGGAATCGTGACCATCGGCTTTTTCTTTGGCAATATCCCGCTGGTCAAGGCCAACATGGACAAGGTGATCTGGGCTCTTATCTTCCTGCCGGGCCTGTTCGTGCTGCTGGGCGCCTGGCGTGCCAAGCGCAAGGTGACTGCCCGAGTGGCTTAGCTGCGTCGCCTGCCGGACGCCACTACACCGATCGGCTGCGCGCCAGCGGCGGGTTGCGCGAGAAATAGCCCTCGATACCACGTACCAGTGCATCGGCCAGCGACTGCAGGTACTGCTCGTCATTGAGCCTGGCTTCTTCTTCCGGGTTGCTGATGAAGGCCGCCTCGACCAGCACGCTGGGAATATCGGGCGCCTTGAGCACGGCAAAACCGGCCTGCTCCACCCTTGGCTTGTGCAGCTTGCCGATGCGGCCGATCTCGCCCAGCATCGCACTGCCCAGCTTCAGGCTGTCGTTGATCTGGGCCGTGGTGCTCATGTCCAGCAGGGTGCGCTGCACCGTCTCGTCGCGCGACGCCACATTGAGTCCGCCGATCAGGTCGGCCTTGTTCTCCTTGTCGGCCATCCAGCGCGCGGCGCTGCTCGAAGCACCGCCCTGGCTCAGGGCAAAGACGCTCGCACCCTGGGGCCTGGGCGTGTAGAACGCATCAGCGTGCAGACTGACGAACAAGTCGGCCTGGACCCGGCGCGCCTTTTGCACTCGCACATGCAGCGGCACAAAGAAATCGGCGTCCCGCGTCAGATAGGCGCGCATCGCATTGCCGCCGACCGTCATGCCGTTGATCCGTTCACGCAACCGGTGCGCCAGTCGCAGCACCACGTCCTTCTCCTGGGTTCCCGCAGGTCCGATCGCGCCCGGGTCTT
>JAYUQC010000012.1:0-17282 GCA_043759735.1 Rhodoferax sp.
GCGCCCATGTTTGCACTCTATGAAGACGGCGGGAAGTTCTTCGCCGGCCGCGTGATGTCCGAGGCCGAAAGCTCGGTCCAGATCGAGCTCGATTCGGGCAAGCGGGTCAAGGTCAAGGCGGCCAGCGTGCTGTTGAAATTCGACAAGCCGCAGGGCACCGAACTGCTCGCCCGGGCGCAGCGCGAGAGCGCCGAGGTCGATCTCGACATGGCCTGGGAATTCGCCCCCGACGGCGACTTCGGCTTCGCCGATCTGGCGCGCGACTACTTCAGCGCCAGGGCCGGCATCGAGCAACAGGCGGCCATGCTGCTCGCGCTGTTCAGCGCGCCGCACTACTTCCGCCGGCTGGGCCGCGGCAACTTCAAGAAGGCGCCGGAGGAAACCGTCAAGGCCGCCCTGCTCGGCATCGAGCGCAAGAAGCTCCAGGCGGCGCAGATCGACGGCTGGGCCGCCGAGCTCGCCGCTGGAACCTGTCCGGCGCCGGTGCGCGAGCAGCTCTACAGGATCCTCTTCAAGCCCGACAAGAACGCGCCCGAATACAAGGCCGTGGTCGAAGCCGCGAAGCGCGCGCAGAAGGCGCCGCTCGATCTGCTGACGGCGGCCGGGGCGATCGACTCGCCCTACCAGTTCCACTGGCGGCGCTTCCTGTTCGAGAATTTTCCCAAGGGCGTCGGGTTTGCGCCGCTGGAGGCACCACCGATCAAGGACGACCTGGCATTGGCCGGCGTTCAGGCGTTTTCGATCGACGACTCGGCCACGACCGAGATCGACGATGCCCTCAGCGTGCTGGGGCTGGGCACTGGAATGGTCACGGTAGGAGTCCACATCGCGGCGCCGGGACTGGCCGTACAGCCGGGCGATCCGATCGACCAGTTGGGGCGTGCACGGCTGTCCACGGTCTACATGCCGGGGTTCAAGGTAACCATGTTGCCCGATGCGGTGGTGCAGGCCTACACGCTGCAAGAGGGACGTGACTGTCCCGCGGTGTCGTTGTATGTGAGCTTCAACGAATCGACGCTGGCGATCGAACAAAGCGAGACCCGGCTCGAGCGGGTACCGATCGTGGCCAATCTGCGCCATGACCAGCTCGATGCGCTAGTCACCCCGGCGTGGTTGCAGCAGGCCGATTTCGCGCACGATCCCACCGTGGCTGCCGCCTTGCCAGCAGTGCCCGGACTGCGCCAGCAGCTGTCCTTCCTGTATCGGCTGGCCCAGCACCTGAAGGCCCAGCGCGAGGTGGTACGTGGCAAGCCCGAGACCTTCAACCGGCCCGACTACAACTTCCGGCTGCTGGGTAACGGCGCGGCCGAGCCCATTGGCAGCGAGCAGGTGGAAATATCGCTGCGCCAGCGTGGCGCGCCATTGGACCTGATCGTGGCCGAGGCGATGATCCTGGCCAATAGCCATTGGGGTGGCTGGATGGCCGAGCTGGGTGTCCCGGCGATCTACCGCAGCCAGGCCAGCCTGGCACCGGGTGTCAAGGTGCGCATGGGGACCAAGGCCTTGCCGCATGCGGGCATCGGAGTGCCAAGTTATGCCTGGAGTACATCGCCGCTGCGCCGCTATACCGATCTGGTGAACCAGTGGCAGATCATCGCCTGCGCGCGCCACGGCAGGGCGGCGGCACTGGCGGCCCCGTTCAAGCCCAAGGACGCCGCGCTGTTCGCGATCATTTCCGGTTTCGATGCTGCCTATGGCGCTTACGGTGCCTATCAGGGTGCGATGGAGCGGTTCTGGACCCTGCAATACCTGGCGCAACGGGGTATCCATGAACTGGTGGGCGTCGTGTTCAAGGAAAACATGGTGCGGGCTGAAACGCTGCCGCTGGTGTTTCCGGTCATCGGCGCGCAGGACCTTGCGCGCGGTGCGCGGGTGCGCGTTCGGTTGGGCGCGGTGGACACCATCGCGCTGGACGTGAGCGGTTCGGTGTTGGAGCGGCTGGACCTGCCGCTGGCGCAGGGTGGCGCACCAGACGACGGCGCATCGCAGGACGACGAGTCGCAGGACGATGTCGTGGCCGGACCGCTGGCCATCGCAGTCGACATGGGCGAGACGGCTGATGCGCCGTCCGCTGGCGGCGATAATCGGGATTCGTGAAGCTGCGCACATTCACCACTTTGCAATTGGCGCTGGGCGCCTCGCTGGCCGTTCATGCGGCCCTGTTGACAGTGCGGTTCGTCGATCCGGAACGATTCAACCGGGTGTTCGAGGACACGCCGCTGGAAGTCATCCTGGTCAATGCGCGCACCATTGACAAGCCCGACAAGGCGCAAGCCCTGGCCCAGACCAGCATGGCCGGTGGCGGCGACCAGGACCAGGGTCGCGCTACGTCGCCGTTGCCGGCGTCAGCGTTGACGGCCATGGGCGATTCGCTCGAAGAGCAAACCAATAGCAGCACCCAGACCCTGCTCGAACAACAGCAGATGATGCTGGCCCAGGTTCGCACCCAGCTGGCCGCGCTGCGCCCGCCCGAGCCGCTCAATCCTGGCGCGACGCCGGAGCAGATCACCCGGGAGGAAAAACGCCGGCGCCTGATCAAGCTGCTGGCCGAGATCGAGCGGCGCATCAAGGAAGAAAACGCGCGGCCCAAAAAGCGCTATGTCAGCCCGGCCACACGCGAGGTGCCGTATGCCGTGTATTACGACTCCATGCGGCGCCTGATCGAGGACATGGGCACCACCAATTTCCCGATCGCCGGCGGCAGGAAACTCTATGGCGAATTGACGATGCTGATCACCGTCAACAACGACGGCCAGGTGCTGGCCACCGAGGTTGTCGACAGTTCAGGCATACCGCTGCTCGATCGCCGGGCCGAACTGATCGCCCGCTCGGCCGGCCCGTTCGGCAACTTCAGCGACGACATGCGGCGCAGCTTCGACCAGCTGGTGCTGGTGTCGCGTTTCAAGTTCACGCGCGATGAATTGCTCGAGGCCAAGGTCAGTGGCAAGTAGGATGAAGCGGTGAAGGCGCTGCTGCGCTGGGTGCTTTTGGTGGTGCTGGCGATATGCACGCTGGAACTGTTCCTGGTGGCCCGGATTGCCGCCATGGTCGTGATCGATCCGCAGTCGAGCGCGTTCCAGCGTTCGGAGGCCTGGCGCATCACGCGCGAGAAAGGCAGCTTGCGCTGGCGCCAGGAATGGGTGCCCTATGCGCAGATATCGGAGCACCTCAAACGCGCCGTGATCGCATCCGAGGACGATGGTTATGCCGACCATGACGGCGTTGACTGGGACGCGGTCGAAAAGGCCTGGGCCAAGAACAGCCGCGCCGAGGAATTGGCCGAGCAACGCGCCGCAGCGGCGCGGGGACGCAATGTGCGCGCGCCCAAGGTCATTGGTGGCTCCACGATCACCCAGCAGCTGGCCAAGAATCTGTTCCTGTCCGGCGAACGCACCCTGCTGCGCAAGGGGCAGGAACTGGTGCTCACGCTGCTGCTCGAGCTGCTGCTGGACAAGCAGCGCATCCTGGAGATCTATCTCAACAATGTGGAGTGGGGCGAGGGCGTCTTCGGCGCGCAGGCTGCCGCCGAACACTATTTTCGCAAGCCGGCGTCGCGCCTGGGCAGCTATGAATCCGCTCGCCTGGCCGTGATGCTGCCGCGGCCGAAGTTTTTCGAGAAGCTGCCCGGCTCGGCATACCTGTCGGGACGCGCCGCAACCATTGCTGCGCGCATGCCGCACGCCCGATTGCCATGACGCGCCACGCGAGCGACTTTGTATCATCGGTGCCATGCGTGCCAAATTGATGGGACTGTTCTTGCTGGGCCTGGTGCGCTTGCTGACCGGCTCGCAGGCGCGCTGGTATGGTTGTCCGCCCAAAGCCGAGCAACGCATCTATTTCGCCAACCACCAGAGCCATGCCGATCTGGTGCTGATCTGGGCCGCTCTGCCGCAGGTGCTGCGCACGCTGACGCGCCCGATCGCGGCGCGCGACTATTGGACCAGTACCCCTTTCAGGCAATGGATCACGACCCAGGTGTTCAACGCGATCTATGTCTCGCGCGAGCGTACAGCGGACCAGGATCCGCTGGAGCCGCTGATCGAGGCGCTGGAGCGTGGCGATTCGATCATCTTGTTTCCCGAGGGTACCCGTGGCCATGCCGAGGAGCCGCAGCCTTTCAAAGCGGGACTCTACAACCTGGCCTTGCGTTTTCCACAGGTGGTGCTGGTGCCGGCCTGGATCAACAATGTGCAGCGGGTCATGCCCAAGGGCGAGGTGGTGCCCGTGCCGGTGCTGTGTTCGGTGACCTTTGGCGCGCCGGTGCAATTGCAGGAGGGCGAAGAGCGGCGAGCGTTCCTCGATCGAGCCCGTACCGCGGTGATTGCGTTGCGTGATGTTTGATACGCCGCTGCATTCCGCAGGCAAGGTCCTGCTGGCCGACTTGGGCGGGCCGAGAGGGGTGATTGGGAGGCTGCGCTCATGTCCTCCGCGATGGGCTGCGCCCATCGCTCCGCCTTTACTTCGCTACGCCGCCCACTCACCCTTCTCGGCTGCGAGCGTCTTTGGCGCACCGATTGCCGAAATCGCAACCAGGATCAGGCTGGCAGGGCGCATGGCGCAGCGAAATAAAGGAGGAGGCCGAAGGCCGGGGGACATTCGCGGAGCCATGCGCCCTGCCAGCCTGATCCCCCGGACGCGCTACGCGATTGCTCAATGTGGGTGCGTACCGAAGCAGTGTCGGACTGGCGCGCAACGCGCCGCGGATCGGCCGATCAATCCATGAACCAGTATCTCAAGAGCCTGACTGCGACCCAGCAGGTCGGCGCGATGTTCGTGTTCGTGTTCGGCTGCCTGTTCGTGGCCAGCATCGTATTGCTGTTGCTGTCCTTGCGCGAACACGCCGATGCCGGCGCCGCCGAGGCCCGCAGGCAGCGGCTGGCGCATGCAAATTCGCTGCTGCGCAGCAGTTGGCTGATGGTGATCGTGTTCTGGGTCGGCTGGTTGTCGGGCGATGTCGGCGCGATCGTCCTGTTCGGCCTGGTGTCGTTTTTTGCGCTGCGCGAATTCATGACCCTGTCGCCGACGCGCCGCGGCGACCATCGCAGCCTGGTACTGGCGTTCTTTGTCATCCTGCCACTGCAATACACGCTGGTGGGCACACGATCGTTTAACCTGTTCACGGTATTCATCCCGGTGTATGTGTTCCTGGCCGTTCCGGCGGTGAGTGCGCTGGCCAACGACCCGCAGCGCTTTCTGGAGCGCAATGCCAAGCTGCAATGGGGCATCATGGTGTGCGTCTATGGCATGAGCCATGTACCGGCGTTGTTGCTGCTGGATTTTCCCAACTTTCGGGACCGCGGCGCGTTCCTGGTGTTTTTCCTGGTGCTGGTGGTTCAGACCTGCATGCTGGTCCAGCATGTTGCCGCGCGCCGGGTCAAGCGTGCGCCCGTGGCGGCGGCCATCAGTGGCAGCTTCAACTGGGTCAGCTGGGCCATCGGGGTGGGCGCTGCCAGCATGCTCGGCGGCCTGCTGGCCGGCATCACGCCGTTCAAGCCCGGACAGGCGTTTGCGATGGCTTTCGTGGCCTGTGTGGCCGGCTCCTTGGGGCACCTGGTCATGAAAGCGATCAAGCGCGATCGCGGTATTCCCAACTGGGGCAAACAGGGTGACGGTGTGACCGGCGCCGGCGGCCTGCTTGATCGGGTCGACGCATTGTGCTTTTCGGCGCCGGTGTTCTTCCATTCGGCACGCTGGTACTTCGACCTGTAGGGCCCACGGCATGCGGATTCTCGGCATCGACCCCGGCCTGCGCACCACCGGGTTTGGCGTGGTCGACATGCAAGGGTCGGCGCTGCGCTATGTGGCAAGCGGCACCATCAGCACACTCAAGCGGGCGCAGACGGATCTGCCGGGCCGCCTGAAGCTGCTGTTCGACGGTGTGCGCGAGGTGACGCAGCGTTATCAGCCCGACTGCGCCTGTGTCGAGATTGTGTTCGTCAATGTCAATCCACAGTCCACTTTGTTGCTGGGACAGGCGCGCGGTGCCTGCATCACGGCGCTGGTGTTCAGCGACCTGCCGGTGGCCGAATACACCGCGCTGCAGATGAAGCAGGCGGTCGTGGGTTATGGCAAGGCACAGAAAAACCAGGTCCAGGAAATGGTGCGGCGCCTGCTCGACCTGCCGGGACTACCGGGTACGGACGCGGCCGACGCGTTGGGAATGGCGATCACGCATGCGCATGCAGGCAAGATGTCGCACCTGCTCGCGTTGGCCGACGCGGGCGCCACGCGCCGCATCGCGGGACGCTGACAGACTGGCGCGCGGCCGTCATGGTCGGTTGGCGAAGTCGCGCCGTGCCGTGCCGCGGCCCGTTCCTCAGTTGCGCACCGGCTGGCCGTCCGTCGACAGTGCGAACAGCACGTGGTGGGGAACGACCAGCACATGGTTGGCGTTGGGTATGGCCTGGATCTGGATGATGGGCGCGCTTCCGATGACGCCTCCGAACATCGTTGCAAATGCCGAGTCGGCGGCGTCGCGGCCGGTGCCCAGTCGCACGAAACCCATGGGAATGGCCACCCCCGAGGCGTCGAACATGTACCAGCGGTCGCCCAGATAGGCCTCGACATAGGCGTGAAAGTCGGGCGGACCGAGCGCCGGATCGGCACCGTAGTCGATGCCGGTCGCAAAGCGGGCCGGAATATTGACGGCACGGCACAGGGCGATCATGAGGTGCGCGAAGTCGCGACAGACCCCGACCTTCTCGACCAGTGTGTCCACCGCCGAAGTGTTGCCGTCCGAGGAGTTGGAGCGGAAGGTGACGCGTTCGACCACCCAGTCACGGATCGCCTGCACCCGGCGGTAGCCCTGCCACAGGTTGCCGAATTCCCGCATGGCAAAACGCAGCAGCCGGTCGGACTGGCAATAACGGCTGGGATAGAGGTAGGGCAATACCTCGCCAGGCAGGTCGGCTACTGCCACCTCGCCGAGCAGGGCGGGATCGGCCTGGAAATGGTCTACATCCACGGTCGCCTCGTAATGCACCAACAAGGGCCCCGGAGCAGACTTGAGGCGCAGGTAACGGGTGTGCGTGACCGGGTCCGTGTACAAGCTGTACGGTAGCGGCTGGCTGAGCCGCAAGGACTCGCACACAACCATCTGCTGCGGTGTCTGTGCAGCGTGGATGTTGAAGATGAAATCGCTGCCGGGTGGCGCGATGTCGTACGGGAGTTCGATCGAAAACTGGAGTCTGACCATGGTGCGAGTACTTCCCTTGGATGGATTGCAGTGGGATAGCTGCGGCTGTCGCGGCGGTGTGCGAGCCCACGTCACGGTCGATTGTCGGCGCAACGCGGGCTTTCGGGGATTCCGATGCCGCCTGGCCTTGCGCTGCCGAGGCACTACGGAGCCCAGGCGTTGCGGCCTACTCCAGCAGATTGATCGCGATCAGCACCGCGAAGAACCCGAATGCGGCGACCAGGGATGCGATCAGCATGCGCAGCCCGAGCCGCTTGTAGCGCGGCTCGCCAGTGACCATGAAGAGGGCAAACAGGATGCCTGCGACGACAAACAGCGTCGGGATCATCCAGCGAAATATCAACATCGGCGCCTGTGCAGTTCAATGCAACCGCCCACGGGTTGCGCCACTACCATGCCGGCGCGAGCTGCGCGAAACCCGGTGGCGCCTGTTGTTCATCGTCGAAACGCACGATCTCCCAGCAGTCCTTGCTGGCCATCAGTTCGCGCGCCAGCCGGTTGTTGAGTTCATGGCCGGAGCGATACGCGCTGTAGCTGGCCAGCAGTGGCTTGCCCAGCATGTACATGTCACCGATGGCGTCCAGGATCTTGTGCTTGGCAAATTCGTCATCGTAGCGCAGGCCTTCGGCATTGAGGATCTTGTAGTCGTCCATGACGATCGCGTTGTCCAGTCCACCGCCCAACGCCAGGCCGTTGACCCGCATCGTCTCGACATCGCGGGTGAAACCGAAAGTGCGCGCGCGCGCGATGTCGCGCTGGTACGAACCGGTGCCCATGTCGAATGCAACGCGTTGGCCGGTGGAATCCACCGCCGGGTGGTCGAACACGATTTCGAAACTGAGCCGGTAGCCGTGGTAGGGCTCCAGGCGGGCCCAACGCACCGCGCTGCCCTGCCCGTCGCGCACCTCGACAGCCCGGGTTACCCGGATGAACCGGCGTGGCGCGTCCTGCCACACGACACCGGCGTTTTGCAACAGGAACAAAAAGGAGGCCGCCGAGCCGTCCAGGATCGGGACCTCTTCGGCCGTGATGTCGACGAACAGGTTGTCGATGCCCAGGCCGGCGCAAGCCGACATCAGGTGCTCGACCGTCGCGACCTTGGCCCCGCCGCTGGATGCGGTGGTGGCCATGCGGGTGTCGGACACCGCATCGGCGGACATCCGGATCTCCACCGGCTGGGTCAGGTCGACGCGCCGGAACACGATACCGGTGTCGGGCGGCGCGGGCCTGAGTGTGAGTTCCACCCGTTGGCCGCTGTGCAGACCCACGCCGACGGCGCGGGTCTGGGAGCGGAGGGTTCTTTGGCGCAGCACCCCCCGATTGTAGGAAGCCGTCCCTAGGCCCGCTGCCGTGGGTTCAATCAGCCTGCTTACGAAGGAAGGCAGGAATTTCATAGTCGTCCATGCCGCCGCTGGACAGGGCGTCGACCTTGGCCGCGGCCGATCCTCGGCCGCGCCACACAGCGGGCGTACCCAGGCTGCCGTAGTCCGGCTGCGCCATGCCGCCGCCCGAAGGCTGGCTGATCGTCGTGGTGGGATTCTGGACCTGGTTGGTCAGCGTCGGGATCTGGAACGGCACGTTGTCGGTGCCGGTGCGCAGAACCTGCAGCGGCGGCGCGGTGCGGCGCTGGCCCGGACGGGACAGGCCGGTCGCCACGACCGTGACGCGGATCTGGCCGCCCAGGCTGTCATCGTAGGCGGTGCCGTAGATTACCAGCGCGTCCGGTGAGGCGAACGCGCGGATGGTGTTCATCGCCAATTTGGACTCGGACAACTTGAGCGATCCCTTGCTCGCGGTGATCAGCACCAGTACGCCCTTGGCACCGGACAGGTCAACGCCCTCGAGCAGCGGGCAGGCCACGGCCTGCTCGGCGGCGATGCGCGCGCGGTCCGGTCCGTCGGCGGTGGCGGTGCCCATCATCGCCTTGCCGGGTTCGCCCATCACGGTGCGCACGTCCTCGAAGTCGACGTTCATGTGCGCCGGCACGTTGATGATCTCGGCAATGCCGCCGACGGCGTTCTTCAGCACGTCGTTGGCATGCGCAAAGGCTTCATCCTGGGTGATGTCGTCGCCCAGCACTTCCTCGAGTTTTTCGTTCAACACCACGATCAGCGAGTCGACGTTCAGCTCGAGCTCGGACAGGCCGCTGTCGGCAATCAGCATGCGCCGGCCTCCCTCGAAGTCGAAGGGCTTGGTCACGACGCCCACGGTCAGGATGCCCATCTCGCGCGCCACCCGCGCAATCACGGGTGCCGCGCCAGTGCCGGTGCCCCCGCCCATGCCCGCTGTGATGAACAGCATGTGTGCACCCTCGATGGATGCGCGGATCTCGTCGATCGCCTGCTCGGCGGCGTCGCGGCCCTTGTCGGGCTTGCTGCCGGCGCCCAGGCCGGTCACGCCGAGCTGGATCGTCTTGTGCGCGGCGCTGCGGCTCAGCGCCTGTGCGTCGGTGTTGGCGCAGATGAATTCCACGCCGCCGACCTCGCATGCGATCATGTGCTCGACCGCATTGCCGCCGCCGCCGCCGACCCCGATCACCTTGATCTGGGTACCGAGGTTGAAGCCCTGTTCTTCCATCATTTCAATCGCCATGTTGTTCTCCTAAATTGCAGTTGCCAGTAATTGCCAGAATCCCTGTATGTCTGTGTGCCGGTCCATCGGTCCGCCGCCAGGGTCGGGTGGTTTGCTGCATCGCCATCGCCCATACGGGCTGCCGCGCGCCAGCCAGTTGCCGTGGTGGCCTGTGCGGCAGCCGCCGGGGCAGCCCCTGTAGGGGCCGCAAGCATGTCGTGCCATCAGAAGTTCCCCACAAACCAGTCCTTGACCTGACCGAAGGCGGTTCGCATGGAGCCGTTCTTCTGCGCCACCTTGAGCCCGCGCGCACGCGCCAGCCGGGCTTCCTCCAGCAGGCCCATGACGGTGGCGGCGCGCGATTGCGCCACCATGTCGGCCAGCACGCCGGAATATTTGGGAACGCCGCGGCGCACCGGCTTGAGGAAAATGTCCTCGCCCAGTTCGACCATGCCGGGCATGACGCTGGAGCCGCCAGTGAGCACGATGCCCGAGGACAACAACTCTTCGAAGCCCGACTCACGCATCACCTGGTGCACCAGTGCAAAGATCTCCTCGACCCGCGGCTCGATCACGCCGGCCAGCACCTGGCGGCTGAGCAGGCGTGGCCCGCGATCGCCCAGACCCGGCACCTCGACCTGGGTCTCGGCGTCGGTCAGCAACTGCTTGGCGCAGCCGCTGTCGATCTTCACGTCCTCGGCATCCTTGGTGGGAGTGCGCAGCGCCATCGCGATGTCGCTGGTGATCAGGTCGCCGGCGATCGGGATCACGGCGGTGTGGCGAATGGCGCCGTTGGCAAAAATCGCCACGTCGGTGGTGCCAGCGCCAATGTCGACCAGGCCCACGCCCAGTTCCCGCTCGTCGTCGGTCAACACCGACAGGCTGGAGGCCAATGGGTTGAGCATCAGCTGCTCGACCTCCAGGCCGCAGCGGCGCACGCACTTGATGACATTTTCGGCCGCGCTTTGCGCGCCGGTGACGATATGCACCTTGGCCTCGAGCCGGATGCCGCTCATGCCGATCGGCTCCTTGACATCCTGGCCGTCGATGATGAACTCCTGCGGTTCCACCAGCAGCAGTCGCTGGTCGGTCGAGATGTTGATCGCCTTGGCGGTCTCCACCACGCGGGCCACGTCAGCTTGCGTCACCTCGCGGTCCTTGATCGCGACCATGCCGCTGGAGTTGATGCCGCGGATATGGCTGCCGGTGATGCCGGTATAGACCCGCGTGATCTTGCAGTCGGCCATCAGCTCGGCCTCCTTGAGTGCGAGCTGGATGCTTTGCACCGTGGCGTCGATGTTCACCACCACGCCGCGGCGGATGCCGGTGCTCGGGGCCACCCCCAGGCCGGCAAGCTTGAGTTTGCCGCCCGGCATGACTTCGGCCACGACGACCATCACCTTGGCGGTGCCGATGTCGAGTCCGACGACCAGGTCCTTGTATTCTTTCGCCATATCTGTACCTGTTGATTACCCTATTTCTTCGGTGTTTCGGTGACCACGGTGCTGACGCCACGCAGTCGCAGTGCGTAGCCGTCGGCGTGGCGCAGGTCGGCGGCCTCCACTGCGTCGGGACGGCGGTTGTAGCGCGAAGTCACCTGCGTCAGCGTTCTGAGAAAACGGTTGGCGCGCGCCACCACTTCTTCGTCGCTGCCGCGCCCCAATTCGATCTCGGCGCCCGAGTCCAGCCGGGCCACCCAACCGCCGCGCCCGCTGAGCCGCAGCTCTTCGAGCTCCAGTTCCAGCGCGGCAAACAGCGGTTGCAGGGTGCGGTACATCGCCAGCACCTGTGGCTCCTGACCGGCCGGTCCATCCATGCGCGGCAGGCTCTCCTGTTCGACCTCGCCCAGATTGGCCTCGAACACCTCGCCAAAATTGTTGAGCAGGCGCGATCCGTCCTCCGCACCCCAGTACGCCACCGCCTGATGCTCCTGCAGCTCCACCGCGAGTCGATCGGGGAAAACCCGCCGCACCACCGCGCGCCGAACCCAGGGCAGGGTTTCGAAGCTCTGGCGCGCCCGGACCAGGTCGAGCGTGAAGAAGTTGCCGCTCAATTTGGGCGCGACATTGGCACGCAAGGTGGGCACGTTGTTGTGCACCAACTCGCCACTGACCCTGATGCCCGCGATCGCAAATGCCGGATGGTTGGCCACCCCATGCGCCAGTGCTGCCAGTGCGGCCATGCCGAACAGCGCCAGTAGCGCGCTGGCCGTCATGTTCATCAGTCGTACATCGAAGGGCGGCGTGAAGGCTTCGCTCATTCGGCACCTCCATGCTGCGCATTGCGGCAATCGCACTTGGGGCGGCCCGGCGTGCTCATTCGGCACCTCCATGCTGCGCATTGCGGCAATCGCACTTGGGGCGGCCTGGCGTGCTCATTCGGCACCTCTATGCTGCGCATTGCGGTAATCGCACTTGGGGCGGCCCGGCGTGCTCATGGCGTCTCTCCGATGTCCGCACGCTCACGCGGATTGTCCAGGCCGGTCTGCAGCAGCAGTTGCAGGCACAGGTCTTCATAGCCGATGCCGGCGGCACGGGCGGACATCGGCACCAGGGAATGACTGGTCATGCCGGGCGAGGTGTTGACCTCCAGCAGGTAGGGCGCGCGGGTCTTGGCGTCGATCATCACATCGACCCGGCCCCAGCCGCGGCAGTCGAGTACCTGGTAGGCCCGCAGTGCGAGTTGCTGGATGGCTTCTTCTTCACCGGCCGGTAGCTGGCAGGGCACCAGGTACTGGGTGTCGTCGGTGAAATACTTGTTCTGGTAGTCGTAGTTGCCCTCGGGCGCGACGATGCGGATTACCGGCAACGCACGCGCACGGTCGCCGGTGCCGATGATCGGGCAGGTAACTTCGTCTCCGGCGATGAACTGTTCGCACAACACGTCGCTATCCATGCCCAGAGCCTGGTCGATCGCGGGTTGGACCTCGGAATAGCCCATCACCTTGACGACGCCGATCGACGAGCCTTCGCGCGCGGGTTTGACGATCAGCGGCAGTCCCAGTTCGTCGGGTATGGCGATCGTCTGACTACGATCATGGCCGGCGCGCAGCAGCCGGTAGGCCGGGGTGGGCAGGC
Source organism: Rhodoferax sp. (assembly GCA_043759735.1). Lineage (GTDB taxonomy): Bacteria > Pseudomonadota > Gammaproteobacteria > Burkholderiales > Burkholderiaceae_C > CAISIP01. The sequence goes on from JAYUQC010000012.1 coordinate 12,844, forward strand.
CCTCGGCCAGCCAAACGCGCTTGGTCATGACCTTGTCGATCGCAATCGCGCTGGCCATGACGCCCGAGCCGGTGTAGGGAATGCCCAGCAGCTCGAGTGCACCTTGCACGGTGCCGTCTTCGCCGAAGCGGCCGTGCAGCGCGATGAAGCAGCGTGCAAACCCGTCGCTGCGCAGTTCTTCCAGCGTCCGCAGGGCTGGGTCGAACGCGTGCGCGTCCACGCCAAAAGAGCGCAGCGCGTTGAGCACGCCAGTGCCGGACATCAACGAGATCTCGCGCTCGGCCGATGCCCCGCCCATCAGCACGGCGACCTTGCCCAGGTGCTGCATCGTCGGCGTCATGTGGCCAGCTCCAGCTGGTCTGGCGCCCTGGGGCCCGCGGCCATCTCGACCACCCGCGCCGGTACCGCGCCGATGGTCCCTGCACCCATGCATAACACCACGTCACCGTCCTGGCTGTTGTCCAGGATGGCCTGAGCCATGTCCAGGATGTCGTCGACGAACACCGGCTCGACCTGACCGGCCACGCGCAGCGCACGTGCCAGTGCGCGCCCGTCGGCGGCGACGATCGGGGCTTCTCCCGCCGGGTATACCTCGGACAACAGCACCGCATCGACCTGGCCGATCGCCTTGACGAAGTCGTCAAAGCAGTCGCGGGTACGGGTGTAGCGGTGCGGCTGGAAGGCCAGCAGCAGGCGCCGCTGCGGGAAGGCCCCGCGTGCCGCGGCGATGGTGGCGGCCATCTCGACCGGATGGTGGCCATAGTCGTCCACCAGCATGAAATGGCCGCCGTGGCTGCAGGCGACCTCGCCATACGGCTGGAAGCGGCGCCCGACACCCTGGAATGCGGCCAGCGCTTCCTGTACCGCCGCATCTGGAATATTGAGTTCCACCGCCACCGCGATCGCCGACAGCGCGTTGAGCACGTTGTGCCGACCGGCCAGGTTCAGCACCACCGGCATGTCGGGCAACACCACGCCGTTGCGGCGTGTCACGGTAAAGTGCATCTGGCGGCCGACGGCGCGCACATCGACCGCGCGGACCTGGGCGTCTTCATCGAAGCCGTAGCTGGTGATCGGGCACGACACCTGGGGCAGGATCTCCTTTACCGCCGGATCGTCGGTGCACAGGATCGCGGTGCCATAAAACGGCATCCGGTGCAGAAAATCGACGAACGCCGACTGCAGTCGCTTGAAGTCGTGGCCGTAGGTGGCCATATGGTCGGCGTCGATGTTGGTCACGATCGCCATCACCGGCAGCAAGTTCAGGAACGAGGCATCGGACTCGTCCGCTTCGACGACGATGTAGTCGCCGGTGCCCAGCCGGGCGTTGGCGCCGGCGCTGTTGAGCCGACCACCAATCACGAAGGTTGGGTCGAGCCCGGCCTGGGCCAGCACGCTGGCCACCAGGCCGGTGGTGGTGGTCTTGCCGTGGGTGCCGGCGATCGCGATGCCTTGCTTGAGACGCATCAGTTCAGCCAGCATGATGGCGCGCGGCACTACAGGAATGCGTCGCGCCCGCGCTTCCATGACCTCGGCGTTGTCCTCGTGCACGGCGGTGGTCGTGACGACTGCGTCGGCGCCTTCGATATGCGCGGCATCGTGACCGACAAAGACCTTGATGCCCAGGCCGTCCAGCCGTTGCAGCGTGGCGCTGGCCGCCATATCCGAGCCCGAAATGGTGTAGCCCAGGCCCTGCAATACCTCGGCAATCGCGGACATGCCGGAGCCGCCGATGCCGATGAAGTGGATGCGCCGAATCGCGTATTTCATGCGCGCACCAGCTCCTCGCATGCCGCCACCACCTGCGCGGTGGCATCGGTTTTGGCACAGCGCCGCGCGGTCGAGGCGCAGGCCAGCAGGTTCTCGCGCGTAGCCTGCTGCAGGAATTGCGCCAGCCGTTGCGGATCGAGTTCGGTCTGTGGCATCAGCCAGCCGCCGCCGCGCTCGACCAGGAAACGCGCATTGCGGGTCTGATGATCGTCCACCGCGGATGGAAAGGGGATAAACAGGGCCGCCACGCCGATGGCTGCGATCTCGGTCACGGTACTGGCGCCTGCGCGGCAGATCACCAGATCCGCGTCGGCAAAGGCGCTGGCCATGTCGTCGATGAAGGGGGTCAACTCGGCCCCGATGCCGGCACGCTCGTAATTGGCGCGCAGGGCGTCGATCTGGCTGGCACCGCTTTGGTGGATGACCTGCGGCCGCTGCTCGAGTGGAACCAGCGCCAATGCCTGCGGCACGACGTCGTTCAGCGCCCGCGCGCCCAGGCTGCCACCCACGACCAGTACCCGCAGCGGGCCGCTGCGACGGGCGAAGCGTTGCTCCGGTGCGGGTTGTCCAATGAACGCCTGGCGCAAGGGGTTGCCGACCCAATGCGCCTTGGCGATCACATCCGGGAACGCGGTGAAGACCCGGTCCGCGACGCCGGCCAATACCCGGTTGGCCATTCCGGCAACCGAATTTTGTTCATGCAGCACCAAGGGCTTGCCGAGCAACACCGACATCATGCCGCCGGGGAAGGTGATGTAGCCGCCCAGACCGATCACCACGTCCGGTTGAATCCGGCGCAGCACCCGAATGCTTTGCCAGAACGCGCGCAGCAGGCGCGCCGGCAACAGGCCCAGGGTCAGCACGCCTTTGCCACGGACTCCGGAAAAATCGAGCGCCTCGAACGCGAAACCCTGCGGCGGAACGAGCCGGCTCTCCATGCTCGGTACCCGGCTGCTACCACTGCCGCTGCCGCTGCCGCCAAGCCAGTAGACCGTCCAGCCGCTGGCACGCAAAGCCTGTGCCACCGCCAGACCCGGGAAGATATGACCACCGGTGCCGCCGGCCATGACGAGGGCCGTGCGCTTGGCCATTCCCGCGCCGATGGTCGCGGTGGCCCCGGCTCCGGCGACCGCGCCTGTCCTGCCACGTGGCTGCGGCTGCTCCTTGCCCGAATGTCGACCGGTGTCGGTCGGTGTGATCAGGCCCGAGCCGTTGGGATCGATGGCGATGCCGGTGCCGGCGATCGGCAGATCGCCGGGGGCGGCGCTGTACGGTCGGACAAGGCTCATGGTCTACCTCCGTGCATCAGTTGGCGGCTTTCGATGTCGATGCGCAGCACCACCGCGATCGCGACCAGGTTCACCAGAATGGCGGTGCCACCAAAACTCATCAGCGGCAAGGTCAGGCCCTTGGTGGGTAACGCGCCCAGGTTCACGCCCATGTTGATGAAGGCCTGGAATCCCATCCAGATGCCGACTCCCTGCGCGACCAGGCCGGCGAAAACCCGGTCCAGCGCGATCGCCTGACGGCCGATATGGATCATGCGGCGGGTCATCCAGACAAAAAGCCCGATCAGGCACAACACACCGATCAGACCGAACTCCTCACCAATGACGGCCAGCAGGAAATCGGTGTGCGCTTCCGGCAGCCAGTGCAGTTTTTCCACGCTGCCGCCCAGTCCGACGCCGAAGATCTCGCCACGGCCGATCGCGATCAGCGAGTGCGACAACTGGTAGCCCTTGCCCAGCGCGTATGGCTCGCTCCAGGGGTCAAGGTAGGCAAAGATGCGCTCGCGCCGCCATTCGCTGAACAGGATCATCATCGAGAACGCGACGATCAGGATCAGCGCGATCAGGAAGAACATGCGCGCATTGACACCGCCCAGGAACAGAATGCCCATCGCGATCACTGCGATCACCATGAAGGCGCCCATGTCCGGTTCTGCCAGCAACAGCACGCCGACGATCGCGATCGCGGCCGCCATCGGCATCACCGCCCGGAAGAACTTTTCCTTGACGTCCATCTTGCGCACCATGTAGTCCGCTGCGTACAGCAGCACCGCGAACTTGGCCAGTTCCGAGGGCTGGAAACTGATCGGCCCCAGCACCAGCCAGCGGCGTGCGCCGTTGACGCCTTTGCCCAGTTGTGGAATCAGCACCGCGGTGAGCAACAGCAGGGCGATCACGAATAACCAGGGTGCCGACTTTTCCCAGGTTGCGATCGGGATCTGGAATGCGATCAGGGCGGTCACGAAGCCCACCGCCAGCCACAACATATGGCGGATCAGGAAATGGCTATGAGAATAGCGCTCGAACTTGGGGTTGTCGGGCATGGCGACGGTGGCCGAGTACACCATCACCAGTCCCCAGGCCAGCAATGCGACGGTGACCCAGACCAGCACCTGGTCGAAGCTTTCCAGCCGCACCGGCGCCTGCAGATTGCTGCGGCGACGCCCCAGGCGCACCGGCAGGGGCGTTTGGCGCGCCCATGCCGCCGGCAGCAGGTCGGCGCCGAAGGCCCTGAGGCGGTCCCAGCTGGCGATCATCAGGCATCCTCCATGCTGCGCATTGCGCAATTCGCCCTTGGGAACGGCCCGGCGGCGCTCATCAGGAATGCTCCATGCTGCGCATTGCGCTAGTCGCCCTTGGGAACGGCCCGGCGGCGCTCAT
>JAYUQC010000013.1:0-5985 GCA_043759735.1 Rhodoferax sp.
TGTGATTGACGCGACCGACAAGGTCCTCGGACGAGTAGCCAGCGAAGTTGCTCTCCGTTTACGCGGCAAACACAAGGCCATTTATACGCCTCACGTCGATACCGGTGACTTCATCGTCATCGTCAACGCAGCCAAGCTGCGAGTCACCGGCGCCAAGCCGCTCGACAAGATCTACTACAGCCATTCTGGCTATCCCGGTGGCATTTCGTCCATCAACTTCAAGGACATGCAAACCCGGTTCCCGGGTCGCGCGCTCGAGAAGGCCGTCAAGGGCATGCTGCCCAAGGGCCCGCTCGGCTACGCCATGATCAAGAAGCTCAAGGTGTACGGTGGTGCTGAGCACCCGCACACTGCCCAGCAACCCAAAGTGTTGGAAATTTAAGGAGCCTTGAGAATGATTGGTGAATGGAACAATGGCACCGGGCGTCGCAAATCGAGCGTCGCGCGCGTGTTTCTCAAGAAGGGCAGTGGCAAGATCACGGTCAACGGCAAGGACATCCAGGATTTCTTCGGCCGTGAAACCTCGATCATGATCGTCAAACAGCCGCTGTTCTTGACAAAACATGTCGAAACCTTCGACATCATGGTCAACGTGGCTGGTGGCGGTGAGTCGGGCCAGGCCGGCGCGACCCGCCACGGCATCACCCGTGCGCTGATCGATTACGACACGGCGCTCAAGCCCGAGTTGTCCAAGGCCGGTTTCGTGACCCGTGACGCGCGCGAAGTGGAACGCAAGAAGGTCGGCCTGCACTCTGCACGCCGCCGCAAGCAGTTCTCCAAACGCTGACTCTGGTTGCCGCGATGGCGCTGCGCAGTTCCGACCACGGGAAACCACCCTGGCTGGGGCTGCGGGTGGGGTCGCGGCGGCTGGTTGTGGTTGCGTACCGTTCGCGGCCGAACATCGAAAACCGTCCTGGCGACGGTTTTTTGCATTCTGTTACCCCATGCGTTTTCGCCTGCTGCGTCGCCGCCTGACCGTCAGCGCGCCGCGGATGGCGGTGCGTAGTGCGTTGCCGTGGCCGTTTCGTTGGGTGATGCTGGCGCTGGTTTTCGGTTTTTGCGCCGCCATTGCCCTGTGGGCATTCGAGTTTGGCAAGATGATTGCCGGTGTCGACGGCCCTTTCAGCGATCTGGCGATCCAGCTGCGCGCTGAACTGGAGAAGACGCAAAAGGAACGTAAAGAGGCGCAGTCGATCGCCAATACGTCGCAGACCCTGCTGACCGCAGGGCACGCGGCGCAGGAGCAGTTGATTGCCCGGAACAGGCAGCTGGAACAGGAAATCCTGGGCCTGCGCGATGACCTGGGTTTTTTCGAAAAACTGATCCCGATGACCGGCGTCGAGGGTATCGCGATACGCGGATTGCAGGCCGAGGTGGGTGAAGACCGGCGCCTGAAGTGGCGGATGCTGTTGATCCAGCCGCAAAAGACGGCCACTGAATTCAATGGCAACCTGGAATTCAAGCTGGCCGGGTTGCTGAACGGAAAGTCGTGGCAGACGCCGATGTCGGAGCAGGAGGTCGCCATCAAATTCACCCAGTTCGGCCGTTTTCAAGGTTTTCTGGACCTGCCGCCCCAGGTGGTTGTGAAGAGCGTGGCGGTCCGGGTCATGGAGGGTTCGAAGGTCAGGGCGGCGGAGTCCGTCAATCTATAGTTCGACAACATCTTGGAGTGCATATGTTCAACAAAAGAAAACAGCCCCCGATCAAGAGCCTGATTGCGCATGGCAGCCATATTGCCGGCAACTTCAGGTTCACCGACGGCCTGCGCATCGACGGCGCCGTGGTGGGCGATATCCGCGCCAATGAAGACCAACCCAGCATCCTGGTGATATCGGAATCTGCATCGGTTGCCGGTCAGGTCCATGCCGACCACATCATCATCAGCGGATATGTCAAGGGGCCGGTACATGCCAACCTGATGCTGGAACTGCAGCCCAAGGCCCGCATCGAGGGCGACGTGTTTTACCGCGCGCTGGAAATGCATCAGGGCGCGACCATCGCAGGGCAAATGCACCCAACGGTCGTTGGCGAGGCAAAGCCCACACTCAAATTGGCGGCAAATAACAAATGAGTGGGCAATCGCCCGCATTGCGTTAGCATCAGGTTAGTTTGACCAACCGGAGTCGCCCATGAGCGCCGTAGCCCAATCCCTGCCCACTGAAATGCCCGAGCCGATCCTGTTCACCGACAGCGCGGCGGCCAAGGTGGCAGACCTGATTGCCGAAGAGGGCAACCCTGACCTCAAACTGCGCGTTTTTGTGCAAGGTGGCGGCTGTTCCGGTTTCCAGTACGGGTTTACCTTTGACGAGGTCACCAACGAAGACGACACCACGATGACCAAGAACGGTGTGTCCCTGCTGATCGATGCCATGAGCTACCAATATCTGTTGGGGGCCGAGATCGACTACAAGGAAGATCTGCAGGGCGCCCAGTTCGTCATCAAGAACCCGAACGCGACAACCACCTGCGGCTGCGGTTCGAGCTTTTCGACCTGACACCCGGTCGCGGGCGTCAACGGGGGTAGATCGCCCCCAGGATACGGGCGCCTCTGGCGCCCGTAACGCTTTGCAGGCTTGCGGTTTCGCGCAACAGCGCCTTGCGCGCCAGCCAGGCGAAGGCGCTCGCCTCCACCTGCAGCGGCGCCAGGCCATGGTCCGCCGACGAATGCACGTCGACTTTGGGCAAGGCTGTTTGCAAGCGCCGCATCAGGCTGCCGTTGAGTGCGCCGCCGCCGCACACGATCAGCAGTCTGGTCTGCGGCGCATGGCGCCGCACATCGTTGGCGCAAGCCTGGGCAGTGAATTCGCACAGGGTTGCCTGAATGTCGGCGGCATGAGCCGCCTCATGGAAGCGCAACTGCGCCGACAGCCAGTCCGGATTGAAGAGGTCGCGCCCGGTGCTCTTGGGGGGCACCTTGGCAAGGTACGGCTCGGCCAGCAATTGGCCCAACAAAGGGGCAAGTACCGCGCCACTATCGGCCCAGGCGCCGTCGCGGTCGAATGGCTGCCCGGTATGGTGCAGACACCAGTAGTCCATCAGCGCATTGCCGGGGCCGCAATCAAAGCCAAGAACGCGCTGGGCGGCAGCCCATCCGATTGCGCGCGCGGCGGGCAATACCGTCAGGTTCGAGATGCCGCCAATGTTGAGTGCGCAGGCGTGATCCGATAAATGGCCAAAAACGCCGACGTGAAACGCGGGCACCAGCGGCGCGCCCTGACCGCCGGCTGCAACGTCGCGACTGCGGAAGTCTGCAACCACATCGATGCCGGTCAACTCGGCCAGCAGCGCGGGGTTGTTCAACTGGACCGTGTAGCCGTGGGTGTCGAATTCCTGCGGTCGATGGCGGACCGTCTGGCCATGTGCGCCAATGGCGTCGACGGCGCTGGCCGGCAAATCGGCGGCGCCGAGCAGGTCCTGGACCACCAGCGCATAAGTATGCGCCAGGGCATTGGCCGCCAGTGCGACCCGGTGAATCTCGTTGTCCGACGGACTGTTCAGCGCCAACAGTTCGGCCGCGAATGCGGCGGTGAAGGGGCGATAGGCATGCTGCAAAAGCGTGGGCGAGCCACTTGCAAAGTCGACCAGAACGCCGTCCACGCCGTCGAGCGAGGTGCCCGACATCAGGCCGATGTATAGCGTGCCCATAGGGACCGCGCCCGGAGTCGGCTATTCGATGCTGACCTGACCAATGCTGGCGGCCGCAGTGAGTTGTATCCGTGCCAGTTTGGATTCGCGATCAAAAATCGGCCTGGCCGCGGCCGATACCGCAATGGCCTCGCTGTTTTGCGCAATGGTCAGCGGATCGTGGTGCACACCCTTGACGCGGAACTCGAAATGCAGATGGGGGCCGGTCACCCAGCCGGTCGCGCCAACGGCACCGATCAGCTGACCCTGGTCAACGGCCTGGCCGCGCTTGACGTCGACGCGGCTCAGGTGCGCATACACGGTGGTGTTCTGGTTGCGGTGGCCGACGAAAACCACATTGCCGTAGCCGTTTTGCCAGCCCGCGAACTCGATCACGCCGTCTCCGACCGTGCGCACGGCGGTGCCCGATGGGGACGCATAATCGACGCCCAGATGCGCACGCCATTCTTGCTTGATCGGATGGAATCGCATCTTGAAACCGCTCGACACGCGGGTGAACTCCATCGGCGAGGCCAGGAAACTGCGCCGCATGCTCTGGCCGTCGAGTGTGTAGTAGCCGCCCTTGCTGGCGCCGCTGCCATTGACCGGTGCCTCCTGGAACCACATCGCCTGCAGAGTCTTGCCATTGTTGACAAATTCTGCGCTCAGCACCCGGCCGCTGCGCAACGGCTCGCCGTCACCCTCCAGCGTCTCATAGACGATGGAGAAGCGGTCGCCCTTGCGCAGGGCGCGGTGGAAGTCAATATCGCCGGAGAACAATTCGGCGACCTGGGTCGCGATGGAGTCCGGAATGCGCGATTCGTCGGTGGCCGCGAACAGCGATGACTGAATGACACCACTGACCAGGCGCGACGAGGCCACCAGGGGTGCCGTCTCCATGCTGGATAAAAATCCGTTGGCGGTTTTCTCGACCACCAGGCGCTGGAAGCTGCCATTGTTGTCCGGACTCCAGCGGGCCGTCAGGCGCAACAGGCGGTTGTCGTCACCGGCTTCGACACGGACATTTCGCCCGGCGCGTCCGAGCAGGGCCTGGCGTGCCAGTTTGTCGGAGTGCAAATACGTGGCGGCGGCGGCGTCCAGGACGCCAAGGCGCTTGAGCAGGCTGTCGGCGGTGTCGCTGGAACGTGTGAGGTCTGAGCGGTACAGACGCAGCGCGTGCTCGGCCAATTCGTCAATTTGCGACTGAACGGGAAGCGGCTGGACCGATTCGATGACCTGGCTGACTTCAAGGTCGGACGCATCCGGGGCCAGAGATGCAATGGAGACCGATCCTGCGCCGAGCAGCATGGCTGCCACTACCGCCGCCATTCGCTTTGGGTGTCGCGCAATCGCACGACCCGCAGCGGTGCACAAGGCGTCCGCTACGGCAAGAGTACCGTGATTCAATTCGGGTTTCCCAACGGTTATTGTTGTCAGCGACGCCGAACCAGCTCCGTCGCGGTGTTCCTGGCGCGACATAGAATCGACCGCCAGGAAAAGCAGAAATTATATCGACGCACCCCATCTGTGCAAGCCAAAAAGCGACATGAATGTAACCACAAAGTCCGATTTCCCGATAACCGACGAGGTCCGCGCGGCGCTCGCGGTGAGTTTGCGTGGTTGCGAGGAGCTGATTCCCCAGGACGAATGGGTGCGCAAGCTGGCACGGTCCCAGGCTACCCGCACGCCACTGCGCGTCAAGCTGGGCCTGGATCCGACGGCGCCCGACATCCATATTGGCCACACCGTCGTGCTCAACAAGATGCGCCAGTTGCAGGACCTCGGCCATACCGTGATCTTCCTGATCGGCGACTTTACCTGCATGATCGGTGACCCGTCCGGACGCAACACCACCCGCCCGCCGCTGACCCGCGAGCAGATCGAGGCCAACGCGCAGACCTATTACCAGCAGGCTGCGATGGTGCTGGATCCGGCGCGCACCGAGATCCGTTACAACAGCGAATGGAGCGACCCGCTGGGCGCGCGCGGCATGATCGAGCTGGCAGCACGGTACAACGTCGCACGCATGATGGAGCGCGACGATTTCGCCAAGCGCTTCAAGGAGGGGCGCTCGATCAGCGTGCATGAATTCCTGTATCCGCTGATGCAGGGTTACGACTCGGTGGCCCTGAAGGCGGATCTCGAACTCGGCGGCACGGACCAGAAATTCAACCTGCTGGTCGGGCGCCATCTGCAAGCCGAATACGGCCAGGAGCCGCAGTGCATCCTGACCATGCCATTGCTCGAGGGTCTGGACGGCGTGGAAAAGATGTCCAAGAGCAAGAACAACACCATCGGTATTTCGGAAGACGCCAACACCATGTTTGCCAAGGTGCTCAGCATCTCCGATGTGCTGATGTG
>JAYUQC010000014.1:0-48048 GCA_043759735.1 Rhodoferax sp.
CAGGGCACATTCGACGAACGCATCTTCGAACGGGTTGCAACCGATGCGCGGGTCGCGCTGGCCTCACCGATTGTGGAATTGAGCAGCCCGGTGCCGGACGCCTCCGGCAAGCCAGTCCCATTGCGGGTAGTCGGTGTGGATGCGCTGCGCATCATGCGGGTGGCGCCGGACATGGTACCTCTGGTGGCGGCCAATGCCGGGCGACTCGCCTGGCTGGAGCCCGACACGCTGTTCCTTAATCCCGCTGCCAGCCGCGCACTGGGACTGGCCAATGACAGCAGTCCTGTGCTGCAGCTGCGCGGCGCAGGCGGCTTGCGCGCGCTGCGGGTCGCGGGCAATGTCAGTGCCGCAGGAGCGCCGCTGGCGGTGATGGATATCGGCGCGGCGCAGGATGTGTTCGGTCTGGCTGGACGCCTGACGCGGATCGACCTGCAACTGGCGCCCGGTCAGGACCCTTCGGCGCTGGCCGCGGCCTGGCATGCCGATCCGCAGTGGCCGGTGGGTGTGCGGGCGGCACCACCCGCCGACGCCACTACCCGTATCAGCAACCTGTCGCGTGCCTACCGGGTCAATCTGACCGTGCTGGCGCTGGTGGCCCTGTTCACCGGCGGCTTCCTGGTTTTTTCGGTGCTGGCCCTGGGCGTGGCCAAGCGCGCGCAACAGTTCGCGCTGCTCGGGGTGCTGGGTCTGTCCGGGCGTGACAGGCTGCGCCTGGTGCTGGCGGAGTCGCTGGTGCTCGGTGGCGTCGGCAGCCTGCTGGGCATCGCGCTGGGCACACTGCTGGCGCTGCTGGCATTGCGCTGGCTGGGCGGTGATCTGGGGGGTGGCTATTTCCGCGGTGTCGCGCCCGCATTGCATTGGGATGGCCTGAGCGCGCTGGGATACGCCGCGCTGGGCATGGTCGCAGCCCTGGTCGGCGCCTGGCTGCCCGCGCGTGACGCGCAGCAGTTGCCGCCGGCACAGACACTCAAGGGGCTCGGATTGCAGGCCCATGGACACGACCATCCCTGGCGCGCGCTGGCCCTGGTGCTGGCCTGCGCCGCGCTGCTGCTGGCGCCGCCACTGGGGGGCATGGCCTTGGGGGCGTATCTGGCCATTGCGTTGCTGCTGGTGGGCGGCATCAGCGCCTTGCCGTCCCTGATCGCGCTGCTGACGCGCCAACTCGCGCCACTGCTGGCGGCCTGGCTGTTGCCCATGCTCGCGATCGAGCGCGCCCGTCGGGTACGCGCCAGTGCCGCGGTGGCCGTCAGCGGCGTGGTCGCGGCGCTGAGCCTGGCCGTTGCGCTCACGGTCATGGTCGCCAGTTTCCGCACGTCGGTACAGGCCTGGCTCGATGTCGTGCTGCCAGCCGACCTGTATGTGCGCAGCTCGGCCTTTGGCGAGCGCGACTCGGCGTTCTTCGAGCCGAGCCTGGTGGCCGCGGTACGCCAGTTGCCGGGGGTGCTCGGTGTCACCAGCGTACGCTCGCTGCCACTGACGCTGGAGTCCGGCCGCCCGCCGGTCCCATTGCTGGCGCGTCCGCTGGGCGAGCCGGAGCGCAATCTGGCGCTGGTGGGGCCAGTGGCACCGGTGCCGCCCGGCGCAGTGGCGATCTATGTGAGCGAGCCCATGGTGGCGCTGTATGGGGCCCAGGTCGGCAAGCCCTTCGATCGGCTCGATGCGGTGTTCTCCGAGGCGTCCGGCGGCGCCATGGCGGCCCACAGCGGGCGCTTTGTCGTGGCCGGGGTATGGCGCGACTATGCTCGCCAGTTCGGTGCCATCGCGATGGACCAGGCTGACTTCGAGCGCCTCACCGGCGACCGCCGGGTGAACGACCTGGCCCTGTCATTGGCGCCCGGCGCAAATGTGGCGGCGGTGCAGGCCGCGGTGCGGGCACTGGTGCAGGCGATCCCCGGCGCCGCAGTGCCCGACATCGCCAGCGCCAGCGAGATCCGTGCGATTTCGCTGCGCATCTTCGACCGCAGTTTCGCGGTCACCTACTGGCTGCAGGCGGTAGCCATCGGTATCGGTCTGTTTGGGGTGGCCGCCAACTTCAGCGCCCAGGTGCTGGCCCGGCGCAAGGAGTTCGGGCTGCTGGTGCATCTGGGAGTCACGCCGCGCCAGGTGCTGGTGCTGGTGGCGCTGGAGGGCCTGGCGTGGACGCTGTTTGGTGCGCTGGCAGGTCTGCTGCTGGGGCTGGGCGTCAGCGTGATCCTGGTGCACGTGGTCAACCCGCAGAGTTTTCACTGGAGCATGGACCTGATGCTGCCCTGGGGCCAACTGCTGGCATTGTGCGCTGCAACCGTGGTGGCCGGCACCGCCACCGCGTGGCTGGCCGGGCGGGCGGCGGCAGGCACCGATGTGGTACTTGCGGTCAAGGAGGACTGGTAAGACCGGTCGCACGCATCGCCGGACCGCACTGGTACGGCCGCCCTGCGCCATCGTCGATTGGGCGGTGCCTATCCGCGACCACTGCCGCACCACAGCCCGGGCCAGAGCAGCGGGAGTCGCTCAGTTGGTGATGGCCACCAGCACGCTGCAATGGGCGTGCTCGATCAGCGTGCCCGAGCTCGAACCCCGCCACCAGCGCGCAGCCCAGCCGTCGAGGTGCTTGTGGCCGACGACGATCAGGTCGGCTTCGATCTTGGCCGCGTAATTGGTGATCTCGCTGATGGTCTCGCCCACCAGCACCTCGCCGTTGGCGGCAAAGCCGGACTTGGCCAGCACCTGCAGGCCCTGCTCCAGGACCTTCCGGTAGTTCTCCTTTTCGCGCTCGGTGATCTGGGGATCGTAGAAGCCACCCTCGGCACCGATGAAATCGATGTGGTGCGGCATGATCGCCACCAGTGTCAGTGTGGCGCCGGTCCATTGCATCAGGTCCTTGCACTCGAGCAGGGCATTTTGTCCGGCCCCGGAGCCGTCATATGCCATCAGTATGCGTTTGTACATGGTCCATCTCCATTCATGTCGTAGTTAATGGTGTTGCTCCAACCGGTCCAGCATAACGTCTCGGCGCACCCGCAGCATCAGAACAAACCATAACAGCACCCGAATGATCCCCAAGCCCGCGGCCAGCCCTGCGATCGACACCATGTCGGCACCGTAAAATTGCACTTTGCCCATGGCCACACCGGGCGTGGCGCCGCATGATCATCCAGCTGCACGTTCCCACATCGCCATGCATCGATTCCGCCACGACGCGGCCGGGTCCCTGCATCCGAGGCTGCACGCGCCGTGTCGCGGGCTGCTCCCCATGCGCGTGCCAGCTGGCTTGACACCCGTGCCTGCAATCGCCTCTGGCGTGCAATCGGCTGACCACGCAACGCAGGCACTGGGACTGTACGCGGCTGTGTTGTCTGCATCGAACCTCGCTGCCGCGGCACATAGCCTGGTCGACCGACTGGCCCGCGATGGCGGCTTCGACCGGGTCAGCTTCGCACTGCACCGGGACGGTCGCACCCGGCTGCTGGCCAGTTCAGCGCTGGACCTGTCCAACCTGCAGGCCCCACTGCCGCAAAGCCTGCTCGGTGCCATGGACGAGGCGCTGGAACAAGCGGTGCCACTGGGCTGGCCGCCCGCACCGGACACGACCGACGGCACGGGCGACTGGATCCGGCTGGAGCACCAGCAGTTGCAGCGCCTGGTCGGCGGCTCGGTGGCCACGGTACCGCTGGGCTTTGACGGCGCAGCCTTCGCGGCGGTCTGTGTCGAGCGGCACCAGGCGCCGCCCATCGACGACGCCGAGCTGCATCGACTCGAACAATTGCTGGTATTGGCGGCGCCTGCGTTGCGCTGGATGCACCATGCCGAACAACCCTGGCACCAGCGGACCCGTCGCGCACTGGGGCAGGGCAGCGCCGGGTTGCGCCAGCCGCGGCGGCGCACGACCCGCATACTGCTGGGCATCGCTTTGGCCGCATTGCTATTCATTGCCCTGGTGCCGCTGGAGGTTTCGGTCAGCGGACGGGCCCGGGTCGAGGGTGCGCGTCAACGGGTGTTGTCGGCGCCCAATGACGGCTTCATCAAGACCGCGCATGTCCGGCCCGGCGACCGGGTGCTGGCGGGCGCGCCGCTGGTAGACCTGATCGAAGAGGACCTGCAACTCGAAAGTGACCGCTGGCGCAGCCAACTGGCGCAATACGAAAACGCCTATGCGGCGGCCATGGCCAAGTCCGACCGGGTCGGCGCGTCGACCAGCTTTGCGCGCGTCAACGAGGCCCAGGCCCAGCTTGCGCTGATCGCGCAACAGCGCACGCGCGGTCGCATCGCCGCACCGTTCGATGGTGTCGTGGTACAGGGTGATCTGAGCCAGGCCATCGGTGCGCCAGTACGTCAGGGTGACGCACTGCTCACGCTGGCCAGCACCGATGGTTACCGCGTGATTGTCGAGATCGACGAGACCGACATCGCGCGGGTATACGCCGGCCAGCGCGGGCAACTGGTGGTCTCTTCCCTGCCCTGGCAGCAGCAGGAACTGATGGTCGAACGCATTACGCCGCTGGCACGCACGGTGGAAGGCCGCAACGTGTTCGATGTGCAGGCACGACTGGCGGCTGTGCCCGATACATTGCGTCCCGGGCTGCTCGGGCGCGCCGACCTGGCGGTCGGGCGCATGCCGCCGCTGTGGGCCTGGAGCCGGCATGCCATTGAACGCATCCGATTGGCCTGGTGGGCATGGCTAGGGTAGCCGTTCACAGCACCCGCTGGCACCGGGTGGCGGGCCTGCATCCCCGGCTATCCGGCCAGGCGCAGTTGCGCCGCCAACGGGTGCGCGGTGAAACCTGGTACCTGCTGGCCAATCCGGTCAGCGGCCGCAGTGTGCGACTCAACCGTGCGGCCTATGCGATAGCAGCGCGGATGGATGGTCAACTCCTGGTGCAGCAAGTGTGGGACTGGTCGCTGGAGCATGAACCCGAGGCCGCAACCCAGGACGAGGTCATCGACCTGATGGCGCAACTGCGCGAGGCCGGTTTGCTGCAGGTCGACCGCGGCGCCGACTTCGATGCGCTGCTGCCCCATCTGGACAAGGTCGCACGACCACGTGCGCGCGCCAGCCTGCTGGCATGGCGCATGCCGCTGGGCAACCCGACCCGCCTGCTGAACCGGCTGGAGCCTCTGGCGGCGCTGCTGTTTTCCCGCACCGCGCTGTGGCTGTGGCTGCTGGCGATGGCAACGCTGGTGGTGCTGGCGCTGCAGCACGGCCCCAGCCTGTGGGCCCATGGACAGCGCTGGATGGCGACACCGCGATTTGCACTGCTGGCGGCGCTGCTGTATGTGCCGATCAAGCTGGTGCACGAGTTGGCGCACGGCATGGCGGTGCGCCGCTGGGGCGGGCAGGTGCGCGAGGCCGGCGTCACGCTGATGCTGCTGATGCCGGTGCCCTACGTCGATGCATCCGCCGCCACCGGATTTGCCCGGCGCCGCGCGCGCATGGCCGTCAGTGCCGCCGGCATCATGACGGAACTGGCCCTGGCCAGCGTTGCGCTGCCACTGTGGTTGTGGCTGGACGCCGGCCTGCTGCGCGATGTCGCGTTCGTGACCCTGGTCGTGGCGGGCGTGTCCACCGTGCTGTTCAACGGCAACCCGCTGCAGCGGCTGGACGGCTACTATTTTTTTTGCGACGCACTGGATCTGCCCAATCTGGCGCCGCGCAGCCGCGCCTGGTGGCTGCACTGCCTGCGCCGCTGGCTGCTGGGCGACACCGACGCCGAGCCGATGGTGGTCGCGCGGGGTGAGACGCCATGGCTGGCGCTGTACGCACCCTTGTCCTGGTTGATGATCCTGCTGATCGCCAGCATCGCGGTGGCATGGATCGGCCAGCTATCGTTCACCTTGGGCTTGCTCTGCGCCGGTTTGCTGGCGTGGCAGGTGCTGCTGCAACCGGCCATACGGCTGCTGGGACAGCTCCGGCGTTCGGCGCTGGGCCGCGCGGGCCACCACCGGCGCTGGCGGATCTGGGCCATCGGCAGCGCTGTCGGCCTGCTGTTTTTGTTGCTGGCGCCGTGGCCGCGCTCGACCGTGGTGCGGGGTGTGGTGTGGCCATCGGAGCAGTCCCAACTGCGGGTCGAGGAAGCCGGATTTGTCGACCGGGTCATTGCCGCCGACGGTCAAAGGGTGCAGGCCGGCGACGTAGTGCTGCAACTGGTCAGTCCGCAACTGCAGTCCGACCTGGCCCGCCAGGCAGCGCGCGTCGATGCACTCGAGGCCGAGCGGGTGGACGCCCTGCCCGGCACCCGTGGCTCTGGCGGTGATCGGGACAGCGGCCGCGCGGGGGACGCCCAGGCGGATCTGGCACGGGCCCAGGCGGAACTGGCCCAGTTGCAGACGCGGGCGCAATCGCTGCAGGTGCGCAGCCAGGTCGAGGGGCAGTTGGTGCTGCCTGGCGCCAGCGATTTGCCGGGACAATTCCTGCGCCGCGGTCACCTGCTGGGCCAGACGCTGGACGGCTCGGCACCGCTGGTGCGGGTCGCCTTGCCGGAAAACCAGGCGGGACAACTGGGCGATGCAGCGGCACAGATCTCGGTGCGCCTGCGCGGCTCGGCACTGCAGCAGTACCCGGCGCGGCTATTGCGCGAAAGCCCGGGCGCCGTCATGCAATTGCCCAGTGCGGCCCTGAGCACCCGCCATGGCGGCGACATCGTGACCGACCCCCTGGACACCGAGGCCCGCAAACCGGTCGAACCGGTGCTGGTGTTCGATGTGCAGTTGTCGGCTGCGTCCGCTCAACAGCCAAGTGCAGCAACCGGTCACCGGATCGGCGAGCGGGCCTGGGTTCGATTCGACGCCGGCGCCAGTCCGGCGGTGCTGCAACTGGCGCAGGCGCTGCGCACGCAGATGCTGCGCCGCTTTAATCCGCAGCAATGAGATGGCGCAGGTAACTCCGCCTTTGGCCCGGCTGCTGCCCAAGCCGGGACCCGTCTGGGGTCGTTACCCGATGCGCGGCGACGACGACACGGCGCCGGCGCAGCGCGGATGGCGCTGGTTGCCAGCGCTGGCCTGGTGCCGGCGGGTCGCGCGCAACAGTACTGTGCATGCGCGCCATTGGCAGACGCTGGACCCGCAGGCCCGGGCGGCGGCATTGGGCCGCTTGCGCTGCGATCTGCGCCGCGACGGCCTGCGCGGCGTGGCACTGGCGCGGGCGCTTGGCATCGTGACGGCGAGCGCTACCCAATCGCTGGACATGACACCGCGCGCGACCCAGTTGCTGGCCGCCTGCGCGCTGCTGGACAACCGGATGGCGGAAATGGCCACCGGCGAGGGCAAGACATTGGCTATCGGCATCGCTGCCGCGGTGGCGGCGCTGGCGGGTATTCCGGTGCATGTGGTCACCGCCAACGACTACCTGGCCCGGCGCGACGCGCACACCATGGCGCCGCTGCTGGCCGCACTCGGTTTGCGCGCCGCCACCGTGTCGCCCGGGCAAAGCCCCGCCGAACGTCGCGCGGCCTACGCCGAACCTATCGTGTACTGCACCGCCAAGGAACTGGCCTTCGATTTCCTGCGCGACCACCAGGCGCAGGAACAGCCGCATGCACTGGCGCGCGTGGCCGCCGCGCTGGGCCCGCAGGCGCAGGACGAACCGCTGCTACGCGGCCTGTGCATGGCCTTGCTGGACGAGGCCGACAGCATCCTGCTCGACGAGGCCGAGGTACCGCTGATCCTGTCGCAGGCGGCGCCCCACGCCGCGCGGCGTGCGTTCCTGTGGCAGGCACTGGCGTTGGCGCGCCAGTTGGCGATCGGGCGGGACTTCACGGTGTCGGAGCCCGACCGCGCTGCCGTGCTCTCGGCCGCCGGCGAGCGGCAGTTGCAAAGCCTGGCGGACGGTCTCGGCGGACCCTGGCGCAGGCCGCGCTATCGGCGCGATGCGGTCCAGATAGCCCTGGCCGCCCTGCATGTCTATCGGCGCGACACCCATTACCTGGTGCGCGACGGCCAGGTCGAACTGCTCGACGAGGTGACGGGCCGGGTCGCGCCAGGACGGGTATGGTCGCGCGGCCTGCACACCGCGGTCGCGCTCAAGGAAGGCGTGAGTCCGCCACCGGAGACAGAGACCGTGGCCCAGACCACGTTTCAGCGTTTCTTCCAGCGCTACTGGCGCCTGTGCGGTATCAGCGGAACCCTGTTGGAAGCCGGTGCCGAACTCCAATCGGTATACGGAGCGCGCGTGCTGCGCGTACCCTTGCATCGGCCCGATCGGCGCAAGGCCCTGGCGCAGCGCCGATTCGACAATGCAGACGCCTGGCTCGACGCGGTGGCAGAGCGGGTCGCATGCATGCGCCAGGACGGCCGTCCGGTACTGGTCGGCACCGACGACGTCGCGGATTCGCAGCGCCTGTCCGAGCGTCTGCAATCGCGCGGCATTGCGCATCAGCTGCTCAACGCGCTGCACGATGCGCAGGAAGCCACCATCATTGCCCGCGCCGGTCTCGCTGGCACCGTCACCATCGCCACCCGCATGGCGGGCCGCGGGACCGACATCGAACCCGATGCACAGGCGCTGGCGGCCGGCGGCCTGCATGTCCTGTCGTGCCAGCACAACCCGTCGCGCCGACTCGATCGCCAACTGGCGGGGCGCGCGGCGCGCCACGGCGACCCGGGCAGCGTCGAACTCTGGTTGCTGGACGAGCGCGCCGGCGGGCGATGGGCGAGCAGCAGCTTGGGCCTGGCGGCGTGGAACCGGTTGTCCTGCGCACCCGGCGGCCGCTGGCTCGCACGCCTGCCACATATTTGGTCTCAGCGCCAGCAGGAGGACCGGCGAACGCTGCAAAGGCGCATGTTGCTGGAGCAGGATCTGCAATGGGAACGCCGGCTGGCGTTTGCGGGCCGATCCGTGTGACAAAAGCACGCTTGGCCGGTAGTCGCCCGCTGCCAACATCTCCGTCAAGGGGAGCCTTAGAAGCGTGCAGGTGTTTCATTCACGCGACACGACTGTGCAAGCAGGTGAAATTGCCTGTTATCTGGTGATTGGCCGGTGTATTGCACAGTACCCTACCTGAATGACACAATTTAGCCGGGCCGCAACCAGCTTGACGACGAAGGCTGGTCTGGCGGTTCAGTCCAGCCATCGGCTGGCAACCCTGATCGCTGCGTCGTTGCTGGGTTTGATGCCGCTTGTGGCAGATGCCGCACAGCCCATAGCGCAACGACCACCAGCGCCAATGACCAGGACGGTCGGTTGCCTGATCGAGCCCGATCGGATCGCCGATATCGGCACCCAGGTGGTCGGCGTCGTCGAACGCATACATGTCGAGCGCGGCGACAGCATCCGGGCCGGACAGGACCTGATCACCTTGCGATCGGACGTCGAACGCGCCAATGTCGCGGTGGCCAGTACCCGCGCGCTGGTGGATGCCGACATACTCGCGGCCAAGGCCAGCCTGGACCTGGCGCAACAAAAGGTGCGCCGCGCCGAGGCCCTGGTGGCGCAGGATTTCATCTCCGGCCAGTCGCTGGAGCAGTCGCGCGGCGAGGCCGAGGTGGCACGTCAAAAACTCAAGCAGGTCAGCAGCCAGCAGCAGATCTGGGTCCAGGAGCGCGCGCTGGCCAATGCCCAGCTGGGCCTGCGTCGCGTGCGCAGCCCGTTCAGCGGGGTGGTGGTGGAGCGGTTTGTCCATCCCGGCGAACGGGTCGAAGACCGCCCGATGCTGCGCATTGCCGTCGTCAACCCGCTGCGGGTCGAACTGCTGGTACCCACCGCACTGTACGGTCGCCTGGCCAAGGGTGACCAGATAGCGGTGGCGCCTGAGCTGCCCGGTGCCGAGCCGGTGATGGCCACGGTACGCCAGGTCGACCGGGTGCTGGACGCGGCCAGCAACAGCTTTCGCGTGCGCCTGAGCCTGCCCAATCCCGACAACAAACTGCCTGCCGGCCTGCGCTGCAAGGCCGATGTTCCCGGCGCCGATACCGCGCTGCCACCCGAGTCGGCGCCGGCGGCGCCTGCCACCGTGACCCGACCCAAGCTGGCGCCGGCACGTTACCTGCCCGGTCTTGCACAAGAGCCAGGGCACTCGCTCTGACCGATCGCTGGCACGCCTCACCGGCAACGATGCAGCATTCCGTCTCCTGCCAGCGTCCGGTCGTCGAGACGATGGAGGACCGCATCCTGCATTCGGCCGATCTGGCGCCAGTGCTGGTCAGCGATGCCGGCACCGGCTTTGCATTGCACCAGTCGCTGCAGCAGTCCGCCAACGATACTGTCCAGCGCAGCCACGAGATCGCCTTCGTCGACCTGTCGGTACCCGATGCCGACCGGCTGCTGCAGGACCTGCAGGCGCAACAGACCAGCGGCCGGGCGATCGAGATCGTCGCCATCACACAGGACCAGGATGGCCTGGCGCTGATCACCGACACGCTGGCGGCGCGCCAGGACATCACCGCCGTCCACGTGCTGGCCCACGGCAGCGATGGTCGCATGCAACTGGGCAATGTCCAACTCGACGGCCAGACCCTGATGGCCCGGGCCGACAGCGTGGCCTCCTGGGCCGGCGCGTTGACGGGCGATGCCGACCTGCTGCTGTACGGCTGCGACTTCGCGCAGACCGGCATCGGGCAGCAACTGGTGCGCGATCTGGCGCTGCTGACCGGCGCCGATGTGGCCGCATCCATCGACCCCACCGGCGCCGTTGCGCTGGGGGGCAACTGGACGCTGGAGCAGAGCACCGGGTCCATCGAGGCCGCGTCCCTGTTCGGCGTTGCGACGCAACAGGACTGGCAAGCTACGCTGTCTTTGCTGGCCAGCGACGCCTTTGCCAGCACTGGAATACTGAACGGCATGGGCGGCGGCGCAGGATGGTCCAACACCTGGAACGGCAGCACGGGCCCACTCGTGATTGGGGCCGGACTGGTCGACCCTGGCGCAGTCTTGCCCGTGAGCGGAGGTTCTGTCCGAGTACAGGCCAGCGGGGGTATCACGTCGGTAGCCGTGTCGCGCGACATGGCTGCAAGCGTCGGGGCCAATGGAACGACAACCTGGATCAGTTTCCTGCTCCAGCCCAATGGCTCGGGTCTGCTGCACTACGGCGGCATCGAGTTTGGCAGCGGTTCCGCAACCACTGGTTTTGCCGGCTATGTCGGCAACAATTTCGAAGTCGGCCCTGCCGGCCCGGGGAGCAACTCAGCGGTCAGCGGCATTTCGGCAACCAGCCTGCAGACCGCGCTGTTGGTCCTGAGGATCGAGCATGCGGTGGGGAACGATGCGGTCACGCTCTACGTCAATCCCACGCCGGGCGAGACATCCCCGGCTGCTACATTCAGCGCCAGCGCCAGTGTCGATCTCAGCAGCTTCACCCGGATCGCGGTGGTCGGCGGCCAGGCGTTCGGCAACGCCAACACGCTGTTGGACGAGATACGCGTCGGCCAAAGTTATGCCGATGTCGCACCGTCGCGCGCTCCGATCATCACCAGCAATGGTGGCGGCGCGAGCGCGGGGGTATCGATCCCGGAAAACACCACGGCGGTGACCACCGTCACCGCGACCGACTTTGACGGCCCCGCCACCACGTTTGCCCTTGCCGGAGGCGCGGACGCTTCCCGGTTCAGCATCGGCACCAATACCGGCATGCTGCAGTTCATCGCGGCGCCCGATTTCGAGACACCGCTGGACGTCGGCGCCAATAACGTCTACGACGTGATCGTGCGCGCCAGCGACGGCACATTCAGCGACACGCAGGCCATCGCGGTCACGGTGACGGACATCGGCGGGCCGATCGCGGTGACGACGACAGACGATGCACTCGATGGCGACGTGAATTCGGTCGAAGCCTTGCTGGTCAACAAGGGGGCCGACGGCCTGATTTCACTGCGCGAGGCGATCACCGCCAGCAACAACTCGCCCGGCACCGACCTGATCATTCTTCCTGCCGGCAACTACACGCTGACGCGCACCGGTGGCAGCGAGGACTTCAATGTGCGCGGCGATCTGGACGTGCGCGAAAACCTGACCATCCTCGGTGCGGGTGCCGCCAGTACGTCTGTCAGCGCAGGTGGCCTAAGTGAAGTCTTCAACGTCATCAGCGGCAGCCTGACCATGTCCGGCCTGACGGTGCGCGATGGTGTCGGGTCCGGCGTTGGCGGCGGCATCGTCGTTGAAGGTGGTGCGACGCTGAACCTGAGCCAAGCGGTGGTCAGCAACAACTCGGCGGCCGGAAGCGGCGGCGGCGGCGGCCTTTCCGGCGCCACGGGTTCCACCATCGTACTGGACCGGGTCCAGGTGCTGGGGAATTCCGCCGGTGCTTATGCCGGCGGCATCTACATAAACCGTGGGACCTTGATCATCACCGACTCGACGGTCGATGGCAACAGCACCGACAACTGGGGCGGAGGCATCTACAACGACCGTAGCACGACCACGCTGACGCGGGTCACCGTCAGCAACAACACCGCCGGCAAGGACGGCGCCGGCATCTACAGCGCCGGCGTTGGTGCGGCGCTGGCGCTGTCCAACACCACCCTCAGCGGCAACATTGCCACCGGCCTGGGCGGTGGCGTATATACCGATCGAGCGGCCACCATCGTCTCGTCGACGATCGCCAACAACAGCGCATCCAGCGGGGCTGGTCTGCAAACCACCAATTCGGCGACGCTGTCCCTGCGCAACAGCATTGTGGCATCCAATGCCGGTGGCAACAGCAATAGAGCCATTGCCAGCCTGGGCAACAACCTGGATAGCGGCGCGACTCTGGGGCTGAACCAGGTTGGCGACCTGAGCAACACCGACCCCTTGTTGGTCGCGCTGGCTTTCAATGGCGGCTACACCCGGACCCATGCGGTGCTGGCGGCCAGCGCGGCGATCAATGCCGCGGATGCGGGCAGCGCGCCCATCACGGACCAACGCGGGCTGAGCCGATACGGTGGCGCCGACATCGGCGCATTCGAATACAACGGCGGCGTCAAGGCGCCGCTGGAGTCGACCCTCGAAAGCCGGGTCAATACGACGACCGGCAACGCGCAGGAGACCTCGGCCCAAGACCGAGGCAGCCACCGCGCCGTGGCCATGGCGAACAATGGCGATCACGTCGTAGTCTGGTCGAGCCAGAGCCAGGACAACGGTGGCAGCTGGGGCGTCTATGGCCAACGCTACAACGCGGGTGGCGTGCCAGTGGGTTCGGAGTTCCGGGTCAATCAGGCTACGGCAGACGACCAGCGCTGGGCCACGGTCGTGATCGACGCGAGCGGTCGCTTTGTCGTGACCTGGACCAGCGCGAACCAGGACGGAACGGCGCTAAGTGTGTATGCACGTATCTTCAACGCCGACGCCAGCGCGGCCGGTAGCGAGTTCCGGGTCAACACCACGTCTGGCGGCAGCCAGTCCAATGGTTCGATCGCCATGGACGCGCAGCGCAATTTCGTCATCGTCTGGCAAGGCAACGGGCCGGGCGACACCGACGGCATATTCGGACGCCGGTTCACGGCCACCGGCGCGGCCATCGATGCGGTCGAATTTCGGGTCAACACCGACCTGGCGCGCGCCCACTTCGACCCGTCGGTATCGATGAATGCTGGCGGCGCGTTTGCGGTCACCTGGGACAACAACCTGGGGGTACAGGTGCAGCGTTACGCCAGCAATGGCGCCGCACTGGGAGCCAATACCAACGTCAGCCCGGATGTGAGCTCCGGCAACGGATCCATCGCACTGGCCGACGACGGCAGCATGGTGGTGGTGTGGCGCCAGACCATCATCGGCCCGGATGTGTTCATGCGCAGATTCGACAGCAATGGCAGCGTCTTGGGCGCGGCGGTGCAGGTCAACACTGCGACCACGCTGCTGGATCAGACCAGCCCGTCCCTCACGATGGACGCCGATCGCAACGTCATCGTGGCCTGGGAAGGCAATGGTGCGCTCGACGGCAGCGGAGTGTACGGCAAGAAATTCGACGCCAGCGGCAGTGTGGTCGGTGGTGAATTCCTGATCAACACTACGACCAGCGGCACCCAGGCCATGACATCTTTGGCCATGGCCGATCTGGACAACTTCGTCGCGGTCTGGTCGGGCAATGGTCCGGGCGACTCCAGCGGCGTTTTTGCACGCCAGTTTGGCACCGCAAACGCGATGCCCAGCATCCTTGCACCCACGTCGATCAGCGTGCTGGAGGACGTGGTCACCGTCATCAGCGGCATCAGTTTTACGGATGCCGACGCGGGAGTTTCATCGGTCACGGCCAGTTTCACGGTCGGCACCGGTACCCTGACGGCTGGCGCCAGCGCGGGTGTGTCCATCACAGGTTCGGGCAGCACGGCCGTGACCTTGATCGGCTCGATCGCCAATATCAACGCCCTTGTCAGCGCCAACAATCTCGTCTTCACCACGGCTGCCAATGCCGGCGCCAACCTGCAATTGGCGATCGGCATCAACGACGGCGGCAACACCGGCAGCGACGGCCCCAAGAGCGCCAGCGCCAACACCAGCCTGAATGTGACGGCCGTCAACGATGCGCCCAGCGGCAGCAGCAAGACCGTCACGACGCTGGAAGACGTGCCCTATGCCTTCACGGTGGCGGACTTCGGGTTTTCGGATGCGTCCGACAACCCGGCCAACAACCTGCTCACGGTGCGCATCACCAGCCTGCCGCTCAACGGGACGCTGCGCCTCGATGGCGTCGCGGTGGCGGCCAACCAGTTCGTGTCGGCCGCCGACATCGGCCTGGGTCGCCTAGTTTTTTCGCCACTCGGCAATGCCAACGGCACCGCGGTTGCCAGTTTCCTGTTCCGGGTACAGGACGACGGTGGAACGGCCAATGGCGGCGTCAACCTCGATACGGTCGCGCGGACCATGACGGTCAATGCGGGCTCGGTCAACGATGCACCGACGGGCGCCAACAAGACGGTAGTCGCTCTGGAAGACACAGCCTATACCTTCCTGGTGAGCGACTTCGGCTTCAGCGACTCGAACGACGGCCCCGCCAACGCACTGGCCAGTGTGCGCATCACCGCGCTGCCCGGTGCCGGCAGCCTGACGCTGTCCGGGGCGGCAGTCGCCAGCAACCAGTTCATCTCGGTGGCCAATATCAGCGCCGGCAACCTGCGATTCACGCCAACCGGCAACGCCAATGGCAGCGGGTACGCCAGTTTCACGTACCGGGTACAGGACGATGGCGGCACCGCCAACGGCGGCGTCGACCTCGACCCGGTGGCGCGCACCATGACGATCGATGTCACCTCGGACAATGATGCGCCCAGTGGCGCCAGCAAGACGGTGACGACGCCAGAGGACACCAACTATGTGTTCACCGCAGCCGATTTTGGTTTCTCCGATACGGGTGACACGCCGGCCGACACCCTGGCCAACGTCAGGATCGCGTCCCTGCCGGCGGACGGCAGCCTGCAACTAAACGGCATGGCGATTTCCGGCGTGCAGTTCGTGTCGGTCGGCGACATCAACACCGGCAAGCTGGTATTTGTGCCCGTCGCCAATGCCAATGGCAACGGCTACGTCGGCTTCACCTTCCAGGTGCAGGATGGTGGTGGCACTGCCAATGGCGGTGTCGACCTGGATCCGGTGGCCCGCACGATCACGGTCAACCTTACGTCGGTCAATGACGCCCCCATCGGCACCGACAACACGGTGGTGCTACCGGAAGACGGCTTCTACGTCTTCAACGTTGCCGACTTCGGGTTCAGCGATCCAGACGACTCGCCCGGCAACAACCTGTCGCATGTCCGGATCACCGCATTGCCCGGTGCGGGTTCGCTCACACTAACTGGCTCGGCAGTCGCAACGAACCAGTTCGTGACCGTCGGCAACATCAACGCCGGCCACCTGCGGTTCACACCAGCGCCCAATGGCAATGGCGCTCCCTATTCCAGTTTCACGTTTCAGGTGCAGGACAACGGAGGCACCTCCAACGGTGGCGTCCGGATCGCCACCGCGAACAACACGATGGCATTGCAGGTCACGGCGGGCAACGACCCGCCCGAGAACCTGGTACCGGGCGCGCAAAGCATCAACTCGAACACGCCACTGGTGTTTTCGCCGGGCAACGGCAATCCGATCAGCGTGTCCGATCCGGATGCCGGCACGAACCTGATCTTGGTGACGCTCAGCGCGGCCGACGGTGTTCTGACGCTGAGTAGCGTTGCCGGCCTGAACTTTGGCGGCGGGGGCTTCGGTGATGGCACAGCCGACGCCAGCATGCGATTTACCGGCACCATCGCCAGCATCGATGCCGCGCTCGACGGCCTGCGCTTCGACCCGAGCTTGAATTTTGCCGGCGGCACCAGCATCACCCTGGTCAGCGACGACCTGGGCAACAGCGGCAGCGGCGGCGCGCGCAGCGACACCGACGTCGTGACGGTCAATGTGTCGTTCGTCAATTCTGCGCCGGTGCTCACCGGTGCGAACGACCTGATGCCCACGTTCGAGGACGCCGTCAACGACGCGGGCACGGCGGTTTCGGCCCTGATTGCCGGCCATGTCAGCGATGCCAACCCGATGTCCGCGAGTGGCATCGCCGTCACCGGTTGGGACAACAGCAACGGCAGCTGGCAGTTCAGCCTGGATGGTGGCGCCAACTGGAACGGCTTCGGTTCGCCCGTTGCCAATACCGCTCGCCTGCTGGGCGCCGATGCCAATACGTTCGTGCGTTTCGTCGCCAGTCCGAACTGGAGCGGAACGGTCACAAACGGGCTCATGTTCAAGGCCTGGGACCAGACATCGGGCCTTGCCGGCGACATGGCCAGCGTGGCGCTGACCGGCGATCCAACGGCCTTCAGCGTCGCCAGCACCAGCGCCAGCGTGCTGGTGACTGCGGTCAACGATGCGCCCACCGGACTGGACCGCACGATCACGATGCCAGAGGATGCCAGCCGCGTGCTGGTGCGGGCAGACTTTGGATTTTCCGACAGCACCGACACCCCGCCCAACAACCTGCTCGCCGTGCGCATCGGTACGCTGCCGAGCGTTGGCACGCTAACGATGAACGGCACGATGGTTCTGGCGGGCGACTTCGTGTCGGTGCTCGATATCGATGCCGGCAAGCTGGTATTTGCGCCGGCGGCGCATGGGCAGGGCATGGGCTATGCCAACTTTGATTTCCAGTTGCGTGACGACGGCGGCACAGCCAACGGCGGCGTCGATCTGGACCCCGCCTCCCACACCCTGACGTTCGACCTAACGCCGGTCAATGACGCACCGGTCGGGGCGGACGCGACGCTGCAGTTGTTCGAGGACGCCAGCCGCACGCTGACCCTGGCCGACTTCGGCTTTTCCGATAGCAACGACAGTCCGTCCAACAACCCGCTGGCGGTACGCATCAACAGCCTGCCGCTGGTCGGCATGCTGACGCTGGACGGCCTGGCCGTGGCTGCCAACCAGTTCGTGACGACCGCCGATATCCTGGCCGGCGACCTGGCCTACCGGGCCGATCCCGATGCAAATGGGCCCGCTTATGCCGGCTTCACATTCCAGCTGCGGGACGATGGTGGCGTGGCCGATGGTGGCGCCGATACCGATCCGATCCCCCGCACCCTGTCGTTCGACGTGGTGTCCGTCAACGATGCGCCTACCGGTGCCAACAATGCGGTGACGATGCTGGAAGACGCGGCCCATGTGTTCAGCGTGGCCGAATTCGGCTTTGCCGACGCAGCCGACACGCCGGCAGACCTGTTGCGCAATGTGCGGATCAACTCCCTTCCCGGCGGCGGCGATTTGACGCTCGATGGTCTGGCCGTGGCATCGGACCAGTTCGTGTCGGCCGCTGACATCGCCGCCGGCCGGCTGGTGTTCGCGCCCGTGGCCAACGCGAACGGCAGCAACTATGCGAGCTTCACGTTCCGGGTCCAGGATGACGGCGGCTCGGCCAATGGCGGCTCGGATCTGGACGCCATCGCCCGCACCATGACACTGCATGTGGACCCGGTCAACGACGCGCCGCTGGCCAATGGTTCCGCCGTGTTGGCGAGCATTCCCGAAGACACGGTATCGCCTGTTGGCAGCAGTGTCGCGGTCCTGTACGGCGGCAACTTCGGGGATGCCGCCGACGGCGGCAACCCGGGCAGCAACCAGTTGGCAGGCATTGCAGTGGTCGGCCAGGTGGACGATGCCCGTCAGGGACGCTGGCAGTATTCGATCGACGCCGGCGTGAACTGGAACGCTATTGCGCCGGTGTCCGACGCCACGGCGCTCACGCTGGACTCCAGCGCCCGGTTGCGCTTTCTGCCGGCGACCGATTACAACGGTGTGCCCAACGCGTTGTCGGTGCGACTGCTGGACAACTCGGCAGTCGTGGCCTCGGGCAGCACCGTCAGCGTTGCGGGCCACGGTGGTGCGTCGGCCATCAGCAGCGCCGTGGTGAGCACCACGACAGCCATCAACTCGGTCAACGACGCGCCGGTGGGTGCCGACCGCACGGTGGCGATGCGCGAGGACACGTCCTACACCTTCACGCTGGCCGATTTCGGATTCACCGATCCAGGCGATTCGCCCGCCAACAACCTGGCCAATGTACGCGTCACGGGCTTGCCGTCGGCCGGCAGCCTGACGTTGTTCGGACTTGCGGTGGCCAACAACCAGTTCGTGTCGGCAGCCAGCATCGTGGCGGGCAGCCTGGCCTTCACGCCGCTGGCCAATGGCAATGGAGCCGGTTACGCGAACTTCAGTTTTCGCGTGCATGACGATGGTGGCACCGCGAACGCGGGCATCGACCTCGATGCGGTGGACCGGATCATGACGCTCGATGTTTCGGCGGTCAACGACGCGCCGCAAGGTTCCGACGTCATCGTGGCCACGGCCGAAGACACGCCGTATGTGTTCAGCCTGGCCGACTTCGGCTTCTCGGACAGCAGCGACACGCCTGCGAATCGGTTGCTGTTCATCGCGATCACATCCACACCGCAGGACGGCACGCTCACACGCGATGGCATTGCGGCGAGCGCGCCGCAGCTGGTCAGCCGCGTCGAGCTGGTGGCCGGCAAATTGCGCTATGCCCCGCCAGCGGACGCCAGCGGCCTGTCTTTCGCCAGTTTCACCTTCCTGGTGCAGGATGATGGCGGCACCGACAACGGCGGCTCCGATCTCGACCCGCTGACCCGGACCGCCACCATCCGGGTCGACGCCGCAAACGATACGCCCGCGGTGCTCGCGCCGCCGCTGATCGTCGCGAACGAGGACACTGCCGTGGTAGTTGCCGGGATTTTCTTCTCCGATCCGGATGCCGGGCCGGGCATGCTCAGCGCCACACTGTCGGTCGATGCGGGAAGCCTGTCGGCGGCCAGTGCAGCGGGCGTGACGGTGACCGGTACAGGCAGTGCCGTGCTGCAGCTTGCCGGCAATCTGATCGATCTCAATGCCTTCGTGCTGGCAGGCCAATTGACCTACACGCCAGCCCAACACGTCACGGCCGATGCCACATTGACCATCACGATCAACGACGGCGGCAATACCGGCTCGGGCGGCCCGATGTCTGCATCGACCAGCAGCCGCATCAGCATCAACCCGATCAACGATGCGCCCACGGTCATCACGCCGGCATCGATCAATCTGACCGAGGACACGGCCAGCAGCCTGGCCGGTATCCGCTTCGATGACGTCGATGCCGAAACGGGCGCCGTCACTGCCACATTCAGCGTCGCCAGCGGCGCGCTGATCGCCACCGCCGGCCCGGGCGTGGCGATCGGCGGCAACAGCAGCGCGCTCACGCTGACCGGATCGATCGCCGACATCAACAGCCTGATCGCCAGCGGCGGCCTGTCGTTCACCAGCGCAGCCGACAACACCGACAACCTGGTGCTGGGCATCGGCATCGATGATGGCGGCAACTCCGGCGCCGGCGCTGCGCTGTCGGCCGGCGGCAGCACCACCCTGTTGGTGGGCGCTGTCAACGATGCGCCCGCCATCATCGTGGCGGCCAGCATCGGCGTAACCGAGGATGTCGACAGCCCCCTCGCGGCGATCCGGATCGTCGACCCGGATGCAGGCGCCGGCAGCATTTCGGTCGTGTTCAGCGTGGCATCGGGCACCCTGACGGCCGGTTCCGGGGCAGGCATCGCTGTTACCAGCGCAGGCAGTGCTGTGCGTCTGAGTGGCTCGATCGTGGATATCAATGGTTTCATCGCAGCCGGGCGCGTGGGCTTCACCACGGCTACCGATGCCACCGCCAGCGTGCGGCTCGATATCAGCGTCGACGATGGCGGGAACGCCGGTGCCGGCGGCCCGCGCGTTGCCAATGCAAGCACCATGCTCGACGTGCTCGCCGTCAACGACGCACCGCGATTGGTCAGCGCGCCGCCCAACCAGCAGATGGCGCCCAGCACGACGGCGCTGTTCCAGATTCCGCAGGCCAGTTTCATGGACCCGGACGCAGGCGATTCGCTGCAGTATTCGGCCTCGCGCAGCGATGCCACACCCCTGCCGCAATGGTTGCGCTTTGATGCCGCAACCCGGACGTTCACCGCAGAACCATCGACGGACGCCATTGGCTCGGTGCAGGTGCGCGTGCTCGCCACCGACGCATCGGGGGCCGTGGCCCAGTCGGACTTCACGATCGCGGTCGCCATCGCGCCGCAGGCTCTCGAGCCGGTTACCCCCGATCCCGAACCCGCGCCGGCTGAAGCGAAACCGGCCGAATCGAAACCGGAGGCGTCCAGGGAAACGGCCACAGTGGCCAAGGTACCGGCTGCCGAGCCAGCCCCCGATGTCGTGGTGATCGAATCGACCAGCGTTGCGAACTCCCTGGAGCGGTCCAACGGCACGATGGTGGTCGAGGTCGATCTGCCCGGCGCGAAAAGCGCAGCACGGACATTCCAGTTTGACGACGTGGCCACCGCGGTGCCAGCCTCGACCAACTCCCCCTTGCTGGCCGCCGCGCTGTTGACCCAGCAGAGCGACATCACGCTGAGCAACCCGACCCAGACCTTCGCGCAAAATGACGACATGGTGCGCACGCTGGAAGAATTGAAACGCCAGCTGGCGCAGCTGCAGGAAAACGAGCAGATCCCGGTGATATCGGCCATTGCCCTGTCCAGCGGCCTGTCGATCGGCTACGTGATCTGGCTGATCCGGGGCGGTGTTCTGGTCAGCTCGATGCTGTCGGCGATTCCGGCCTGGCAGATGATTGATCCGCTGCCGGTGGTGACAAATACCGCCAGGTCGCGTCGCCAGTCAGGCCCGCCAGCCGCCGATGACCCCGAACTCGAGCGGCTGTTCGACGAAAGGGCCAGCCCGGCCGCGGCCAAACAGGCTGCGGTCAAACAGGCCGCGGCCATAACGCCAGCCGTGGCGACGCCAGTACCCGCAGTCGCACCGGAAGCGTCAGCGTTTACGCCGGCCAGGCCCGATGCCGCGCAAGCATCCCGGGACCCGCGATGAATCCGTTCGCATTTTTGCGCCGTCTGTCGACCCGCTTGCACATGGCGATGGGACTGGCCGCGCTGACGGTGGGGGTGCTGTTGACCGCCGCCTACCTGCAGCTGATTCCCGATGGCGAGGCATTGGTGCGCGAGCACCGGGCGGCGCTGGCCGAGACCATTGCCATCACGGTCTCGTCGGTGCTGGACGAGGAGCGGATCGAGGCCCTTGCCGACACCCTGGCGTTCATCAGCGAGCGCAATGCCAGCTTGCAATCGATCGGCGTACGGGCACAGGACGGCGCCTTGCTGCTGGACGTCCATGACCACGCCGCGCAGTGGCGTGCGAAGGCGGGCGCGCAATCGACCGACGCTGAAATCAGCGTCCCGGTGTGGAAGGGCGATCGGCAATGGGGCTCGGTTGAACTGCGCTTCACTGCGTTACGAGCCAGCGGCTGGCGTGGTCACCTGCAGGATCCCAGCCTGCGCCTGTCGGCATTCACGTTCACGGCATGCGCGGTGTTCTTCTATTTCTACCTGCAACGCATGCTGCGCGCACTCGATCCGTCGCGTGCAGTGCCGCAGCGCGTGCGCGCCGCCTACGACACGCTGGCCGAAGGCCTGGTGGTACTCGACCATCAGGGTGCGATGGTGCTGGCCAACAAATCCACCAGCACGATCCTGGGCCTGCCGGAGAACAAGCTGATCGGGCGCTCCCTGTCCGAGTTCGGTTGGAGCCGGGCCGATGGCCACGTGCTGGCGCGCGAGGAACTGCCCTGGCAACGCGCGCTGTCCGACAAGCTTGCGCAGCGCGACACGCACATGCATGTGAGCGGCACCAGCGGTGCCCGCTTCGCACTGCGCGCCAATTGCTCGCCCATCCTGGACGACGCCGGCGGAATCCAGGCGGTGGTCGTCAGCTTCCAGGATGTCACCGAACTCGAACAACGTGGCGCGGCATTGCAGGTGGCCAAGGAGCAGGCCGATGCCGCCAATGAAGCCAAGAGCCAGTTCCTGGCCAATATGAGCCACGAGATTCGTACCCCGATGAACGCGATCCTGGGCTTTACCGAGGTGCTGCGGCGCAGCGGCCTGCGCCAGTCGAGCGAGGCGAGCAAGCATCTGGACATCATCCACTCCAGTGGCAAGCACCTGCTCAACCTGATCAACGACATCCTGGACCTGTCCAAGGTCGAGTCCGGCAAGCTGGAGGCCGAGCAGATCGCGTTTGCGCCGCACACGGTCGCGCGCGAAGTGGTACTGACGCTGACCGAACGCGCCGCCGAGAAGAATCTTTCACTCGACCTGCAGTTCCCGCAGCCCTTGCCGGCGTCGATCGAGGGCGACCCGGCCCGGCTG
Source organism: Rhodoferax sp. (assembly GCA_043759735.1). Taxonomy (GTDB): domain Bacteria; phylum Pseudomonadota; class Gammaproteobacteria; order Burkholderiales; family Burkholderiaceae_C; genus CAISIP01. The sequence continues at coordinate 22,615 of JAYUQC010000014.1, forward strand.
CGCCAGATACTGACCAACCTGATCGGCAATGCCATCAAGTTCACGGAAACCGGTGGCATCCAGATCGTGTTGCGCCTGCAGACCACCGATACCGGCACCCGCTATTGCATCGACGTGAAGGACTCCGGCATCGGCATTCCCGCCGACAAGGTCGAGTCGGTGTTCGAGCCCTTTGTGCAGGCGGAATCCTCCACCACGCGCCGTTTTGGCGGCACCGGGCTGGGCCTGACCATCAGCCGCGGTTTTGCACGGGCGATGGGCGGCGACATCACGGCCAGCAGCCAGTATGGCCGCGGCACCACATTCACGGTGTGGCTGGATGCCGGCGATATGAGCGCCGTGCCGTCGCTCGAGCCGCAGCAGTTGTCGGCCGCCGTGGAGCCACAGGCCGTGGCCGCCCAGGTGCACTGGCGCTTTGCGCCGCGCCATGTGCTGGTGGTCGACGATGGCGTGGAAAACCGCCAGCTGGTGCGGGTATTGCTGGAAGAGGTGGGATTGCGCGTGAGCGAGGCCGAGAACGGCCAGCAGGCTATGGACCGGATCGTGGCCGAGTCCTTTGATCTGGTGCTGATGGACATGCAGATGCCGGTCATGGATGGGCAGACGGCCACCCGCATGCTGCGGGCGCAGGGATGCGCGTTGCCGATCATCGCGCTGACTGCCAACGTCATGAAGGGATTCGAGCACGAGCTTGTGGCGTCCGGTTTCAGTGGCTACCTGACCAAACCCATTGACGTCGACGCCCTGCTGGCCGATCTTGCCGCACGCCTGGGGGCGCATGCGGTACAGGAGCCGGCGGCCACGCAGGATTCCGCGCCGCGCGGCCTCGAGATCGACCCGAACGAATACGCTCGCAGCGCGGGGGCGCGCATTGCAGCGCCACTGCGCTCGCGGCTGGCCGGCAATACCCGACTCGCCAAAATCATCGGACGCTTTGTCGAGCAACTGCCTGCGCGCCTGGGCCACATGCAGGCTGCGGTGGAAAAGGCGGATTGGCCCGAACTGGCCGCGCTGGCACACTGGCTCAAGGGCGCCGGCGGCAGCATGGGTTTTGATGACCTGTTCGAGCCGGCCCGCGCACTCGAGGACGCGTGCAAGGACCAGGACCCGGCCACCGCCAGCGCGATTCTGGCCCGGCTGCGCCAACTTGATGAACAGATACAACGCGGCGCTGACACTGGCACGGCGCTGCAGGAGACCACGCCATGATTGACGACATCTGGGCCGACACGCAACCCTGGGGGCAGGACGAGGTCAAGCGCTCACCGCTGCTCGATGCCAAGGTCATGATGGTCGATGACGAACCGTTGATGACCGACCTGATCCACGCTTACCTGGAGGAAGAAGGTTACGTGAATTTTGTCATCACCAACGATCCGGCACAGGCAATGGAACTGCTGCGACGCGAAGAACCCAGCGTGTTGCTGCTGGACCTGATGATGCCCAAGATATCAGGGTTCGACCTGCTGGAGATGATCCGGGGCGACCGCAAGCTGCGCTTTACGCCCGTCATCGTGCTGACTGCCGCGGCGGGATCGGACTCCAAGCTACGTGCCTTGCAGCTGGGTGTCACCGATTTCCTGTCCAAGCCCGTGGACGAAAGTGAGCTGGTGCTGCGCCTGCGCAATACGCTGGCGTTCCACCAGTACCACAAGCGACTGGTCAACTTCGACAATGTGACCGGCTTGCCCAACCAGCGCCAGTTTGACCGCAGCATCGACGACATCATCGGCCGGCGCGACCTGGTGGGCGGAATGGTCGCCTTGCTGAGCATCCATGTGCCGCAATGCCGCCAGTTGCGCGAGTCTGCCGGGCAGGCGGCTGCGGACGAACTGGCACGAACCGTCTCACGGCGGCTTGAACGCTTCGCCAGTGACGAGCATCGTCAGCCGGTGCTGGTCTCCTCGTCCGAGCGCGGGCCGCGCGTGGCCCGGCTGGGCACGATCAGTTTCGGGCTGGTACTGGAGGGCCTGGCGGACGCCGATGCCGTTGAAAACCAGGCCAAGCGGGTGCTCGCGCTGATCGCCGATCCGGTCATGGTCGGCAACCATGAAATCAGTCCAGGCGCATGGATCGGCATCGCGCTGTGCCCGGCCGATGGCAACACCGCCGAAGATCTGCGCAAGGGCGCGGCACTGGCGGTGGCGCATGCACAGCAGCAGACCCATCCGACCTACCTTTTTGCATCGGCCGAACTCAACGCACGCTCGTATGAACGGCTGGCACTGGGTTCGGGATTGCGCGGTGCGGCGCAGCGCGGCGAACTGCGGTTGCATTACCAGCCCAAACTCGACGCTACCAACAACCGCATCGTCGGCGCGGAGGCTCTGGTGCGATGGCAACACCCGGAAATGGGGCTGATTCCTCCGCTACGCTTCATCGCGCTGGCGGAAGAACTGGGGCTGATTCATTCCATCGGACGCTGGGTCATGCAGACGGCGTGCCGCGATGCGGCACAGTGGCAACGCGACGGCCTGGGCGAACTCAAGGTCGCCATCAATGTGGCCAAACCGCAATTCCAGATCGGTGGTCTGTGTGATGCGCTGCGCGAGGACTTGGCCAATGCCGGCTTGTCGCCGCAGCAAATGGTGGTGGAGCTCACCGAGAGCATGCTGATGGACGACGTGCAGAACAGCCGGGCACTGATGCATGAACTCAAGCAGCTTGGCGTCACCCTGTCGATCGACGACTTCGGCACCGGCTATTCGTCATTGAGCTACCTCAAGAGCTTTCCGCTGGACGAGCTCAAGATCGACCGCTCCTTCGTGATGGACTTGCCGGGCTCGGCATCGGATGTGGCCATCATCCGGGCTGTGATCAACCTGGGACACAGCCTGGGCATGTCGGTCATTGCAGAGGGCATCGAGACGGTGGAACAACGCGAATGCATCCAGGCGCTGGGCTGTGACCACTACCAGGGCTTCCTGTACAGCAAGCCGGTCCCGGTCGAGCAGTTCGTGGCGCTGGTCAGGCGCCAGCTCTGAACGACGCTGGCAGCGCGAACCGGCATCGGGCGCACACGGCGCAGTCGCTCAGGGGGCCAATCGAAGCGCCGCCACCGGCGGCAGGTCTTGCGCCACCGGTTGCCAGCTTTCGCCCGCGTCGCCACTGCCCCACACGGCACCGGTGGTCGATGCCATCACCAGGGTGCGGCCGTCACTGCCTACATCGAGCGCATGGCGGTACACCAGGTGGTAGGCGTGCTGCTGCGGCAAACCGGCGCCAAAACGCTGGAACGTCGCCCCGCCGTCGTCGGTGCGGGTCACGCACATGGCGCCACCGACCGGAAATCGCACCGCATCGGCCTGCGCCGGCACGAACCATGCCCGCTGCGGATTGACCGGATCGCAGGCCACCGCAAAACCAAAACCCGATGGTTGCGGCGGCGCAATCGCCTGCCAGAGCAGGCCGCCGTCATCGGAGCGATAGATGCCGCAATGGTGCTGCACCCACAGCACATCGGGCTGCGCCGGGCATGCCACCATGCAGTGCGGATCCTGGACATTGCCGTCGTCGGCGCTCGCATCGGGAACGAAGTCGGCGCGCATGCCGTTGGCGGTCAGCTGCCAGGAATCGCCCGCATCACGCGTCTGCCAAACGCCGCCGCACGACACAGCAACCGTCACATGGCGCGCGTCGCGCGGGTCGACCACGATCGAATGGATGCCGGCCTGGTCGTAGCCGCCGCCGAACCAGGCGCGGCGCCGCGGCTCGTGCCACAACGCGCTGCACAACTCCCAGCTGGCGCCGCCATCAGCGGAGCGAAACAGGCCGGCCGGAATGCAGCCGGCCCACAGCACCCCGGGCTCGTCGGCACCACCGGCGGCCAGCGACCAGACCATGTCCACGCTCCAGGGCGTGGGATCGTCCGCCCATTCACCGTGCTGTGGTTTGGCCGCAAAGGCCGGCGCCCCGATGTCCTGCCAGTGCGCGCCCCGGTCGTCGCTCTTGCGCAGCTTGACCCCGAAATGGCCCATGCGCAATGCGCAATACCATGCACCGTCACGCGGGTCGACCAGCACCTGTGTCACCGGTTCACCGGCGAAATGTGGCGGCGCGAGCTGCCATCGCGAACCCGCGCCACGCAGCACGAACAGACCCTTGCGCGACCCCACCAACAGCGTATGCATCACGGTCTCCTTGGTCAACCACCGGTCAAGGCCTGCACCACCAGCACCGTGTCACCGGCCCGCAGGCGCTGGTCCAGCCGGGTGCGGTCGCGCAGCATCTGCTGGTTGATGAAAACCGCCACATGCTTGCGCACCGCGCGTTGGTCGTCAAACACATAGCGGGCCAATGCCGGCGCCGCGACCAACGCCGCCTCCAGCACCTCGCGCAGCGTTGCCGGCGCCACCGTCTGCGGGGGACAGTCGACATGGCGGCGCAGGGCGGCAGCGAATTCGACCCGGATCATGACGTCGTCTGCAGTCGCTCGCGCGCCAAAGCAGCGCCCAGTCCGAGTGCCTGCAGCTTACGCAGCGCCACCGAGCGCGACATCGGCGCCAGGCCGCAGTTGGTGCAGGGGAAAAGCCGGTTGGCGGGCACGAATTGCAAGGCCCTGCCAATCGTGTCGGCGATCTGTTCGGGCGTCTCCACCACGTCGCTCGCCACATCGACCACGCCCACCATCACGTCCTTGCCCTTGAGCAGCGCCATCAGCTCCATCGGCACATGCGAGTGGTAGCACTCCAGGCTGACCTGCCCGATGCTGCTGCTGGCGAGGGCCGGGAAAACCTGCTCGTACTGCCGCCATTGCGCGCCCAGCGTCTGCTTCCAGTCGGTGTTGGCCTTGATGCCGTAGCCATAGCAGATGTGTACCGCGGTGGTGCAAGCGCGCACGCCCGGCGCCGCTGCACGGGCCAATCCCCGCGCGGCACGCTCGAGCGCCACCACGCCCCAGTCGGCCGCATCCTGCATGTAGACGTTGAACGCGGGTTCATCAAACTGGATGACGTCGACGCCATCCTCGCGCAGCGCAAGCGCTTCCTGATTGAGCAGTTCCGCAAACGCCATCGCAAGCTCGCGCCGACTGCCGTAACAGCGGTCGGCCACGGTGTCCACGATGGTCATCGGTCCTGGCAGCGTGAACTTGATGCGCCTGGCGGTGTGCGCCCGCAGCAAGCGGGCCTCGAAGGCATGCACCCGCGCCTGCAGCCCGATGGCGGCGACCACCTGCGGCACCTGCGCCTCGTACCGGTTGTTGCGGATCCCCATTGGCACCTTGTGCTCGAAGTCGATGCCACTGACATGCTCGACGAAGCCATGCACGAAATGCTGGCGCGCCTGCTCACCGTCACCGATGATGTCCAGGCCGGCATCTTCCTGCGCCTTGATCCACAGCAGTGTGGCATCGGCCTTGGCCTGCAGCAGTTCGTCGCCGCTGCTTTTCCATTGCGGCCAGAGTTTCTGTGTCTCGGCCAGCCAGGCGGGTTTGGGCAGGCTGCCGGCGATCGTGGTTTCGAACATGGGTTCTCCGACAATGGACCGACCGCGGCCCTGGCGACACCGACGCCGTGACGACGCACAGTCAGCCTCATTCTAGGATGCTGTTGCCTCCATGCAGGGCCCAGCGACAAGTCACGCGGTGTGAAATCCAGGCGGCCACACTTGTCAGCGGCCACACTTGTCTAGTCAACAATCCGCATGCTCGCTATACTGGATTGCCCGGAACGCTGATCTGTCGCTGCATGACCTTGACCACTGCCTCTCATCCCCCTGCGCCGGCACCCGCTGTGTCCGGGTTGCCAGCGGTCGATATCGCCGCGTTGCCCTGATGGGCCGTGGCCGGCGCCTGACACAATTGGGGAAGAATTCTGATGTCGAATTTTCTGCGTAATGCCTGGTATGTTGCGGCCTTGTCGCCGCAGGTCGGTCGCGCGCTGCTGGCCTGCCGGCTGCTGGGCGAGGCGGTGGTGCTGTACCGCACCGAAGACGGCCGTCCGGTCGCACTCGAGGACGCCTGCCCGCACCGCAAACTGCCGCTCTCGATGGGACGGCTCAAGGGTGACGCGGTCGAATGCGGCTATCACGGCTTGACGTTCGACTGCTCCGGCACCTGTATCGACGCCGCCACGCAGGAACGCATTCCGCCCTTTGCCAAGGTGCGCAGCTATCCGGTGCGCGAGCGCTACGGACTGCTCTGGATCTGGATGGGTGAGCCGGCGCGTGCGGCGCAGCAGCCGATTTTCGAGATCGAGAACTACGGCAATCCGGCCTGGAACATCACCCAGGGCGACAGCATGCTGATCCCCTGCCATTACCTGTGGATGGTCGACAACCTGCTCGATCCCTCGCATGTGGCCTGGGTGCACCGCAGCTCGTTCGCCGGTGCCGGCACCGACAACACGCCGATGCAAATCACCGCCAACGGCCAGGGCGTCATCAACAGCCGCTGGATGCTGGACCAGCCGCCACCGCCCTTCTATGCGCCGCTGGTCAAGTTCAAGGGCAACGCCGACCGGCTGCAGCATTACGAGGTGCGTTACCCGGCGCTGGCGGTGAACATGGGCATCTACACCCCAGCCGGCAGGGGCGGCCCCACTATGGTGGAAGACGCCGACACCTACCGCATGCTCTCCTACCATCTGCTGACGCCGATCGATGACGACAACACCCAGTACTACTGGCTGCAGCACCGTAACACCGATCCGCACGACGCAGCGATCACCCGCAAGGTCGCTGATGGCGCCAAGGCCGCGTTCGAGGAAGACCGGGCGATCCTGCAGGCGGTACATCTGGGCATGAAGAACAAGACCACGCCGACCACCGGGCTGTTGCTCGATGCGGCAGCGAGTCGGTTCCGCAAGGGGTTGGCGGAACTGATTGCGACTGAAAACGCGGCGCCGGCTCAGTCCGTGTCTGGCTCCTTGTAATACCCGACCGTATCGCCTTCGGTTGTCACGCCCAGTCCGTTGAGCAGCCGGTTCGAATAATTGAAGTACGCGCAGACCTGGTTCACCTCCAGGATTTCGCCATCCTCGCAACCGGCGGCACGCAATGCTTCATAGTCGCTGCGTTGCATGTCGGCCACCGCAAGAGTGAGTTTGCGCGCATAGTTCAGAAACGCCAGTTGCCGACCGTCGAACGCCAGTTCGGGCTTCGCGGCGGACAGCGCCTCCCACACCTGCTGGGCGCGCGCCTTGTCCTTCATCAGGCGCCGCGCATTGGCCCAATGGTGGGTCAGGCTGTAGTCGCATTTGTTGGACATGCTCACGTAGGACGCAACGACCTCCAGGAACCAGAACGGCACGGTATTGTCCGGGTTGTGCAGCACGTTGCGGTACAGCGCCAGGTGTCCCTGCATGCTGTGCGGGCGCAGGCTGTGTGCGCGCATGACGTTGTCCACGGTGCCGCTGGGCGTCTTGGCCAGTTCGTACATCTCCTTGAGCTTGCCGCTGGCTTCTTCCAGCGGGATCATCCTGATCCAGGCAGTCATGGGGCCTCCTTCATGGCATTGGTTTCCAGCGTGGTCGTGCGGCGGTCGACCGGTTTGCGGGCGAATAAACGCCGCACCATCGGAACAAAAACCTCGATCGGCTCGCAGAGGTAATCAGGGTCGGCCGCAGCCTGGTCGTACTTTGCAACGAACTCGGCGGTCCAGTCGAAATGCGGGCTGTTCTTCCACCGGTCACGCTCATGCTGTTTGACCCCCGGCAGATGCGGCGAATGCAGGTTCTGGAACGTCGCATGGTGCTGCAGCATCCAGTGGTTGCGATCGGAAATGTAGGCGCCCATCAGCGTGGCCGCGAAATCGCCGTGCATCAGCGGGCAGGTCGTGAAACCCACGTCGTGCAGCAGGGCCACGACGATATCCTCCTCGTCACGCCCATCGCGCAACACCATCGTGGCCGACTGCAGGCAATGCCGGTAGTTGTTGACCATGTAGCCAAAAGTCGGGTCGTCCCTGGATGCCGTCAACAGGCGCAGCGCCTGTTCGGCCTGGTGGTCGGCCAGGTACAGCCGGCGCTGCTGCTCCAGCAAATGCCAGTCCTCGGGCAGGAAATCCGCCAGCGCAATCTTCTCGACGTGACGCCAGTCGGGCCGTGCCAACGGGGAGTAACGTGATGGGGGTGACGTTGTCATGCGATCAGGCACCGAGAGATCGCCCCCAGCCCTGGCTGCGCCAGGCCCCCCATGGGGGTGCCAGAAAACTTGGGAGCGGCCCGGCGTTTTCTCATGATGCCGTCAGCCAGGCCCGGGTCGCATCGCGCCAGGGATCGAGTGCCCGGCGCACCGGCAGGTGGTTGTGCGACGCATCGAGCCAGGCTTGCAACACCGGCGGCAAGACGATGGGTTGCCCACAGGCATCGAGCACCATGCAGGCCAGCGGCAGATTCACCAGCGGTCCGCAGTCGGCCAGGCTGATGGTGGGTGTCAGCAACCAGGGCCGGGGCTTGACCCATTGTGCCAATTGGACAATCCGCGTTTCAAGCGCAGCGCGCAGCGCAAAGACCTGTTGCGGATCGCGGGTCGCCGGTTTCACCTGGGCAAACAGGGCTCTTACCCGCGGCTCCAGATACAGGTCGTGAAACCGGCACAGGAACCGGATGTCCGCCCGCCCGCGCGCGTCGCCTGGCAGCATCGGCGGGGACGGGTAGGCATCTTCCAGAAACTCGTTGATCGCCTCCGATTCCGACAGCACCCAGTCGCCGATGCGAATCGCCGGCAGCGTACCCATTGCAACGATCGCCCGGTACTGGGCCGATCGGTAGCCACCCGGCGGTGGCTGCTCATCGAATGGCACGCCCTTGACCGCCAGCACGATGCGCACCTTGGCACTGTAGCTCGACACGGGTGTGGCATAGAAAATCATGTGCCGCGGCCCTCGTGCAGAAATATCTGGTAGTCCTGCGCCGCGGCGCCGGCTGCCAGCCGGACGAACTCGGCGCCGTGCTCGGCCAGACCGAGCGCCGAATGGGAGCCGACGCGACCATCGGGAAACTGCGCACGGTGCGAGGCCGCATCACGGTGATTGTCCCCTGCATGGGCCTTGATGAACGCTGCGTCAAGCGGCGGCGGAGCGACCAGTAAATCGGGCGGACAAGCGTCGGGTGACAACGACCGGGTAATGGCGACCTCCGACGGCGTGGCATGCATGCCCTCGCCGGCCCCGTACAGATGCTGGCGCAACGCGTTTGCGTCCGGGTAATCCCACCAGCTGCGCATACGGAAATACAGGGCCGGCAGTGTGCTCCGACCCAGGCTGCGGTCAGCATGGATTTCCTGGAATGCGCACTGGGCCGGTGCCAGATTGCCGCCGTGGCCATTGAGAAAATAGAAGTGCCGAAATCCCTGCTGCGCCAGCGATTGCACATAGTCTACGATGACCTGCACCAGCGTTCCCGGCCGTAGTGACACCGTGCCCGGAAAGGCCAGGTTGAATTGCGCCGGCCCCAGCGTGAGCGCGGGGCCGACCAGCGCGCCACAGATGTCCGCCATCGCATGCGCCACCGCCTGTGCCGTCATGCTGTCGGTACCGATGAGGCCGGTCGGTCCATGTTGCTCGGTCGAGCCCATCGGCACCACGATGCCGCTGGAGCGTTGCAGATAGGCCTCGACCGCGGGCCAGGTGGATTGGTGCAGGATCATGACGCTCCGACCTCCCTCAAGCCTGGTGCGACGTGGCCATCCGGCGCTCCACGCGGCGCACCAGATACGATACGAACAGGATCAGCAGCAGGTACTCTGCCACCAGCAAGGTGTAGGTCTCCAGCGGCCGGTACTCGCTGACGTTGAGTTCGTTGGCGCGCCGGGTGAGTTCCTGCAAGCCGATCACCGAAATCAACGACGACATCTTGAGCACATAGACGAACTGATTGCCCAGCGCGGGCAGGATCACCTTGACCGCCTGTGGCATCACGACCAGCCGCATCTGCAGATACCAGCTCAGCCCCAGGCTCTTGGCCGCCTCGACCTGACCCTTGGGTACCGACTGGATACCGGCGCGAAACACCTCGGCCTCGAATGCGCTGTCGCTGATGGCCATCGACAGCACGCCGGTGGCAAAAACGCCGAGTTGCAAACCGATGATGACCGGCAGGCCGTAGAACACCCACAGCATCAACACCAGCAGCGGAATAGCGCGAAACAATTCGACATAGACGCGGTTGACGCGATTGAGCGACTTGCGCGTCGACAGCCCCGCCACCGCTATCAGCGCGCCCAGCACCACCGACAGCGCAATGGCGCTCAGCGAGACCAGGATCGTCCACCACATGCCGCCCAGCAGGAACTGCAGGTTCGACAGGCCCTTGGCCTGCAAGGGATTGAAGATGTACCAACCCCAGGTGTAGCTGGAGGCCCCTCCCTGGGAGGAACCGGTGCATCCGGCCAGCAGCAGGCCGGACGCGGCGAGGACAAGCAGCCTGCGAATTACTTCGCCGACAACCATTTGGCTTCGAGGCCGGCAAAAAATCCTTCTGCAGTCTTGAGTGCGATCCAGTTGTTGACGAAGGTCAGCCAGACCTCGTCACCCTGCGGCATCGGATAGGCAAACGGGCGCTTGTTGCGCATCTCGTTGCTGCTGCCGATCATCTGCAGGTCGGGGTAGGTCTTCATCAGCGTAGCCGCTTCGACGTTGCTGGTAATCGTCACCTGGGCGCGGCCGGCCAGCACTTCCTGGTAACCGGTCGCAGGTTTCTCGATTGCGCGTACCTTAGCCTTGGGAAAATGGGACTTGGCCTGTTGTTCGAACACCGTTCCCATCAGCACGGCCACCGTGGTGTTGGGGTTGTTGATGCCGTCCCAGTTGGTGATCTTGGCATTGCCCTTCTTGCTCACCAGCGGCACCGTTCCCGCATAGATATAGGGGTTGGAGAACGCCACCGTCTTGGCGCGCGCCATGCTGAGCGAGGCCCCCGAAAAGATGTCATAGCGATCGGACACGATGCCATTGACCAGCGTGGCCCATTCCGCCGGAACAAACTCGATCTTGACACCCATGTCCTTGGCCAGTTCGGTCATCGCCTCGACGTCGAATCCCGTGAGGGTATTGGTCGCGGTGTCCTTGATCGACATCGGATTGAAGTCTCCGGTGGTGCCCACGCGCAAACTGCCCCGCTCCAGTATCTGGCTCAGGCGGGACTTGTTTTGCGCCGCGGCCTGCAGCGGCAGCAACAACAATGCAGCGGCGGCCAATCCCGCGACGAAATGGATCAGTTTTCTCATGGTTTTTTCCTGGGTACGGTTGAAAAAAAGCACCATGCTAGCGGCATATGCGTGCTGGCGCAATGCGGGATTGCACCGTTGCGGCAGGCCTATTCATCCTTGCCGCAGGGCCAGGTTTTCGGCGCCTTGAGTCCGTCCGCCAAACGGGTTCCCGCGTCGCCGCAGGCGGCGTCGAGTTGGGACTGGTTCAGACCGATCACACCGGACAGGTTCACGCCTTCGAAGCGGGCACGGAAGGTGCGCGCCTGCGCCATGCGCGCGCCCTTGAACCGCGCCTTGGCCATGTTGGTGCGCGCCAGATCGGCACCGTCGAGATTGGCACCCTCCAGGTTGCTGCCCTCCAGATTGGCGCGCTGCAATTCGGCCTTGCGCATATTGGCCCCGGAAAAATTGGCCGACGCCAGATTGGCACGGGCCATTTCTGCCTTGGTAAGATCGGCACCCGACAGATTGGCGCCGCTGAAGTTGGCCCGATAGGCATTGAGTTGCACCAACTTGGCGCGACTGAGATCCGCACCGCTGAACCGGACCCGGTCCACACTGGCATGGGTCAGATCCGCGCCGACCAGTTTGGCCTTCTGCAAGTCGGTGCCGTTCAGATCGGCCCCACTCATGCGGGCACCGGAAAGGTCCGCGCCGCGCAACACCAAGCGGTGCTTTTCACACTCGGTCCAGTCGACACCGGGAGCCGGCGGATCATTGCAGGAGGCCTGGGCACTGGCGCTCGCCATGCATACCATTGCAGCCGTTGCGCTGGCGCGCAGAACGCCCCCGAGCGGCGACAAGGCGCGCAAGGCAGAGCACCCTCTGGGCGCAGGCGCATGGACATGCTGGCGAGTATTCCAATAATCCATGGCAACCATCTTACCCTCAGCGGACAAGGCCCTTGACGCGGGTCGCCTTTGCCGCCATTGTTGCTGCAGTGGCCGCTGGCCGATTCGCCAGCGTCTCGTGCATTTTCTCCGTCCTGACGCAACCCGCAACAGGAGCCCCTTCATGCCCATGCCTCCTGAGCTCCTTCATTGGCGCGGCCAGCAACGCGCCGCGCTGCTGGATCGGCGCATGGCCGTCGACAAGGCCCAGCGCATCGCCCACAACAGCTCTATCACGCATTGGCTGCTGACCGCATTCCCGATTACCGGCCCGATGGTGGTAGCTGCCTATTGGCCATTCAAGGCTGAGTTCGATCCCCGTTTCGCACTGCGTGAATGGCGTGCGCGGGGCGCACTCACCGCACTTGCGGTGGTGCAGAACGCGGCGTCGCCGTTGCAGTTTCGCACATGGTGGCCCGGCATGCGCACCTTGCCAGGCGTCTACGGGCTGCCGGTGCCGCAAGACGGCGCGATCGTGCGCCCCGATGTCGTGCTGATGCCGCCCGTCGGCTTCGACAGCATGGGCTATCGGCTTGGTTACGGTGGCGGCTACTACGATCGCACGCTGGCAGCGCTGTCGCCACAGCCGCTGAAGATCGGCGTCGGCTTCGCGTTGTCTCGCATCGAATCAATCCGACCGCAGCCGCACGACATTCCCATGGACTTTGTGCTGACCGAAGACGGCGTGCATATCAACATGCCAACCGGCCTGGCGCTGGTGACGGACGCGCTGGCGGTACGCGAACGCGCCGTCGCGCTGACGCGCTGGCGCGCACGCGCATCGGCGCCGTAACCCGCGCAGTTCCGTCATCCGGGTGATCCCGCGTTGCGCAGGTGCCCGCGCTTGGCGTGGTACGCGCCGCTGCCGCGATGCGCCACCCGATCGGTCGGCAACGTCTCGCCCGGCTGCAACGCGGGCAACGCACCCACCCGGTTGTACACCGGGGCAAAATCAATCGTCGCCAGCTCCAGCAGGTCGTCCAGGCTGTCGAGCACGAAATACACCTCCTGGAAGTCGTCGATGCGGTAGTTGGTGCGCATAACCCGTTCCAGCTCAAAGCCAATGCGATTCGGCGAAGCATCGTCCAATGCAAACACCGACTCGGTTGCCGACGAGGCGATGCCCGAACCATAGATGCGCAGACCGTCCTTTTGTTGCACCAGGCCGAACTCCACCGTGTACCAGTACACCCGGGCCAGCTGCGGCAACACACCCAACGTCTTGGCGCGCATTCCGCCGACACCGTAGGCCTGCACGAAGTCGGCAATCACCGGGTTCATCAGCATCGGCAAATGGCCAAATACATCGTGAAAGACGTCGGGCTCTTCCAGGTAATCGAGTTGGTCGGCGTTGCGAATGAAGTTGCCCGCGGGAAAGCGCCGGTTGGCCAGATGGTCGAAGAACACCTCATCGGGCACCAGGCCGGGCACCGCGACGATTTGCCAGCCGGTGTGGCGCATCAACACCTCGCTGAGTCGCCGGAAATCGGGAATCTGCGCGCCATCGATCGGCAACTGCTGCATGCCGGCGACGAACGCATCGCAGGCACGGCCCGGCAGCAAACGGGTCTGGCGCTCGAACAGCGTCTTCCATACCGCATGTTCCTGCGCGGTGTAGTGGTTCCAGCCCTGCTCGATGGTCCAGTCGGCGCGTTCGGGCCGCACGCCGGCCGCGGCACCGTGTTTGGGTTTGTCGAGCATGGGTCCGCTCCTGATCAGTCGGTCGAACGGGCCGCAAGAACCGTGCCCCTGCATTCGCCGAAGCCGATGCGCCGATAGCCCTCGCGCCGGCAATAGCCACGCAGGATGAGTTCGATGTCGATTGCGCCCGCCTGGCGGTTGGCGCCGGAGTCCAGATAAGGCAGTGGCTGCGGATTGTCGGCAGACCGGGTGAACGGCGCGCGAAACGGTGCCAACGCCTCCATCGTGACGATCCAGGGCGACAAGCTGCTGGCGAAGTTCTTCGACAGGAACGGGCCCAGCGGCTGGTACTCCCAGCCCTGGATATCGCGTGCGCTCCAGTCGTTGAACAGCGCCAGGCCGAACACATGGTCTTCGGCCTGCCCTATCGCAACCGAATCACCCATCGCGCTGGGCTGGCCGATAACGATGCCGAGCTCGAGCTCATAATCCAGCCGGGCACAGGCGCCCAAGGTCGGTGCCACGGCATCGGGCGCCTTGAGCTGGCCCCGTGGGCGCAGGAAGTCCTGGCCACTGGCGATGTGCAGATCGACGATCTGGTCGCCAATGGCCACGCCGAGTCGCCAGTCGTGGTCGCCCTGGCGCAGGAAGCGCCCCAGCGGCAGATTCTGGATCGGGAAATCCGTGGCCGAATCGAGCCAGCTTTGCAGGCGGGCGTCGTGGGTGTCGTCGATGGTTGTGATCATGGCGCAGCTCGATGCCGCACATCATGCAGCGCATCGCTCGAGCGGCATTGCGCGTTCATGGCGCGTGCGGCGTGAAGTTCCGGGGCAGGTCTTGCCAGCAGCGGTAGTAGTCTTTCTGCCGCAAAGGCGACTGCAACGCATGCCGGGTGGGCCGCAACACGCACCGCGTCTCGAACATGAAGGCCATGGTGTCGGTGATCACGTCGGGCTTGGACAGGTCGGCGTGGCTGGCCTTGTCGAAGGTCTGCGCGTCGGGGCCGTGCCCCGTCATGCTGTTGTGCAGGCTGCAACCGCCGGGCGAGAAGCCGTCGGCCTTGGCGTCGTATTTTCCATGCACCAGGCCCATGAACTCGCTGGCAATATTGCGGTGGAACCAGGGTGGTCGGAAGGTGTCCTGCATCGCCAGGATGCGAGGCGGGAAGATCACAAAATCGAGGCTGCTCACACCCGGCGTATCGGACGGCGCATGCAGCACCAGGAAGATCGACGGATCGGGATGGTCGTAGCTGATGGAGCCGATCGTATTGAAGCGGCGCAGATCGTAGCGGCAGGGTGCGTAATTGCCATGCCAGGCCACCACGTCCAGCGGCGAATGGTTCATGCGCGCCGACCACAAGTTACCCTGGAACCTGGCCAGCAATTCGATCGGCCGATCCATATCCTCGTAGGCTGACACCGGCGTCAGGAAGTCGCGCGCATTGGCAAGCCCGTTGGAGCCAATCGGGCCGCGGTCGGGCAGCCGCAAGTTGGCGCCGAAGTTCTCGCACATATAGCCACGCACCGGTCCGTCCGGCAGTTCAAGACGGAACCGCACGCCGCGCGGCATCACGACGATCTGCTGCGGCTCGGCCTCGATGATGCCCATCTCGGTCACGAACCGGTGCCGGCCCTGCTGCGGCACGAACAGCATCTCGCCATCGGCGTTGTAAAACACCCGATCGACCATGCTCTGATTGGCCGCATACAGATGTACTGCTGCGCCAGACTGGGCCTGCGGATCGCCGTGGCCCGCCATGGTGACCAGACCCTGGATCAGATCCGTGGGCTGCT
Organism: Rhodoferax sp.; assembly: GCA_043759735.1. Lineage (GTDB taxonomy): Bacteria > Pseudomonadota > Gammaproteobacteria > Burkholderiales > Burkholderiaceae_C > CAISIP01. The sequence continues at coordinate 38,090 of JAYUQC010000014.1, forward strand.
CCGGCAACGGCAGAGGATTCCAGCGTAACGGGTCCGGCGGCGCCGGCGCGCTGAAGTCGCCCGTCAACAAGCCGGCATCCACCAGTGTGAATGGCTGGTGCATGCTGCTCGGACGGATGCGGTACAGCCAGGAGCGCCGGTTGTCGGCACGCGGCGCGGTAAACGCGGTACCGGACAACTGCTCTGCATACAGGCCATAGGCACAGCGCTGCGGCGAGTTGCGCCCGACCGGAAGTGCGCCGGGCAAGGCCTCGGTCGCAAACTCGTTGCCGAATCCCGATTGGTAGGACAGCGCAGGCATGGCTCAGGCCGCCGCAATCACGCCGCGCGCGATCTGGTCACGTTCGATCGACTCGAACAAGGCCTTGAAATTGCCCTCGCCAAACCCGTCGTCGCCCTGGCGCTGGATGAACTCGAAGAACACCGGCCCCAGGAGGGTCTTGGAAAATATCTGCAGCAGCAGCCGGGGCTTGCCACCGTCGGTACTGCCGTCCAGCAGGATGCCGCGCGCCTGCAACTCCGGCACGCTCTGGCCATGCCCGGACAGGCGCTCGCCGAGCATCGCGTAGTAGACGTCGTTGGGCGCGGTCATCAGCGGGACGCCGGCCATCTGCAGCTTGTCGACACTGTCGATCAGGTTGTCGGTCAACAGGGCAATGTGCTGGATGCCCTCGCCGTTGAATTCCATCAGGAATTCCTCGATCTGGCCAGAGCCCTTGGCCGATTCCTCGTTCAACGGAATGCGGATCTTGCCGTCGGGCGCGGTCATGGCCCTGGACGTCAGGCCGGTATGCGCACCCTGGATGTCGAAGTAGCGGATTTCCTTGAAGTTGAACAGCCGTTCGTAATACTTGGACCAGTAGGCCATGCGGCCGCGGTAGACGTTGTGCGTCATGTGGTCGACCAGCCTCAGGCCATGCCCGACCGGATGCCGGTCCACGCCCTCGATGTAGTCAAAATCGATGTCGTAGATCGACTTGCCTTCCTCGAAGCGGTCGATCAGGTACAGCGGCGCGCCGCCGATTCCCTTGATGGCCGGCAGATGCAGCTCCATCGGGCCGGTGCGCATTTCCATCGGCTCGGCACCGAGTTCCAGCGCCCGTTCGTAGGCAACGCGCGAGTTCTTCACCCGGAACGCGAGGCCGCAGGCCGACGGACCATGCTCGGCGGCGAAATAGGAGGCCACGCTGCGCGGCTCATGGTTGATGATGAAGTTGATGCCGCCCTGGCGGTACAGCGTCACATTCTTGGAGCGGTGCTGCGCCACCTTGGAAAAACCCATCATTTCGAACACCGGCTCGAGCACGTGGGGTGTGGGCGACGCAAATTCGACAAACTCGAATCCCATCAGGCCCATCGGGTTCTCAAACAGATCTGCCATCGCTGTTGCTCCTTGTCGTGCTGTTGCCTGCCATCGGTGCCGATCTATTGCCGGCCGGTGTGCTCGGGTTGATCCCATGCTACATTTTCCGCAGTCCTGGGGCAATCGGGGCAATAAGCTACCAGCGCATCCGGCCGGCCGGCGGATACGGGGCCGAGCGGAACGTCGCGCCACCACCAGCATTGCAGCCATGGTGAAATGGTAGCGACACGGCAAGTGCACGGGGGCGTTGCCGTCGCCCAATTGACACCGCGCATCAGCATGGACAATCGGACCCCATGCGAGCAGCCATCCTGAATTCCGGCCCGATGCGCCACCTCCGGTTCCGGACCCTGTGGAGCGGCGGCAGCGTCTACTTCGTCGGCAACGCGATGCAGGCCATGGCCGCGTCCTGGATGATGGTCGAGCTCAGTGGCTCGTCATTTCTCGCCGCGCTGGTGCAGACGGCGGTGTTCCTGCCGATGTTCCTGTTCTCGCTGCCGGCCGGTGTGCTGGCCGACATCACCGACCGCAGGCGCCTGATCCTGCTGGCGTTGGCGATCCAGGTGGCTGCCGGCGTCCTGCTCGCCAGCCTGTCGCTGGCGCAGCTCACCGGTCCCGGTGGTGTCCTGTTCCTGATCTTCGTCTGCGGCAGTTGCACCGCGCTGCTGTCGCCGGCATGGAACTCGACGGTCGCGGAGTCGATTCCGCGCGAGGAACTGCCCCAGGCCATCATCGCCACCAGCGTGTCCTACAACGGCGCGCGGGCATTGGGGCCGGCCATCGCCGGCCTGGTATTTGCCTATGTCGGCGGCGCCTGGAACTTCGTGATCGCGGTCGTCACCACCCTGGTCATGATGCAGTCGATCCGGCGCGCGCCACCCAAGCCGCATCCGCCCTCACGCTTGCCGGCCGAACGCCTGTGGGGCGGCATGCTCAGTGCCCTGCGTTTCGCGTGGCACTCGCACACTGTTTTGGCCCAGCTGCTGCGAGCTGCCGCCTACTGCGGCGCCGGTTCGGCGCTGTGGGCGCTGCTGCCAGTGATCGGGCAGCGCCAACTGGGCCTGGGGGCCGGCGGCTTCGGCATGATGATGGGTTGCTTGGGCTTTGGTGCGGTGATGTCGGGCCTGTTGATCGGCAAGGCGCGCGCACGTTTTGGCCTGGAGGCGCTGGTCACCGCCGGCTGTGTGCTGTTTGCCTTGGTGATGCTGATCGCGGCCTTCTCGCGCTGGCATCTTCCGGTGTACCTGGCGCTGGTGGTGGGTGGTGGCGCCTGGATGTCGGTCATGTCGACCTTCAACACTGCCACCCAGACCAGCGTGCCGCCCTGGGTGCGGGCGCGCGCGGTGGCGATGCATACCCTGGCGGCACTGGGCGCATTCGCGTTTGGCTCGGCGTTCTGGGGTGCCTTGTCCGATATTGCCGGCCTGTCCGTGGCCCTGTGCGTGGCGGCAGCCTGCATGGCGGCCGGCCCGCTGATGGCCCGGCGCTTTCCGCTGCGCATGGGAGAGGCGCGCGATGTGACGCCGGCCACACCGTCGCTGCAGGATCTGTTCATGGGCAAGGAGCCCGACCCGGGCGACGGACCGATTGCGGTCGAGATGGCCTACCGGATCGACCCGACCAGCGCCGAGGACTTTCTCAGCGCCGTCAGCCAGTTGCGCGCACCCCGGCGCCGCGATGGCGCGACATTCTGGCGCGTCTACCGCGATCTGGCCGACCCGCAGCGTTACCTGGAGCGCTTCATCGTCACATCCTGGGCCGACTATCTGCACCAGCGCGCCCGTGCCACCATGGCCGATCATGAACTGGAGTCGCATGTACGCTCATTCCTGCTCGAAGGTGAGAGCGTGACGATGCAGCACTATATTGCGGAGCGTTGATTCACGCCGTAGTTCTTGACCCATCTCAAATCCCTTCGCACGACAGGGCGCTATTCTCGACAGTTACCTATCCGGCGACCGCTCGCCCGAATCGCCACCATGACCGCTGCCACCACGACCTGGCCTCCCGCCACCCCCTCAACGGCACTGATACCAATCCTGTCGGACGCGCGTGGCGTGCGCGAGTTGATGCATAAGCTGCTGACCGGCGAGGCGCTGGCGCAACCCGCCTGAAGCGCGCCGCACCCCGGACTCAACCCGCACGCGCCAAACCGATGCAACCGATTCTGGAGCCGATACCGCGCAATCCCCAGGGACTGGCGTTGCTGCGACTCGGTTTTCGGCCGTTCTACCTGTGCAGCGCGCTGCTGGCCGCGGTCGCAGTTCCGCTGTGGATGGCTGTCTTCATGGGCCTGCTGGAATGGCCGGCGGCGGTGCCACCGGTCTGGTGGCACGCGCACGAAATGCTGTTTGGCTTCGCGGGCGCGACGATCATCGGTTTCCTGCTCACCGCGGGCAAGGCCTGGACCGGCCTGCGCACACCGCGCGGTACCACGCTCGGCGCGCTGGCGCTGTTGTGGCTGGCGGCCCGTGTCGCCGCATTGGTTGCGCCGTATGCGGTCTACGCCGCGCTCGACACGCTGCTGCTGCCGATCGTGGCCGCCGTGATGACCCGATTGCTGCTGCGGGCCGGCAACACGCGCAACCTGCCGCTGGCCGCGATCCTGGGGCTGCTGGCGCTGGCCAACCTGGTGTTCCACCTGGCCGTGCTGCAATGGCTGGATCTGGCGCCACAGCAGGCACTGCACGCGGCACTGGCTTTGATCATCATGATTGAATGCGTGATGGCCGGGCGTGTCGTCCCCGGCTTTACGATGAGCGCCACGCCGGGCCTCATGATCGCGCCGCTGCCGTGGCTCGAGCGCACCAGCCTGGGCTCGACGGCGTTGGGCCTGGCGTTATGGGTGCTGGCACCGCCGCATCTGGCGCCGCTTGCGGCCGGCATGCTCGCGTTGGCCGCGCTGGCACACTTGGTGCGGCAATGGCGCTGGCATCCGGGTGTCACCCGCAGCAAACCGATATTGTGGATACTGCACGCGTCGTACGCATGGATACCAGCGGGCCTGGCACTGCTGGCGCTGGCACATGCGGGGGTGATCGGTATCTCGGCCGGCATCCATGCGCTGGGCGTGGGCGCCACCGGCGGCCTGATCATCGGCATGATGACACGCACCGCGCGCGGTCATACCGGCCGCACATTGCAGGTCGGCGCCTGGGAAACCTTCGCGTATGTGCTGGTGATGGTCGCCGCGCTGCTGCGCGTGTTCCCGCCCCTGCTGTCGGGCGACGTCCTGGTGCCCTCGCTGATCATCGCGGCTGGCGCATGGAGCGCGGCGTTCACGATCTATCTGTGGATCTACCTGCCCTGGCTGACCCAGACGCGCAGCGATGGGCGCGACGGATAAGGCGCATGGATTCAGGTGAATCGAACCGTATTGCCGTCGCGGTCGAACGGAATGAAGGCCGACAGATTGCCCGACTTGATGGCATTGGTCATGCGGTCCAGTGCTTGCACCACGTCGGCTTGCGTGGGCGCATTGCCCTGTCGACCCGACATGGCTGCGGCAAAGACCACGACCCAGGCCTTGCCAAATTGCTCCGCTTCCTGCGCGAGCGCGGCAAAATTCGCCAGTGCATCGGGCGCCTTGTCGACCGTCATGACCGGTACCAGGGCGCCACCCTCGCCCACCGCGAAGCGCAGCCGCTGCTCCTCGGTGCTGTCGTCGGCCAGTTCGGCCGCCGCAAATACAAACAAGAGCCGCTGCGGCTCGGCCTGGGCCCGCGCCGCAGCCAAAAGATCGTCGAAAGTGGAAATATTCATGACACGGCACCTGGCTGCAGCGGGAAAGAAACAGGAGTACAAACAAGCCTGCGTACCCACCGATTATCCGCCGCTTGTGCGAGGTCAAGTCGCTTGCCCGACAACCGCCTTATCCTCGGTCGCGACCACGATGCATGAACGCAAACCAGCCAGGGTCCCCTACCACCATGACAGCCACACGCAGCACGAAAAAGAACGCCACCGCATTGCCTGCCCAATCCATCAGCGAAGAAGTGCTGCTGGAAAAATACGCCAAGGGCGAAGAACGGACGATTTCCGAGGTCAACCAGCGGGTCGCCCGCGCGTTGGCGCTGGCTGAGGCGCCGGACCAGCGTGGCCACTGGGAAGAGCGCTTTTTGAAGGCGCTGCAAAGCGGGTTTCTGCCGGCGGGTCGCATCCAGTCCGCGGCCGGCACCGAGCTTTCGGCCACCCTGATCAACTGCTTCGTGCAACCGGTGGGCGACTCCATCGCGCATGATGAGGAGGGTCATCCCGGCATCTATATCGCGCTGACCCAGGCCGCTGAGACCATGCGCAAGGGTGGCGGCGTCGGCTATGACTTCTCGCGCATCCGACCCCGCGGTGCCTGGGTCGGCAGCACCCGCAGCAGTGCATCGGGTCCGGTGAGCTACATGCATGTCTACGACCGCTCGTGCGAAACCGTCGAGTCGGCCGGCGCGCGGCGAGGCGCGCAGATGGGTGTGCTGCGCTGTGACCACCCCGACATCGAGGAGTTCATCCATGCCAAGGATGGCGGTGGCCTTTGCAACTTCAATATTTCCGTCGCGGTGACCGACGCCTTCATGCTGGCGCTCGAGCAGGACGCGGTGGTCGAACTGCTGCACCGGGCCGAACCGGGCGTCGCGCAGAAGGAGGCCGGCGCCTACCAGGTCACGCCGGCGCAGGGCAACGCCTATTGGGTCTACCGCAAGTTGCCCGCGCGCCAGCTGTGGGACCAGATCATGCGCTCCACCTATGACCATGCCGAGCCGGGCGTGCTGTTCCTGGACCATATCAACGACGATAACAACCTGCGGTACTGCGAGACGATCTCCAGTACCAATCCCTGTGTCACCGCAGACACCTGGGTCATGACGGGTGATGGCGCGCGCAAGGTGTCTGAGCTGGTCGGTCGGCCGTTCCTTGCCGTCGTCGATGGCAGGGCCTACCGCACCGAATCGCAGGGCTTTTTTCCGACCGGGGTGAAGCCGGTTCTCGCACTGCGCACCCGGGAAGGCTACGCGCTGCGGCTCACTGCCGACCATGCGGTACGGCGGGTGTCGCGCAAGACACGTTACCTGATCGAAAGCGCTTGGACCACGGTTGCGCAACTGCGACCCGGCGACGAAGTGGTGTTGAACAACCACCGCAGCGCGCCAGGATGGGAAGGGTCGCACACCCAGGCCGAAGGTTATCTGATGGGTTTGCTGATCGGCGACGGAACGCTCAAAGCGGACAAGGCGGTGTTATCGGCGTGGGCACCAGAACTGCGGGCCGTCAGCGGCGCAACGACCGCATTCGACCATAGCGCCGGCGGCATCATGCGCGCTGCCGAGGTAGCCGCCATGACGCTGCCCCACCGCGCGGACTTTCGCGGCTGGCAGCGCGCGGTGCGCGACCGCGGCGAGTTCCGGCTCGCCTCCGTGGCCCTGCGCAAGCTGGCACTCGAACTTGGCGCCTCGCCGGGGAATAAGACCATCACGCCGGCGATGGAGGCCGCATCCTCCGAGTTCTGTCGCGGCCTGCTGCGCGGCCTGTTCGACGCTGACGGCTCGGTGCAGGGCAGCCAGGAAAAGGGCGTCAGTGTCCGGTTGACACAGGTCGACCTGTCGGCGCTGGAAGCTGCGCAACGCATGTTGCTGCGTCTGGGCATGGCATCGACCATTTACCACAACCGCAAGCCTTCGCTCGTCAGCCTTCTGCCGGACGGACGCGGCGGTATGCGACAGTATCCGACACAGCCGTTACATGAGCTGGTCATCAGCGGCGACAACCTGCCTGTTTTCGGCGCTTGCATCGGATTCGAAGACGACGCCAAGGCCCAGCGTCTGCAGGAGCGATTGGCGGCCTATCGTCGTGCGATGAACGCGGAGCGTTTCACCGCCGAGGTACTGGCAATCGATGCCGATGGGGTGGAACCGGTGTTTGATGTGACGGTCGAACACATGCACGCGTTCGACGCCAACGGCATCCTGGTGCACAACTGCGGTGAACAGCCCTTGCCCGCCTATGGCTGCTGCTGCCTGGGTTCGATCGACCTTACCCGCTTCGTGCGCGAACCCTTCCAATCACAGGCGCGCTTCGACCACGCCGGTTTTGCGGCACTGGCCGGCGTTGCGACGCGCATGCTCGACAACGTGCTCGACATCACCGTCTGGCCGCTGCCCGAGCAGCAGCAGGAAGCGCGCAACAAGCGCCGCGTCGGGCTGGGCTTTACCGGCCTGGGCGATGCGCTGATCATGCTGGGCCTGCATTACGACAGCGACCCGGCGCGCACCATGGCGCGCCAGATCAGCCAGAGCCTGCGCGACGCTGCCTACAGCGCATCGTGCGAGTTGGCGCGGGAACGCGGTGCCTTTCCGTTGTTCAATGCCGACCTGTACCTGAGCGGGCAGGGCTTTGCGTCGCGCCTGCCGCAACCGATCAAGGACCGTATCCGCGCCCACGGCATCCGCAACTCTCACCTGCTGTCGATCGCGCCCACCGGCACCATCAGCCTGGCATTCGCCGACAACGCCAGCAATGGCATCGAGCCGCCGTTCAGCTGGACCTACACACGCAAGAAGCGCATGCCCAACGGCGGCTTCAAGGAATATGCGGTACAGGACCACGCCTGGCGCCTGTTCCGCCACCTGCATGGCGCCGACACGCCACTGCCGCCGGCCTTTGTCACGGCGCTGGAACTCAGTGCGCAGGCCCATGCGGCCATGGTGGCGGCCGTGGCGCCTTACATCGATACGGCGATCTCGAAAACCGTCAATGTGCCGGCCGACTATCCCTACGCGCAATTCCAGGATCTGTACTTGCAGGCCTGGAAATCCGGCCTCAAGGGCCTGGCGACCTACCGGCCGAACAATGTGCTCGGATCGGTACTGCATACCGACCCGCCTGCGGCCACCGCAGAGCCGCTGGTCGTGCGCGACACCAATCGCCGCCTGGCGCTGGATCGGCTGCCGGCACCGGTACTGTCGTCATTGCGCTGGCCGGGCCGACCGGAGCTGCCGGCCGGCAACCCGGCCTGGACTTTCATGGTGCACCACCCATTCGGCGACTTCGCGCTGTTCGTCGGTGAACTCGCGCCCGACGAGGGCGGCGCGCCGCGTCCGTTCGAGGTCTGGGTCAACGGTGCGGAGCAACCGCGCGGACTCGGCGCACTGGCCAAGACCCTGTCGATGGACATGCGCGCCAACGACGCGGCCTGGTTGCAGCTCAAGCTCGACGCGCTGGCCACCGTGGCCGAGGAACGCAGCTTCGAGATGCCGTTCCCACCCAATGGTGAAAAGCGCCTGTTCCCGGGTGTGGTCGCTGCCACTGCGGCGGTGATACGCTGGCGCTGCGAACAACTCCAGCCGACCGGCAGCGGGGTCGGACCGACACCGGTGCTGGACGCCATGTTCAGCCGTGACGAACCAGTGACCGGCCCCGGCGGCACCTTGGCCTGGGCCGTCGATGTCGACAACCCCGCCACCGGCGAACAACTCACGTTGACGCTCAAGGAAATCACGCTGCCACAGCACGACGGCGGAGCGCTCACGCGACCTTGCGCCATGGGGCTGTCGGGCAACTACCCGCGCGCCTATGATGGTCTGGCACGGCTGTTGTCGCTGGACATGCGGGTCATCGACCCGGCCTGGATCGGCATGAAGCTGCGCAAGCTACTCAACTATGCCGAACCGCTGGGCCACTTCATGGCCTTCGTGCCCGGCCTGCCGCACAACGAACGCCGCCAGCAGGTCTGGCCCTCCACCGTGGCCTATCTGGCGCGTTTGGTCATGCACCGCTACGCGATGCTCGGGGTGCTGGACGAGGAGGGATACCCGGTGCGCGAGATGGGCGTGCTGGAAAACCCGGCAGGCGGTCGCGACCGGGCGCCACTAGCCGGCCGGCCGTGTCCGGAATGCGGCAATCCGACCGTGATCAAGAAAGATGGCTGCGACTTCTGCACGGCGTGCGGGTATGTGGGGCAGTGCGGGTGACGCCTGTTCTTGTCCGCATGGTTGATCTTTCCCAAGATCATGACAAACCGGATACGGGTGGCACAGCGAGGGATCAGGCCGGCGGCGCATTCGGCTGCCCGGCTGATCGAGTAGGGACCCCCATCGCTGGGGGCCCCTCTCACAGAACCGTACTTGTGCTGTTCACATACGGCTCTTCGGAACCGCAGGTTTGTACCCCTGCGGCTGGTCGGACGACCTCGACTCAACTTGCTCCGTGCAGATTCCAAAGAACCCCATCCAGCCGACCGTGTACGCGTTGATCTTGGCTGTGCACGTCTTCAATGCGCTTCCCCAGTTTCTCGGCGTCAACTGGTGTGCACGGAGACCGGCTTGACGATGTGCGCAGCTGCGCTCGCCAACTTGATGGCGCGTTGCAAGCGCTCTTCGTAAAGATGATGTCTGCGCTCAATGCCAGAACGCGGGTCGACAGAAAATTTGGCTGCTGGAAACACCCAGAACCAACCCCAGCGCCGGCCCACGTCGGGATATTTGACAGCCAGCGCGTCAGGCACCTCAACTGCAGCGGCGCCGAGTTGCCGGTCATGCGTCCAGAGTTGCCGAGCCAGGCCCACTTGCGCTTTCAACGCCTCCAGCAGAGAGCGGGGCAACATCACCAC